>NZ_VDMS01000004.1:300000-505313 GCF_006346395.1 Nocardioides plantarum
GGGCACCGAGCCCCACGATCTCGAGCTGACGATCCGCGAGACCGCCGAGATCGCCCGGGCCGACCTCGTCGTCCACGAGCAGGGCCTGCAGCCGGCCGTCGACGACGCCGTCGCCCAGAACGCAGCCGGCGAGGTCGTCGACGCGGCCGCGGTGGTCGGGTTGGAGCCGTTCGACGACCACGGCGACGAGCACGGCGACGACCACGGCGACGAGGCGCACTCCGAGGACGACGGCCACGACCACGACGGCGAGCTCGACCCGCACTTCTGGCTCGACCCGCTCAAGATGGCCGACCTGGGCGACCACCTCGCCGACGACCTCGCCGACATCGACCCCGCCCACGCCGACGACTTCGCCGCCAACGCCGCCGCGCTGCGCACCGACCTCGAGGGGCTCGACCGGGCCTTCTCCTCCGGCCTGGCCGACTGCGAGCGCCACACGATCGTGGTCTCGCACGACGCCTTCGGCTACCTGGGGCGCTACGGCATCGAGGTGGCCCCGGTGGCCGGGCTCACGCCCGACGCCGAGCCGACCCCCGCCACGCTCGCCGACCTGCAGCAGCTCATCGACGACGAGGGGCTCACGACCGTCTTCTCCGAGCGTCTCGCCAGCCCGCGGCTCACCCGCTCGCTCGCCGACGACATGGGGGTCGCCACCGCGGTGCTCGACCCGATCGAGGGCCTGACCGACGAGACCGCCGACGACGACTACCTGACCCTGATGCGCGGCAACCTCGCCGCCCTGCGCAAGGCCGACGGATGTCGCTGACCTCCGCCCCCGACCACCCGATCGAGCTGACCGACGGGGCCGTCGCGATCGGCGGGCGTCCGGTCCTGCGCGGCATCGACCTGACCGTCCCCCACGGCCAGTTCGTCGCACTGCTCGGTGCCAACGGCTCCGGCAAGTCCACCCTGGTGCGAGCCCTGGTCGGGCTGCGGCCGCTGACCCGCGGCGAGCTGCGGCTCTTCGGCACCCCCCTCGCCTCGTTCGACGCCTGGCGGCGCATCGGGTTCGTGCCCCAGCGCAGCGGCGCGGCGTCCGGCGTGCCCGCGTCGGTGCGCGAGGTCGTCAGCTCCGGCCGCCTCACCCGACGTCGCCTGCTGCGCCCCCTGTCCGCCGCCGACCGCAGCGCCGTCGACGAGGCCATCGCCCTCGTCGGGCTCGGCGACCGGGCCCGCGACGGCGTCGGCACGCTGTCGGGCGGGCAGCAGCAGCGGGTGCTCATCGCACGCGCCCTGGCCGGTGACCCCGAGCTGTTCCTCCTCGACGAGCCCACCGCCGGCGTCGACCTGCACCACCAGCACGTGCTCGCCGACGCGCTCGGCGCCCTGAAGTCGCGCGGCACGACCGTCGTCCTGGTCGCCCACGAGCTCGGCCCCCTGGCCCCGCTGGTCGACCGGACGGTCGTCATGCGCGACGGCCGCATCTCCCACGACGGCCCGCCGGTCGTCGTACCCGACGGCGAGCCGCACGGTCCGGACTGCGGCCACGCCCACGCCGTACGCCGCCACGACCACGTGCCCCACGTGGCCTCTCCCCTGGAGCGCGACCGATGACCACCCCACGATGAGCCCCGCCGAGCTGTTCAGCCTGCCGTTCATGCAGCGGGCCCTGCTGGCCGCGCTCTTCACCGGCCTGGCCGCGCCGGCCGTCGGCACCTACCTGGTGCAGCGCCGGCTCGCGCTGATGGGCGACGGCATCGGGCACGTCGCGGTGACCGGGGTCGCGATCGGGCTGCTGACCGGGTGGTCGCCGACCTGGACGGCCGTGGTCGTCGCGGTCCTCGGCGCGGTCGCGATCGAGCTGATCCGCGAGCGCGGCCACACCAACGGCGACGTGGCGCTCGCGCTGCTGTTCTACGGCGGGCTGGCCGGCGGCGTCCTGGTCACGGGCCTGGGCAACCAGAGCGCAGCGCGCCTCCAGCAGTACCTCTTCGGCTCGATCACCACGATCTCGGCCGGCGACGTCGTCGTCACGATGGTGCTGGCCGCGATCGTGATCGCCGTGTGCGTCGGGCTGGCTCCCCAGCTCTTCGCCGTCGCGCAGGACGCCGAGTTCGCGATGGTGGCCGGACTCCGCGTGCGGTCCTACAACCTGCTCGTCGCCGTGCTCGCGGCCGTCAGCGTCACCGTCGCCATGCGCACGGTCGGCCTGCTGCTCGTCTCCGCGCTGATGGTGGTGCCAGTCGCGACCTCGCAGCAGCTGTCGCGCTCGTTCCGCACGACCATCGGCGCGGCGATGCTCCTCGGCGCGCTCGCCTCGGTCGGCGGCCTGGTGGTCGCGGCGTTCGCGTCCTACCGCGCCCAGGTCGCACCCGGCCCCACGATCGTCCTGCTGTCGCTGCTGGGCTTCGCCGTGACCTGGCCCGTCGCAGCGTGGCTGCGGCACCGCAGTCGCCTGCAGACGCCGTACGTCGACGAGCCGCTCGGACACGAGGTGAGCGACGACCACGAGGTGCACGACCACGACCACGGGCCCGAGTGCGGCCACGTCGCCGTACCCCACGACGACCACGTCGACTACGTCCACGACGGGCACCGGCACGCCGCGCACGACGAGCACTACGACGAGCACTGAGTCGATCTGTCACGGGCGCACGGCTCGTGCCGCCGACCCGCGCCGCCTGGCCAGGCTGCCGCCGGCCCAGCCTTGCGGGCCGCACCGGCACGGCGGCCGCACCCCCGTGACATGCGCCGTGCGGTCGGCTCCGCGTGGGGCCCGGGCGCCCAGCGATCCGTGGATCACGGGGCGCCGTGCGGTCGAGAGGTCGGCTGCGGTGGCTTCGAGGCTCGTCGCCGGGGCTCCTCGCACCTCAGCCGACGTACTCCTCGACAGGACCTCGACGACTGACCGTCAGGCCCGGCCGTAGCGCCGGTCGCGCTCGGCGTAGATCTCGATCGCCCGCCACAGCGCGAGCCGATCGACGTCGGGCCACAGGATGTCGGTGAAGACCATCTCGGCGTACGCCGCCTGCCACAGCACGAAGTTGGACAGGCGCTGCTCGCCGGAGGTCCGCCACACGAGGTCGGCCTCGGCCTGCTCGGGCACGTAGAGGTGCTTGGCGAAGGTCTTCTCGTCGACCTTGTCGGGGTTGAGCCTGCCGGCCGCGACCTCGCGCGCGATGGAGCGGGCGGCGTCAGCGAGCTCGGCGCGACCGCCGTAGTTGACGCACATCGTCAGCGTGAGCACGTCGTTGTCGCGGGTGAGCTCCTCGGCGACCTGGAGCTCCTTGATCACCGACTTCCACAGCCGGGGCGCGCGTCCGGCCCATCGCACCCGGACCCCGAGCTCGTGCATCTCGTCGCGCCGCCGACGAATGACGTCGCGGTTGAAGCCCATGAGGAACTTGACCTCCTCAGGAGACCTCGTCCAGTTCTCGGTCGAGAACGCGTAGGCCGAGACGGCCTTGACGCCGATCTCGATCGCCCCCTCGACCACGTCGAACAGCGAGGACTCCCCCGCCTCGTGCCCTCGGGTCCGCGGCAGCCCACGCTCCTTGGCCCAGCGCCCGTTGCCGTCCATCACGATCGCGACGTGCTTCGGCACGAACTGCGCCGGGATCGCCGGCGGTCGAGCCCCGGACGGGTGCGGGGTGGGGGGACGTACGGCACGCTTCACAGCCCCACCCTAGGCAACCGTGTGGCGTCCGGTCGTCGGCGTGCAGGTCAGTGCGACCGGTCCCGCACGTCTGCCACGCGCGGTGGGTCACGCCGAGGAACGCGACCACGGCCAGGACCGAGCGGCGGCCGACCCCGACCGTGGCCGACCCCCGTGGCGGAGCTAGCGTCTCCCGGATGACCTGGGACGACGTGGTGCTGATGTCCGATCCCGCCGTGGTGTCGATCCCGGTCGCCGATTCGGACGCTGCGTTGGTCGACACCGACGGACTCATCGCGTTCACCGGCGAGACGACCGACGCCCGTCACCTGCGGCAGCCCGTGCTCGACCGACTCGTCGACGCAGCGGCCGCACTCCCCGACGACCTCGTGCTCGCCCTCAACGAGGGCTGGCGTCCGCCTGCCCTGCAGCGCTTCTACTTCGAGCGCTACGCCGCACGCCTGCGCACCGAGCGACCCGGCCTCACCGAGGTCGAGGCACACCGACTCGCCAGCCGCTTCGTGTCTCCTCCGGAGATCGCCCCGCACACGGCCGGAGCAGCCGTCGACGTGCTGCTGACGACTAACGACGGACAGGTTCTCGACCTGGGGTGCCCGATCGACGCCTCGCCCGAGGCGTCGGACGGACGCTGCTACACCCACCACCCCGGCATTGGGCACGAGGCACGGCTCCTACGCCTCGAGCTGCACCGGGCGATGAGTGGGGCCGGCCTGATCAACTACCCCACCGAGTGGTGGCACTGGTCGTGGGGCGACCGCTACTGGGCTCACGCGACGAAGGCCCCGCACGCCGTCCTCGGACCGGTCGCGGTCTGACGTCTCGCCTCCAGCACGTCGGGGACTCGAGCACACCGTCGATAGGCTCCTGACGTGGCCGGGTTGGAGCGAGTGGACGTCGCCCCGCTTCGCGCAGCGGCGGGGCACGCGGTCGTCGGCACGAGTGTGGACAGGGTCAGGGAGTCCGTGGGCATCGGCCGCGCCACCACCGCGTCGTCCTTTCGAGTCGCGTCACTGACCAAGCCCCTCACCGCCGTTGCCGTCCTCCGGGCGACGCAGCGTGCCGGCATCGGTCTGGACGCGCCGGTGCTCGACGTGCTGCCCGGGCTGAGGGCGGACTGGGCTGCTGATCGCGACCTCACCATCGCCGAGGTGCTGGCGCAGACCTCGGGGCTCGCACCGACCGTCTCCGGGGACGACATCGCCCGCCTCGGGGACCACGACGGAGTCGCCCTCGACGCCGCCCGGCTCGTCGTCCGAGCCGGCAGCATCCGTTCGCCCGGACTGCGCTGGGAGTACTACAACGGCAACTACTTCCTGGCCGGTGCGCTGGTCGCGACCCTGACGGGCGAGCCCTTCGAGGAGGCGGTGGAGAGCCTGGTCCTGAGGCCGTGGGGGCTCGCCAGCACGTCGTTCGCCGTCCCGCCGGACCTCACGCCCGGCGACGACCGGGGACGACGGGTCGCAGGCACGGCCTACCCTCGCGGCCGGCGACCCAGCGGCGGCCTGTGCTCGACGGTGGAGGACGTGCTGTCGTTCGGTGAGCACCTCCTCGACGAGCCGGACCTCCTGGAGCCGACGCGGACCGCGCGCACCCGGGCGGGAGACCCGATGAGGTACGGCCTGGGATGGGCCCTCGGTCCGTCCGGTCAGCTGTACCTCAACGGTCGGCTGCCCGGCTACCGCGCTGCGCTCCTGCTCGTCCCCGCAGCCCACCTCGTCGGCGTCGTGCTGGCCGCCGACTCGGCGAGCCTGCCCGCGGCAGCACGGATCCTCAGCGACCTGCAACGCGACCACACCGGGGACGACCTGACCCTGGCGATCGACACCTTCGCCGCCTGACGCCCGCGCTCCTCGAGAGACGCCGTCCTCCCCGCTCCCACCCACGGGGCACCCGGTCGATGCCGACGCGCCAAGATGTCCGGTCCTTGCGATGTGCGTACGCGGTATGCATACTCCGTATCCATGAGCATCCCGCACGGCCTCCTGGCCCTCCTCGACCGTGGCCCCATGTACGGCTACCAGCTGCGTGCCGAGTTCGAGCACACCACCGGGTCCACCTGGCCGCTCAACATCGGCCAGGTCTACTCGACGCTGGCCCGGCTCGAGCGCGACGGACAGGTGAGCGCCCTGGACGTCGACGGGGAGGGCCGCCAGCGCTACCAGCTCACCGACCTCGGCCGGGAGACCGTGCGCACCTGGTGGACCCGACCGATCACGCTCGGCGACCGGCCCCGCGACGAGCTCGCGATCAAGCTCGCCCTGGCCGCCGCGACACCGGACCTCGACGTCCGCTCCGTGGTGCAGGCCCAGCGCACCTCGACCATGCAGCGGCTCCAGGAGCTGACCCGCCTGAAGCGTGACGGTGAGGGCGACGACCTCGCGTGGACCCTCGTGCTCGACAACCTGCGCTTCATGGCCGAGGCCGAGCTGCGGTGGCTCGACCACTGCGAGCTGACCCTCACCCGAGTCCGCCCCGCGACCGCTTCCCGCCCCACCACCGTCCCCGCCCCCACGAAGGAGACCGCCCGATGAACGCCCTCTCCCTGGTCGACGTCGACCGCATCCACGGCACCGGCAACGCCGCCGTCCACGCGCTGCGCGGTCTGACCATCCACGTCGCTGTCGGCGAGCTGGTGGCGGTGATGGGGCCCAGCGGGTCCGGCAAGTCGACCCTGCTCAACCTCGCCGGTGGCCTCGACCGCGCGACGGCCGGGCAGGTGCTCGTCGACGGGGTCGAGCTCGGCGACCTGGCACCGCGCGACCTGGCCAGGCTGCGACGGCACAAGGTCGGCTACGTGTTCCAGGACTTCAACCTCATCCCGTCGCTCACGGCGGCCGAGAACGTCGCGCTCCCCCTCGAGCTGGACGGCGTGCGCGCCCGGGTCGCGCGCGGCCACGCCTGCGAGGCGCTGGCCGACGTCGGCCTGGCCGACCTGGCCGACCGGCTGCCTCAGGACATGTCCGGCGGGCAGCAGCAGCGGGTCGCGATCGCCCGTGCGGTGGTCGGCGAGCGCACCCTCATCCTGGCCGACGAGCCGACCGGCGCCCTCGACTCGGGCACCGGGGAGCAGGTGATGCGTCTGCTCCGTGAGCGTTGCGCTCGCGGGGTCGCGGCCCTCCTGGTGACCCACGACGCCGGCCACGCGGCCTGGGCCGACCGGGTCGTCTTCCTGCGCGACGGTGCCGCAGTCGACGACACCGGCCAGTCGGCTGGGCCCGAGTCGCTGCTCGCGGAGGTCTGAGTCGTGAAGCGGATCAACCGCTGGCGTCCCGCACTGCGGATCGCCTGGCGCGACCTCCTCGCCCACCGCATCCGCACCGCGGTCCTCACGCTCCTGGTGGCGCTGCCGATCACGGCCGCCGTGGTCGCCTCGACGCTGGAGCTGACCGAGGACTTCTACTCCGCCAACTCCCTCCAGACCGACTACGGGTCCGCCGACGCCAAGATCACCGTGACCCCCTGGCCGACCGTGACCTCGACGCTCCAGGACCAGGGCCGCTACGCCATCTACGACGAGCCCCGAGGAGCCGCACGCGCCGAGCGACGCGCCCCCGGAGCCGTCGACCTCGCGAGCCTCCTGCCACCCGGTTCACGCGTGACGCAGACCGGTGAGGTGCAGTTCCAGCTCGCCACCGGCGGCACCTTCGTCGCCACCATCGCCGACCTCGACGACCCGTTGGTCCACGGCACCACCGATCCGCTCGTGGCGGGCCGTGCGCCGTCGGCACCCGACGAGGTCGCCATCCCCCGGCTGGTGGCCGACGAGCTCGGTCTCCTCGACGGGGCGGAGCCGGCCGATGACGCCAGCGTGGCTCTCGCGGACGGCACCGCGCTGCGGGTCGTCGGGATCATCGACCCCGTCGTCGACACGACCATCCACGACCCCCGCTCGTTTGTGCTGCCGCCCGGCACCTCCGTCCTCGAGGGCGTCACCCGTGACGCCTACGCCGGTGGTCCGTGGATGCCCAGGTACCTCGTCGACCTGCCCGACCTGTCGACCGCCGAGGCGATCGAGCTGCACGACGACCTGGCTGCCCACGGGATCTCGTCGTGGATGCGCGACGCCGCGGAGCACCCGCGCGCCTGGGGTCAGTCCGCCCCGACTCCCACCCCCGCGGATCCGGCTGCGGTTGCCGCGGGCGCCGTGGTCCTCGGGATTGGCTTGACCGAGGTGCTCGTGCTGGTGGGCGCCGCGTTCGCCGTCGGCGCGCGACGCCAGGCCCGCACCCTGGGCCTGCTCATCACCACCGGGGCCTCCCCGGCCGACGTCCGCCGTACCGTCCTGGCGCAGGGACTCTGGGTGGGCGTCCTGGCCGCCGTGCTCGGTACCGGCGGCGGGCTGGCGGTCCTCGGCTGGGGCCGCGGGACGCTGGGACGGCTGGGATCGACGACCTACTACGACTACTCGTTCTCGGTCGGCACCATCCTGGTCGTCGCGGTCCTCGGCGTGGTCAGCGCGGTGCTCGCCGCCGCGATCCCGGCGTGGGGCATCGGTCGGATGACCGCGGTCCAGGCCCTCGACGGGCACGTCGCGGTCGCGTCCGGGCACCGCCACCGGTTCCGCAACCCCGGTCTGGGCCTCGTCGGCGCGGGGCTGCTGGGGCTCGTGGTCTGCGGCTCGTGGATCGCCCGCACCTTCGCCACCCCGCCGGCGGCCGCCGCCCCCGACGGCAGCGCGGTCGATCCCGGCACCGTGGCTCCCGCGGCATCCCTCGTTCCCGTCGTCTTCGGCGGGCTGTGCGCCCTGGTCGTCCTCGTCGGCACGACGCTGGCCCTGCCGTGGCTGATCTCGGCCGCCGGCCGGACCAGCACGCGCGGCTGGCTCCCCTGGCGCCTGGCCACCCGCGACGCCACCCGCAACCGGGGCCGTACGACGGCCGCGGTGCTCGCCGTCGGCATCGTGACCATGGGCGCGGTCTTCGCCGGGATGGGTGTCTCGGCCGCCGACTCGATCCCCGAGTCGGACACCGGGAGCGGGCTGCCCGACGGTGTCGGCGTGATCTCCCTGGCCGAGGGGCAGGGGGTCGACGCCCCGAGCATCGCCGCGCTCAGTCGCACCCTGCACGACGTCGTCGGCGCCGAGGAGCTGCTGATGACGTGGACGCCTGTCCGACGGTGGCGCGACCTGGTCGGCCCGGGGGGCGAGCCCGTCTGGGTCGTCGACGACGCACTGCTGGCCCGGGCCGGGGTGTCCGACAAGGCCCGCGCCGCGTTCGCCGAGGGCTCGGCCCTCACGGTCGCCTCCGCACCCTCGGGACGACTCACGATGCACGCCGGACACGGACAGCGCGACCTGAGCCTGCCTGCTGTCCAGGTCCACGTGGACACGTCCTGGGCGACCGACGCAGCAGCCTGGATCTCCGTGAAGACCGCAGCCGACCTCGGCGCCACCACCCTGCGCGTCAACCCCGACGCGTGGTGGGTGGCCGGCCCCGACGGCCTGCACGCCGAGGACTCCGAGCGGCTCTCGCTCCACGGCATCTCGGCCTTCACCGGGCTCGAGAGCTACGACAGGGTGGACCAAGGTGCACTGGTGCTGGCCGGGGCGCTCGGAGTGCTGGTCGTGACCGGCCTTGTGGTCGGGCTGATCGTCGCCCTGTCGGCCGCCGAGGCCCGCGAGGACGCTGCGACCCTGGCCGCCGTCGGCGCCCCGCCGTGGTTGCGCCGCGCGACCTCGGCCGGGCACGCGCTCTACGTCGGCGGGCTCGGCTCCGGCCTCGGCCTGCTGCTGGGCCTGGCCGGCGGCGCCTCCCTGCTCCAGGTGGTCGGCACCCCCGGCACGCCGGTCCCATGGGCGCCACTGGGACTGCTCGTGCTCGGCGTACCGCTGCTGTGCGCCGGGGTCGGGTGGGTGGTCGCCCCCACGCGGCTGACCCTGACGCGCCGGGCTGGATGATCCCGCGCCCAGGCGACGGCTGCTGTCGCGTCAGCGCGTGATGTGGGCCCAGGAGCGCAGCTGCCGCTCGAGGTGCCAGGTCAGGAACGCGGCGACCAGCGAGCTGGCCTCGCGCAGGTGCCGTTCGTCGGCGGCGTGGACGACGGCCCAGTCGCCAGCGAGGAGCGCGCCGAGCACCAGCAGCGTCTCGGGGGCCGGAGCGGCGGAGCCCGGGAGGCGGCAGGTGACGCAGAGGACGCCGCCCATCGAGGGGTTGAACCATCGGTGCGGGCCCTCGATGCCGCAGTGGGCGCAGTGGGTGAAGGTCGGGGCGTAGCCGGCGACGGAGAGCGAGCGCAGGATGTAGGAGTCGAGCACCTGCAGGGGCCGCCGGTCGGCGTCCGACAGTGCGCGCAGGCCGCCCACGAGCAGCAGGAACTGCTGGAGCGAGGGCTCCTTCTCCTCGGTCACGAGGCGCTCGGCGGTCTCGAGCATCGCGGTGCCCGAGGTGTAGCGGTCGTAGTCGCTGCCCATGCCGGCGTGGAAGAGCGAGCGGGTCTCGGCCTGGGTGACGATGTCGAGGTTGCGGCCCTCGGCCAGCTGGAGGTCGACGTGGGTGAAGGGCTCGAGCCGCGAGCCGAACTTCGAGGTCGTACGACGCACGCCCTTGGCCACGGCGCGGACCCGGCCGTGGTGCCGGGTCAGCAGGGTGATGATGCGGTCGGCCTCCCCCAGCTTGTGGGTGCGCAGCACGACCGCCTCGTCGCGGTAGACGGGCATGCGCCCATCATCCCTGCTCCCTGGTCGCGCCCCCCGTACGACGCGCGCGACGGCGGGCCGGTCGCTTCCAGCACCCGAGGACGAACTCGACCGCCGCCTGGTCGAGCCGCTCGGGCCGCACCCGCCACTCGAGGATGCTGTGGGCGGTCACGAACGTCGCCCCGGGCATCTCGTCGGCCAGCATCGCGGCGTCCGCGGCGGGGTGGATCGGGTCGGCGGGGTGACCGACGACCAGCGCGGGCATGGTCATCGCTCGACGCGCGGCCGACGACGGCGCGATCCGGCCGAAGAAGATGCCGTGGATGACGGCGGCCATCGAACCGGCCTGCTGGTTGCCGGTGTCGAGCACGACGCCGGCCCAGAAGGGGACGACCCCGCGGGGCACGGCCTTGGTGATCCGGCGCACGCCGCTGACGGCGAGCGGCGCGAACCGAGCGGCGAACATCAGCGGCGCGAACGCGACGATGCCGGCCTCGACGGCGTTGTCGAGGACCGGCATCTCCAGGACCAGGCCCCGGACCCGGTCGGGCGCGAGGGCGGCGACCTCGAGCGACACGTTGGCCCCCAGCGACGTGCCACCGACGACGGCCTCGGCGGCGCCGAGGTGGTCGAGCAGCGCCAGGACCTGCTCACCGAAGGCCGTCACCGAGTAGACCAACGGGTCGGCGGGACGGTCGGACCGGCCGTGCCCGAGCAGGTCGAGGGTGACCACGTGCACGCCCTGCGCCGCCAGGGCCCGCGCCAGCGGCCGGTGCATGCGTCGAGCCATCAGCTGGGCGTGGACGAGCACGACCCACTGGTCGCCGCCGCCGTACTCGGTGTACTCGAGTCGGTCGCGCCCCGAGCCGCTCTCGAGGAAGAACTGGCCGATGCGCTCGGAGACCAACACGCAGTGGACCCTAGGGCAGCGGTCGGGCGGGTCGCTCAGCCGACCCGGTTGACCGCACTGATCACGGCCTTGAGCGAGGCGGTGACGATGTTGGCGTCGAGCCCCACGCCCCACACGACGTGGTCGCCGACCGCGCACTCGACGTACGCCGCCGCGATCGCGTCGCCGCCGGCGCTGAGCGCGTGCTCGCTGTAGTCGAGGACCCGGACGTCGTAGTCCTGCGGGAGCCCGTTGATGGCGTCGCAGAAGGCCGACAGCGGTCCGTTGCCGACTCCCTCGAGGCTGCGCAGCTCTCCGTCGACGAACACCCCGACGGTGAGGGCGTCCTTCTCCCCGGCCGCCGAGCTGGTGTGGACGGAGTCGAGCCGCAGCGGGGTCTCGCGGTCGAGGTACTCGGCGCGGAACGCGGCCCAGATCTCGGCGGGGGTGACCTCGCCGCCCTCGGCGTCGGTGTGCTGCTGGATGACCCGGCTGAACTCGATCTGAGCACGCCGCGGCAGGTCGAGCTTGTGCTCGGTCTTGAGGATGTAGGCGACGCCGCCCTTGCCGGACTGGCTGTTGACGCGGATGACGGCCTCGTAGGACCGGCCGACGTCCTTGGGGTCGATCGGCAGGTAGGGCACCGCCCACGGGTGCTCGTCGACGCCGTGTCCCGCAGCGGCCGCGTCGCGCTCGAGGGCCTCGAAGCCCTTCTTGATCGCGTCCTGGTGGCTGCCGGAGAACGCGGTGTAGACGAGGTCACCGCCGTAGGGGTGCCGCTCGTGGACCGGCAGCTGGTTGCAGTACTCGACGGTGCGGCGTACGTCGTCGATGTCGGAGAAGTCGATCTCGGGGTCGATGCCCTGGGTGAACAGGTTGAGACCGAGCGTCACCAGGCAGACGTTGCCGGTGCGCTCGCCGTTGCCGAACAGGCAGCCCTCGATGCGGTCGGCGCCGGCCAGGTAGCCGAGCTCGGCCGCGGCGACGGCGGTGCCCCGGTCGTTGTGGGGGTGCAGCGACAGCACGACGTGCTCGCGGTGGGCGAGGTGACGGTGCATCCACTCGATGGAGTCGGCGTAGACGTTGGGCGTGGTCATCTCGACGGTCGCCGGCAGGTTGATGATGACCGGCTTCTCGGCGCTCGGCTCGAAGACCTCGAGCACCTCGTTGCAGACGCGGACGGCGAACTCGAGCTCGGTGCCGGTGTAGGACTCGGGGCTGTACTCGTAGAAGACCCGGGTCTCGGGGACGCCCTCCTCGTACTTCCGGCACAGCCGCGCGCCCTGGACCGCGATGTCGGCGATGCCGTCCTCGTCGAGGCCGAAGACCACCCGACGCTGCAACGTCGAGGTGGAGTTGTAGAGGTGGACGATGGCCTGCTTGGCGCCCCGGATGGCCTCGTAGGTGCGCTCGATGAGCTCCTCGCGCGCCTGGGTCAGCACCTGGATCACGACGTCGTCGGGGATGAGGTCGTCGTCGATGAGCTGGCGCACGAAGTCGAAGTCGGTCTGGCTCGCACTCGGGAACCCGACCTCGATCTCCTTGTAGCCCATCTTGACCAGCAGCGTGAACATCTCGAGCTTGCGGGCGGGGCTCATCGGATCGATGAGGGCCTGGTTGCCGTCGCGCAGGTCGACGGCACACCAGCGCGGAGCCTTCTCGATGCGCTTGGTCGGCCAGGTGCGGTCGACGAGGTCGATCGGGATGAACGGCTCGTAGCGTCCGTGGGGCATGCCACTGGACTGCTGCGAGCCGGTCGGGTGCTCGGTCGAGGGGTTCGGCGTGGTGGTCATGTGCTTCTCCTGCTGGGTGGCTGGGCGGGTGCCGGCGCAGCACTCTCTCCGCAGCGAGGAGGACGGCGGCCTAGGTGGCGGGAGCCTCGCTGCGGCAGCGAAGAAGAAGTCGACGCATCATGACGTGCCCACCATAGCCCGAGGTCCGCGGCGCCGGCGGTGCCGCGTGCCGGATGGTGGGACGCCGTACCCGGGACGCAGCAGAGCCCGGCCGCACCGACGAAGGCGTCGGTGCGGCCAGGCTCGGAGCGCGATCAGCCTCGGTCAGCGAGTGACCGGCGGGTGATCAGCAGGTGATCGGTGATCAGGCCGGGATCTTGGCGGTGATCGTGGCGACGCCGATCTTGGTCTGGTCGGTCAACGCGTCGGTGCCGAACGTCTGGTTCAGCAGGTCGGCCGCACCGGCGGTCAGGAAGACGCCGGAGCCCTGGAGCACGGCCTCGCCGTTGTCGAACGTCGGGGTCTGCAGGGTCCGACCGTCCAGGCGCAGGACGGGGATGCTGCTGGCGACGACCTTGCTGCCGGCCATGACGTCCCCGTAGACGATCGAGACGGTGGGGTCGACGTTGAAGTTGCCGACAGTGACCTCGGTGGAGCCAGCGGTCAGCGTCAGGCCGGAGCCCTCGTGCTGGACCTGACCGACGACGTAGCGCGGGACGGCGTCCTTCTTGAAGACCGTCACGTTGCCGCCGGTGATCGGGAAGATGATCGAGCCGTCCTCGAGCTTGGCGGTGCCGGACACGCCGGGCGTGACCTTGAGACCCTCGAGGGCCTTGAGGGTGTCGGGGTCTAGCTTGACCGCGGTGGTGCCGCCGTCGGTGCTCAGGTCGCCGATCGAGGCGACCGGCTCCGGCACACTGGCGGTGCTGCTGGAGCTGCTCGAGCTGCTGGAGCTGCTGCCCGAGTCGTTGTCGTCCTCGCTGCCACACGCGGCGAGGGGCACGGCCAGGAGGGCCAGGCCGGCGATCGAGGCGAGGGTCTTGGTGGTGCGCTTGCGGGTCGTGGAGTTCATGAGAACTCCTTTCACGTCGGAGGGGGTTGTTGCTTACGGGCGGTGGTTCGTGGTGCCGACCGTCCGGGGATTGGATCCGGACCGAGGTGTCTACTTCGGGGTGAGGTCACGAGCGACGCGGCGCGGCTCCGGGTCGCGACGGAGCCCCGCGACGGACCTGCCCACACCCACGGCCGACCCACTCGAGTGCCACGGCGACGCCGAGAGATCCACGGTTGACCCCCGGGGGATCCACATCCCCGGAACGAGTCGCACGACTGCCGGACATCCGCCGCCGCTCGCCGCACACTCCTGCCATGCCGTTTCTGGGGGGAATGGGCTCGATCGCGCGCCATCGAGTCGTCATCACGCTGTCACTGGTCGCCACGCTGCTCGCGCTGGTGCCGACGTCACCGGCCGCTGCGGCCGACCGCAACTTCGGCGTCCGCTACGCCGCCAACGACACCGGTGACATCGACATCGTCGGCAACACCGTGATGACCTGCCAGGCGTCCGCCCCGGGGTGCACGGCCGCGCGCACATCGGGCCCGACCGCCGTGGCCGACAGCGCGCTCAACAACAACAACTACGCGATGGTCTACGTCGACGTCGACGGCGACTCCAGCACGTTCAACTCCAGCCAGTCCACGCTCGACCTGCCCACCGGAGCGACCGTGCTGTTCGCCGGGCTCTACTGGGGCGGAGAGGTCACGGCCGGCGCCAGCGGCAGCGCCGCCCCCAACGCCTCCGCCCGCGGCTCGATCCGCTTCAAGGCGCCCGGCGACTCGAGCTACGCGAACCTCAACGCCACGACCCTCGACGACGGCTCCGTGATCTACCAGGGATTCGTCGACGTGACCACGCGCGTCCGCACCGCCGGGAAGGGCACCTACACGGTCGCCAACCTGCAGACGGGCACGGGCGCGGACCGGCTCGGCGGCTGGTCGCTCGTGGTCGCCTACCGCGACACCTCGATGCCGGCCCGCAACCTGACGGTCTTCGACGGGCTCAAGTCCATCAACGGCTCCGCGTCGGGATCCATCTCGGTCTCGGGCTTCCAGACGCCCCCGGCCGGTGCGGTCACCTCGACCCTCGGCTTCGTCACCTACGAGGGCGACACCGGTCTCGTCGGTGACACCGCCACGCTCAACGGCATCGCGCTGAGCGACGCGCAGCACCCGGCCACCAACTTCTTCGACTCGCGCAGCAGCCGCAACGGCGTGCTCCGCGCCGCCGGCTCGCCGAGCTATCCCAACAACCTGGGCTTCGAGCAGTCGATGCTGACGGTCGGCAACTCCTACATCGCCAACGGCGCGACCAGCGCGACCATCGGCCTGACGACCTCGGGTGACGTCTACGCGCCCGGCGTCGTGACGATCGCCACCGACCTCTACGCACCGCGGATCAACCAGACCAAGTCGGTCGTCGACGTCAACGGCGGCCGGGTCGAGCAGGGCGACCGGCTGCGCTACA
Source organism: Nocardioides plantarum (assembly GCF_006346395.1). Taxonomy (NCBI): domain Bacteria; kingdom Bacillati; phylum Actinomycetota; class Actinomycetes; order Propionibacteriales; family Nocardioidaceae; genus Nocardioides; species Nocardioides plantarum. The sequence goes on from NZ_VDMS01000004.1 coordinate 315,400, forward strand.
CCGTCTCGGGCACCAACTCCGGCCAGGACGGGGCCGCCGGCTTCGTGCTGCGCGACCCGCTGCCGGCCGACACCTCCTACGTCCCGGGCAGCATCCGGGTGACCCAGCCCGGCGGGTCGGCCACGTCCCGCACCGACGCCGCCGGCGACGACACGGCCGAGTACGACGCCGCCAACGACCGCGTGGTCGCCCGCCTCGGCACGGGAGCCAGTGCGACGGCGGGCGGCATGATCTCCCCCAACGCGAGCTACACGCTCGTCTTCGACGTCGTCGTCGACGGACCCAGCCCGGCGGTCCCGGGTGGCACGGTCGTGCGCAACACCGCGACGGCGAGCTACAACTCGCAGTCGCTGGGCACCGCGCTCACCACCGTCTCGACCGCCGACGTGACCGTCGCGGCTCCCGACCTCGCGGTCACCAAGACCCACAGCGGCACGTTCGTACAGGGCGCCCAAGCCGCCTTCACCCTCGGCGTGAGCAACGTCGGGCCGGTCGCGACCCAGGGTCAGGTGTCGGTCTCCGACACGCTGCCCGCCGGCCTCACCTTCGTCTCGGCCACCGGCTCCGGCTGGACCTGCAGCGGCACCGCCACGGTGACCTGCACGCGCAGCGACGTGCTGGCCGCCGGGGCGGCGTACCCGTCGATCAGCCTGACCGTGCTCGTCACCGACACCGCCCCCGCCACCGTGGCCAACACCGCGACCGTGGCCGGCGGCGGCGACTCCCCCGACGACAACAACAGCACCGTCGACAGCGTGCCGACCGTGGCGATCACCGACCTGTCGCTGACCAAGACGCCGAGCGCGACGTCGGTGGCCGTCGGGGGCGACGTCACCTACACGTTGACCGTCACCAACCACGGCCCCTCGCGGTCGACCGGGTCCACCGTCGTCGACACGCTCCCGGCCGGGATGACCTTCGTGTCCGCCGACTCGGGGTGCGTCAGCTCCCCCAGCGCCTCGACGGTCACCTGTGCGGTCGGACCGCTCGCCCAGGGCGCCAGCACGTCGGTGCTGGTCACCACGCGCCCCGACGTCGGCACCGCCGGACGCACGCTCACCAACACCGCGACGGTGCTCGCCGACCAGACCGACCCCACCCCGGGCAACGACTCGGCGACGGCGGCGGTGCAGGTGCGCCCGGTCGACCTCGCCGTGACCAGCAGCATCCAGGGCGACCCCGCGGTGCTCACCGCCGGGCAGACCGCCACGTGGCAGCTCGACGTCCGCAACCTCGGGACCTCGCCCGCCGCCGACACCGTGGTGCGCTTCGCCGTGCCGGACGACCTCGCCGTCGACGCCGCCAGCCTCGACCCGCGGTGCGCCCTGGACGGGGACGACGTGGTCTGCGACCTCGGCACCGTCGCCGCAGGTGCCGTCGTACCCCCGATCCTGGTCGAGGCCCGGGTCACGGCCACCACCACGGCGGCGACGATCGACACCCACGCCGTCGTCGGCTCCTCGGAGCCCGAGACCGACCTGAGCAACAACGCCGCCTCCACGAGCACCCCGATCGTCACCGCGGTCGACCTGGGCGTGACCGTCACGGCCACGCCGACCAGCGTCGGCGCCGGCGACACGCTCACCCTGACCTCGACGGTGACCAACGCCGGGCCGGGCACCCCGACCCACCCGACCCTGTCGGTCGCCATCCCCGACGGGACCACGTTCGTCTCCGCTCCGGCGGGCTGCTCCTACGCCACCGCCACGCGCACCGTCACGTGCACCCTGCCGGCCGGTGACCTGCAGCCGGGCGAGAGCCTGACCCGTGCCGTCGTCGTCACCGTCGGCAGCAACCCGGTCGACCCGCTCACCGCGACCGCGACCGTCGCGGACCCGCGCGACACCGACCCGAGCAACAACACCGCCACGGTCGTCGTCCCGGTCCTCGCCTACGCCGGTCTCTCGATCGTCAAGACCGTCGACCGCCCGCAGGCCGCGCCCGGCGACACCGTCACCTACACGCTCACGGCCCGCAACGCCGGACCCGCCACGGCGCGCGACGTCGTGGTCACCGACGCGCTGCCCGCTGGGACGACGTACGCCGGCGCCTCGGCCACGGGCGGCGGCACCTGCACCCACGCCGGGCAGGGCGTCAGCTGCGACCTCGGCTCGCTCGCGGCCGACGCCACCCGCACCGTGACGATCACCGCCACGGTCGACCCCATCGCCGCCTCCTCCGGTGGCGCGGGCCACCAGCTCGACGTGACCAAGGTCGAGAGCAACCTCGCTGCCCCGGCCGCCAGCACGGCGACCGCGACCGCGTCGTGCCCCACCGGCTACGTCGCCACCGACGGCAGCGTGCGCCTCGACGCGGTCGACCAGGGCACGGGCGGGTTCGCCGACGTCGTGGTCCTGCGCAGCAGCGCCACCGCCGACGGCACCGGGTGGACCGGCACGATCGACAACACGACCACCGGCCAGGCCCAGGCCCACGTCACGGTCGTCTGCACCACCTCCAGGACCACCACCGACGACGGCCACGCCCACGCCCTGCTCGTCTCGGACCCCGTCTCGACGGCCACCACCTGGACCGCCGGCACCTGGACCGTCGACCTCGCCTGCGGGGCCGGACAGGTGGCGGTCGCACCCGGCTTCACCTTCACCTCCGGTGCCGGGGTCGTCCGCACCAGCCGGCGCAACCCGGCCAACGGCCCGGGGTGGCGGTTCGTGGTCGACGTGCCCGAGTCGGCCACGGCCGCCCTGGACATGCGGTGCCTGTCCACCTCGCTCGACACCACGGCCGGGCACACCCACGACCTGGGTCTGGTGCAGCTCAGCGACACCGTGACGGTGCCCGCGGGCCGGACCACCCAGGCCACGCTCACCTGCGGCGAGCAGGCCAAGGGCATCGTGGCGTCGTACGACGTCGACCCCGGGCTGGTCCCGCTCGGCAACGACCCGCAGCCCAAGACCCGCGTCTTCCGCTTCAGCAACCCGACCTCCGGGCCGCTGACGGCGCGGATCGGCCTGCTGTGCCTCGACGTCCGCACCGGCCCCGCCCTCGCCGTGTCGACGATCACCAACACCGCCTGGGTCACGACCAGCAGCACGGACGCGACGACGGCGGACGACTCGGCGTCGGCGTCGTTCCGGGCGACCGCCGGGTCCGGCCCGGTGGCCGCGCCGAAGTTCACCGTGGCCACGCTGGTGCGGGTCGCCGGGACGGGTGCGCGCACCCGCGTGGTCATCCCCGTGCGGACCGCCGCCAGCCAGCGACTCACGGTGCGGGTCGTCGCCCTGGACAACGTGCTCGGCACCGCCGTACGCCGTGGTGACGTCCTGTCGACGGGCGCGGTCACGGTGCGGACCGGGCGCCACGACGTCCGCCTGCTGCTGCGGGGACGGGCGGCCTCCGCCCTGGCCAAGGGACGCACGCTCCGAGCACGCGTCGTCGTGGTCGCCCGCGACGGCCGCCAGGTGACCCACACGGTGCGCCTGCGGTGAGGTGGCGCCCCGGCCCACGATCCCGGGCCGGGGACCCTCCACCGCGCAGGTAGCATCGGCCCCCATGGCAGACCGGGCCCGCAGCTCCAGGATCGCGACGGCGGTCGCGCTGCTCGCGACCCTGCTGCTCGTGGTCACGGCTTGCAGCGAGCCGACGCCGCGCCCGGCGCCGGGCGCCGACCCGACGCAGGTCGACGCGGTGGAGGCTCCCCGGCTCGGGGCGTGCCGCCGGCTCGAGCTCGACGACGTCGCCGCCCCCACCAACGCCACCAAGGTCGTCGGCTGCAGCTCCAAGCACACCGCCGAGACGTACGCCGTCGGCGACCTGCCGGCCGAGCTGCGCGACGCGGCGTACGACTCCGCCGAGGTCGGCCGGTTCGCCTACGACACCTGCGACGCGGGGCTGCGCAAGTTCCTCGGCGCCGACGACAGCCAGTCGATGCGCACGGTCCTGAGCTGGGCCTGGTTCCGGCCCTCCGAGAAGGCCTGGGACGACGGCGCGCGGTGGTACCGCTGCGACGTCATCGGCGGCGGCGAGCAGAGCGCCGCGCTGGTCTCGCTCCCCCGGACCGCGCGCGGGATCCTCTCGGGCCGGCCGGACGACCGGTGGGTCGCGTGCGTGAAGGGCCCGTCGGTGGCCGACTCGGCGAAGATCCCGTGCACGCAGCCGCACGACTGGCGCGCGGTCACGACGATCAAGCTGGGCGAGGCTGCCGATCCCTACCCGGGTGACCGCCTGTCCGAGGTGCAGTCCCGCGACTTCTGCAAGAAGTCGGTGCAGGCCTACCTCGACTACCCACCGCAGTTCCAGTTCGGCTTCACGTGGTTCCACGAGGCGGAGTGGAAGGCCGGCAACCGCCGGTCGGTGTGCTGGGCCAAGACGAATGAGTAGGCAGACGAGCAGGCAACCGCTCGCAGCCCTGCTGGCCGTCGTCGTGCTCATCGGCGTGCTGCTGACAGGCTGCTCGGGCGACGACGACCCGCCGGCTGACACCGCCCCCACGGCGACCCCCACCCCGACGGCCACCCCGACGGCCACGGCCCCTCCGACGGCCCGGCCCGTGTCGGCGCCGAAGCGGGGATCCTGCTACCGGCTGACCTACCGTCAGGCGGTGTCCCCGACCAGCGGCGCGAAGTCGACGTCGTGCCGCGGCGCCCACACCTCGCAGACCTACCAGGTCGGCACCATCGACAACGTCGTCGACGGCCACCTGCTGGCGGTCGACTCGGCGCGGGTGCAGGACGACGTCGCCGAGCGCTGCCCTGCCGCCCTCGGCAAGGCCGTCGGCGGGACCGTCGAGGCCCGGCGGCTCAGCATGCTGCGGTCGGTGTGGTTCACCCCGAGCCTGGCCCAGTCCGGCCGGGGCGCCGCGTGGTACCGCTGCGACGTCGTCGCGCTCGCCGGGGCCGAGTCCCTGCTCGACGTACGCGGGTCCCTCGAGGGTGTGCTCGACACCGACGCGGGTCGCGACCGCTACGGCATGTGCGGCACCGCCAGCCCCGACAGCGCGGCCTTCGAGCGCGTGCCCTGCAGCGCGCGCCACACGTGGCGGGCCTTCTCGGTGCTCACGCTCGAGGGCAGCCGCTACCCGGGCGCCCGGGCCGTCGACCGGACCGGCTCCAGGTGCGAGGAGGCGGCCGTCGACGTGGTCGACGACCCGCTCGACTACCAGTGGGCCTACGAGGGTCCCGATGCCGACGAGTGGGCCGCCGGGCAGACGTTCGTGCGGTGCTGGGCACCGGACTGACCGCCCCTCCGTCACGGTGGTCGAGGAAGCCGCCCGCGGCCGTCTCGAGACCACGGCAACCGACGGCTGCCAGGCCGACCACACGGTGGTCGAGGAGGCCGCCCGCGGCCGTCTCGAGACCCCCGCAACCGACACTGCCAGGCCGACCCCACGGTGGTCGAGGAGGCCGCCCGCGGCCGTCTCGAGACCCCCGCAACCGACACTGCCGGGCCGCCCCCACGGTGGTCGAGGAGGCCGCCCGCGGCCGTCTCGAGACCCCCGCAACCGACACTTCCGGGCCGACCCGACGGTGGTCGAGGAGGCCGCCCGCGGCCGTCTCGAGACCCCCGCAACCGACGCTGCCAACTGGCCCGGTGTCTCGCCTGATCGGGGCTCTCACGGCGCGGGTTCAACAGGGTCGGGGTGTCCGCGCGCCTAGCATCCCGGGCCTCCCCGTCAAGGATCGCGCGTCGCGCGCCCGCTACGCGGCGCCCTACGGCCGTCCTTGACAGCGAGCCTCTCCCGGAATGCTTCATGACGCAGACAAGGGCGGGCTGCGCCGCGCCCTTGCCATGCGCGGACACCCCGCGCCAAGTCCAATATCCACAACCTCCCTTGATTCGAACACACGTTCGAACCAAGTGGTAGAATGGGCCCATGGCGACCACGACCCGCACCCGTTGCAGCGACCCGCTGCTGGAATCGGTGCGCACGCGCCGGCAGGCCGAGGCACGTGACCAGGTCGCGACCCTGACCGCCGTCTTGGACTGGGCGGTGGCCAACACCGCCGACGAGGTCGAGACCGCCGGGCTGTTGGACCCGATGGTCGAGCCCGCCCTGCACCTGGGCGGGCTGGGTTGCCCGGTGATCGGTGAGTTCGCTGCCCTGGACCTGGCCCTGTCGTTGGGGATGTCGACCGACGGTGGGCTGGCCTACCTCGGCAAGGCGTTGGAGCTGCGCCACCGGCTGCCACGGCTCTACGCGAGGGTCGTGGGTCTCGAGGTCTCGCTGTGGAAGGCGTTCCGGGTCGCCGAGCAGACCATCGCCCTGCCACCCGCCGGTGCGACCCACGTTGACCGGGTCATCAGCCCGTTCCTGCACACCTGCTCCTGGGCCCAGGTCGACCGCGCCGTCGATGCCGCCCGAGCCCATTACGACCCCGCCGAGGCCGAACGTCGCCGCCAGTCCGCAGCCGAGGAGCGCCACGCCAGCGTGGACCTGCGCGATGCCACCACCACCGGCACCGTGGAGGTGCGTGCCACCCTCGATCTGGCCGACGCCCTGGACCTCGAGACCGCCCTGCGCGGGGGCGCCCAGGTGCTGGCCGACCTCGGCTCCACCGAGACCCTCGAGGTCCGCCGTTCCCAGGCCCTGGGTCAGATGGCCCGCCACCAGTTGGCGTTGGACCTCGAGACCGGCGGCACCGGTCGTGGTGTGACGATCTACGCCCACCTCACCGCCGAGGACACCTCAGCGGTGCTGGACAACACCCTGACCCCGGTCCTGGTCGAGCAGATCCGGCACTGGTGCCAGGCCGCTGGCACCAGGGTCACCGTCAAGCCCGTCATCGACCTCGCCTCCGACCCAACCACCACGGCCTACCGCCCCACCGAGACGATCCGCGAACAGGTCCACCTGCGCGACCGGACGTGCGTGTTCCCCGACTGCGGGAGACGCAAGGTCGACCTCGACCACATCGTTCCCTTCGACCTGGGCGGACCGACGTCAGCGCACAACCTCGCCATGCTCTGCCGCAGGCACCACCGCGCCAAGACCCACGGCCGATGGTCCTACCAGATGCTCGAACCCGGGCTCTACCAATGGACCAGCCCCACCGGTGCGACCTACACCGTCGACCGCCGCCGACGACCCTGACCGCCCCACACCCCGCCATCCACCAGGACCGCGGGGCCACCGGCACGCCCGGACCTCAGGTGCGAGTGGCGACGTAGAGCACCGACACGTAGTGCTCCTCGACCTCGCCACCGCACGCGTCGGCGACGACCGCGACCCGGTCGACGTGACCCGATGGCTCGTGCGGCCCGGCTCAGAAGCCGAGCTTGCGCAGCTGGCGCGGGTCGCGCTGCCAGTCCTTGGCGATCTTGATGTGCAGGTCGAGGTAGACGGGCGTGCCGAGGAGCGCCTCGATCTGCTGGCGGGCCCGGCTGCCGACGTCCTTGAGGCGGGCCCCCTTGTGGCCGATCATGATGCCCTTCTGGGAGTCGCGCTCGACGTAGAGGTTGGCGTAGATGTCGAGCAACGGCTTGTCGGCGTCGCGGTCGGCCCGCAGGTTCATCTCCTCGACGACCACGGCGATCGAGTGGGGCAGCTCGTCGCGCACGCCCTCCAGCGCCGCCTCGCGGATCAGCTCGGCGACGATGATCTCCTCGGGGGCGTCGCTGAGCTCGCCGTCGGGGTAGAGCTGCGGCCCCTCGGGCAGCAGCCCGACGAGGAGGTCGGCGAGGAGCTGGACCTGGTCGCCGCCCTGGGCGGAGACCGGGACGATCTCGGCCCAGTCGGTGCCGGTCTCGGTGCCGAGGGTCGCGATGTCGAGCAGGTGCTGGCCGAGCTGCTCGGGCGTGGCCAGGTCGGTCTTGGTGGCGATGGCGACCTTGATGGTGCGCTTGACCTTGCCCATCTCGCGCACGATGAAGCGGTCGCCGGGGCCGATCTTCTCGTTGGCCGGGAAGCACACCGCGACGACGTCGACCTCGGCCAGCGTGGTCTTGACCAGGTCGTTGAGCCGCTCGCCGAGCAGGGTGCGCGGCCGGTGCAGGCCGGGGGTGTCGACCAGGATCAGCTGGGCGTCGGGCCGGTGGACGATGCCGCGTACGACGGTGCGGGTGGTCTGCGGCTTGGAGCTGGTGATGACGACCTTGCTGCCGACGAGCGCGTTGGTCAGCGTCGACTTGCCGGCGTTGGGGCGCCCGACGAACGAGGCGAACCCGCTCCGGTGGGCGGGCAGCGGTGGGGGTGTCTCGGTCATGTGCTCGTCTCTGCTCGTCGTACCGGATCGACCGCGCGGGGCTGCCGGCCGGCGACCGCGCGCCAGTAGCCCATCACGTCGTACGCCGTGCTCGGGAGTGAGCGCTCGCGCATCAGGTGCTTGCGGATCGCCCGCATCTGCGCGGACTCCCCCGCCATCCAGAAGTAGCCGTCGCCCTCGGGCCACACCAGGTCGCTGACGACGTCGGCGAGCCGGCTCACCCCGTCGCCGGGCTGGCCGAGGAAGTCGACCTCGACCCCGGGCAGGTAGTCGGACATGTCGTCGGGCACCTCGGCCCAGACCCGCGTGGGTACGACGACCGACTCCACGATCCGGGCGATCGCGGGCAGCGCCGTCAGGTCGCCGACCAGCATCAGCCAGGAGGCGCCGGGCGGCATGTCGAAGGAGCCCTTGGGCTCGGTGACCGTCACCGGGTCACCAACGCAGTCGCCGGCGGCCCACTCGGTGACCAGCCCGACGTCGTGGACGACCACGTCGAGCGTCAGCCGCTCGCCGTCCCAGAAGCGCACCGTGTAGTAGCGGCTCTGGAACTGGCCCGGCACCACGAGCCCGACCCACTCGTCGGGGATCCCGGTGCTGGTGAACCCGGCCAGACCGGGGCCGCCGAGCACGAGCCTGACCAGGTGGGCAGCCAGCGGGGTGCGCGAGAGCACCACTGCCTCGTAGGTCGCCGCCTTGGTGCTCATCGGTCAACCGTAGTGGCCCGGGCCCCGGGGTCAGGAACCCCAGGTCGGGCGCAGCGCGAACCCGTCGGACCCGTCGGCGGCCGTGCGGACGGCGAGGACCTGGTGCAGCTGCACCTCGTTGCGCTCGAACCCGACCCGGCAGGCGGCCATGTAGAGCCCCCAGACCCGCGCGGTGCCGAGCCCGACCTCGGCCACGCACTCGTCCCAGTTGTCGACCAGGTTGCGGTTCCAGTCGCGCAGGGTCATCGCGTAGTGGTGGCGCAGGTTCTCGCTGTGCATGACCTCGAGGCCGGCGTCCTGGGCCTCGGTGATCATCCGGCCCGAGCCGGTGAGCTCGCCGTCGGGGAAGACGTAGCGGTCGATGACCGCGCCGGTGCGGGTGGGCTTGTTGGTGTGCCGGGTGATGCTGTGGTTGAGCAGACGTCCCTCGGGCTTGAGCTTGTCGCGCAGGAACGCGAAGTAGGACGGGTAGTTGGCGATCCCGATGTGCTCGGTCAGGCCGATGGAGGACACCGCGTCGAAGTCGGACTCCAGGACCTCGCGGTAGTCGAGGTGGCGGACCTCGGCGAGGTCGCCGAGGCCGGCGTCGTCGATCGCCTGCTTGGCCCACTCGGCCTGCTGGCGGCTGAGCGTCACGCCGAGCGCCTTGACGCCGTACTCGCGGGCGGCGTGGATGACCATGCCGCCCCAGCCGCAGCCCACGTCGAGCAGCCGCTGGCCGGGCTGCAGGTCGAGCTTGCGGGCGACGAGGTCGAACTTCTCGGCCTGCGCCTCCTCGAGGGTGGCCTCGGCGGTCGGGTAGACCGCGCAGGTGTAGGCCATGGAGGGTCCCAGCACGTGGCGGTAGAAGGCGTTGGAGACGTCGTAGTGGTGCGCGATGGCCTCGGCGTCACGGCTCATCGAGTGGCGCACGCCCTCCATCATCCGGCGCCAGCGCGGCAGGTGCTCCTGCGGCGGCGGCGGCGGCGGCTTGAGGTTGGACAGGCCCAGCCCGCGCACGATGGTGACCAGCTCGCCGGGCGTGGGCGCCCGGAACTTCGTGTGGTCCTTGAGCTTCTGCATGACCTCGTAGGGGTTGCCCGGGTGCTCGCCGTGCACCAGGAGGTCGCCGGCGACGTAGGCGCGCGCGAGCCCGAGGTCGCCGGGCGCGGTCACGAGGTACTGCAGGCCGCGCTGGTTGACGAGCTCGAGGCCGATCTCGGCGTCCTCGGGGCCGGCCGCGCTGCCGTCGTAGGCGGTGAAGCGCAGCGGCATGCCGCCACGGGTGAGGTCGGCGACGACGTCGGCGATCTTGAAGGAGGGGGTGGATGCCACGGTGGAGCTCACTTTCTGCGGACGGTCTTGTCGTAGAGGTCGGTGAGGCGCTGGTCCGGGTCGTAGGTCGCCTTGACGGCGGCGACGTGCGGTCCGTTGTAGAGCGCGTCGAAGGTCTCGCGGTCGTAGAACGACTCGGAGTAGAGGGACTTGTGGCCCCCGAGGCGGTGCACCTCGGCCTCGATGGCGCGGTTGCGCGGGGCGTCGACGGCCTCGGGCCCGACGTGCACGGTGCCCCAGAAACCGACGTTGACGTAGGGCTCCCCCGCCTCGAGCGGGTAGGCCGGCCAGGAACGCCGCGCGACGAGCGGGCAGAGCCACACCGGGCGCATGCCGATCTCGGCGTCGAACCACTCGAGGAACTCGGGCAGCCGGGCGGTCGGTACCTCGATGTCCTGCACGACGCGCTCGCGCTGCGGTCGGCCGGCGCGGCGGTCGAGCCGGTCGGCGATGTCGAAGCGGCGGTCGAGACCGAGCAGCCTCATGTAGACGTCGCTGCGCCGCAGGCGGCGCGGCCAGAGGCGGCGGATGCGGGGGTTCTGCGCGCCGAACGCACCGGAGCACCAGAACCAGTCGGTGTCCCAGCGCCACAGGTAGTCGTACGTCGTGAGCAGGTCGGTCTCACGCTCCTGCAGGGAGCGGAAGAACACCTTGCTGCCGGCGTAGTCGCTGGTCGGGCCGACCTCGTCGGTCCAGCGGGCCAGCGTCAGGTAGAGCTCGTCGGGGCTGAACGCGACGCCGTCGAGGCCGTCGACCCGCTCGCCGTCGTGCTCGCCGCTGGCGACGATCGCCTCGATGGTCTTGGTGAGCAGGGCCGCGTCGTCGAACCGGACGTGGCGCAGGGCGACGTACGGCGGGACCGCCTCGAGCTCGATGCGCAGCCGCGTCGCGTAGCCGAGGGAGCCGTAGGAGTTGGGAAAGGCGTCGAAGAGCTCGTCGCCGGGGCGGGTGGTGACGACCTCGCCGGCGCCGGTGAACACGTCCATCTCGAGCACCGACTCGTGCGGCAGCCCGTTGCGGAAGCTCGTCGACTCGATGCCGAGACCGGTGACGGCGCCGCCGAGGGTGATGGTGCGCAGCTGGGGGACGACGAGCGGGATCAGCCCGTGCACCAGCGTCGCGTCGACGAGGTCCTCGTAGGTGCACATGCCCTGCACGTCGGCGGTGCGCGCGTCGGGGTCGACCTCGATGACGCCGGTCAGGCCCGAGACGTCGAGGCCGGGCGCCGAGCTGGCGGCGCGCACCCGGAAGAGGTTGGTGGTGCGCTTGGCCAGCCGCACCGGCTGACCCGCCGGGATCGCGTCGTACGACGCCGCGAGCCGGGCCACCGCCGCCTCGTGTCGACGCCAGGCCTGCGTGCTCCCCGATCCACTCACTCTGCGCAACTTACTCCCGCACGCGCCCGCGGGTGTGGCCGGCAGCGCGCGGGCTACGTCACAGGCCCGACCGGGAATCGGTCAGGACGCGACGATGTTGCCGCGCGCGTCGGCGAGGTGCACGACGACGTCGGGGCCGGCGTACTCCTCGAGGACGGCGTGGTCCGGTGCGGTCAGCTCGGTCGCGTCGCCGAGCACGACGGCCGCGGCCAGCCCCCGGGCGCCGGAGGCGACGGCCATCGCGACGCAGGCCTGCACCGCGGTCAGCTGCAGGGACGCGAGGTCGACGGTCGCGGCGGCGTAGGTACGGCCGTCGTGGTCCCGCACCGCGGCACCCTCGGCGGCCTGGGTGCGGGCGCGGGTCGCGCGGGCCAGGGTCACCAGCTTGGCGTCCTCGCTGCTCAGGTCGGCGCTCAGGTCGGTCATGGCATCAGCCTAGGGAGGTGAGGCCGAGCGGCATCGACAGCACCCCGTGGGGCACGGCGATGCCGACGGAGGCGGCCAGTCGCTCGAGCACCGCCTCGGGACCCGTCGGCACCACCACCGCGGCGGCCGCCGGCGACTCGCTCGACTCGGCCGGGCGGAGCCGCTGCAGCCACTCGAGCGACGAGGGCGACGGAAGCCGGACGTCGTCGGGATCCAGGCCCGCCAGGCCGCAGGCTCGCTCGAGGGCCAGGCGGGTGCCGCCGAGGTGGTCCACCAGCCCGCGCTCGTGGGCGTCGACGCCGACCCACACGCGGCCGCGGGCCAACGGCTCGAGGACGGCCAGGTCGAGACCCCGGTCGGCGGCGGCCTTGGTGGTGAAGTCGGCGTAGACCTCGTCGAGCCAGGCGTCGAGCACCTGCCACTCGTCGTCGGTGAACGGCCGGCCCGGGGCGAGGAACCCGGCGCGTGGGCCGGCGTCGATCGCCTCGGTCACGATCCCGACCCGGTCGAGCAGCCGCGCGACGACCATCTTTCCGGCGAGCACGCCGATCGAGCCGGTGAGCGTGGTGGGCTGGGCGACGATCTCGTCGCACGGCATCGCGACGAAGTAGCCGCCGGACGCGGCCGCCGTGCCCATCGTCGCGACGACCGGGCGTCCGGACTCGCGCAGTCGCAGCACCTCGCGACGGATGGCGTCGCTGGCGACGTAGGACCCACCAGGGCTGTCGACCCGCAGGACGACCGCCTTGACCTCGTCGTCGCGGCCGACCTCGCGCAGGCGGGCGCCGATCCGGTCGGCGCCGGCCTGGGAACCGGAGCCGGCACCGAGCACGATCGGGCCGGTCACGTCGACGACCGCGACCGTCGGCCGGTGGCGCTGGTGGAGCGCACCCAGCCGGCTGGACGCGCTGCCCTGCTGGGCCTGCGCCCATCGGTGCACGTAGGTGGGCTCCCACGCCGGGGTCCACGTCCGGCGGGCGTGGGCGTAGACCTCGTCGCGGTAGCCGACGCGGTCGACCAGACCCGCCTCGAGCGCGTCAGCAGCCGAGAGCGGCGCTCTCGCCATGGCGGCGCGGACGTCGGCGGCGTCGAGCGATCGTCGGGAGGCGACGCGCGCGACGGTGTCGTCGACGATCGCGTCGGCCATCCGCTGCACCATCTCGCGGTTGGCCTGGCTGACCTCGGTGGCGGCGAGCTGGTCGGCGGCCGACTTGTACTCGTGGCGCTGCCCGAACTCGGGGTCGATGCCGAGCTTCTCGAGTCCGCCGCGCAGCAGCGTGATGCCGAGGTGCACGCCGGTCAGCCCGAGCGCACCCGACGGCTGCACCCAGATCTCCCGCGCATTGACCGCCAGTCGGTAGCCGTTCAGGCCGCTGGTGAGCTCACCGAACGTCGCGGTCCAGGCGATCGACGGCTTGTCCTGGGAGAAGTCGGCGATCATGGCCCCGACCTCGTCGGCCACGCTCAGGGGCAGCGGGCAGGTGCCGACGTGGACCAGCAGCCCCAGCACGTCGTCGTCGGCGGCGGCCCGGCGCAGTCCGTCACCGACCGCACGCAGCGAGGGGGCGTGGCGGGCGCGCAGCGCCTCGAGCGGGTGTCGCGGCGGGCCGGTCCGCAGGCCGTGGCCCAGGTCGAGCTCGAGCACGGCGCGCGGGCCGCGCGGGGCCAGGCCGGGGATCGAGCGGAGGCCGGGGATCGGGAGTGCACGCAGGTCCATGCCGCGAGCCTAGGAGGCTCGACCACACGTCGGCTGAGGTGCGAGGCCGGCCACGGCCGAGCCTCGAAGCCACCGCGCCGGCGTACGGACGGCACGCACGGTGCCGTGGCTTCGAGGCTCGCTGCGCTCGCACCTCAGCCGACGGCGACGTCACGCGTCGACGGCCGCCGTACGGCTGTCGTCGTCGGCCCGCTCGGCGGCGACGCGCCGGATCAGGACGGTGCCGATCTTGTTGCGGCGCCCGGCGGTGTCCTCGGCCTCGAAGCGCAGGCCGTGCGCCTCGACGTAGGAGCCCGGGATCGGGACCCGGCCCAGGTGCTTGGCCATCAGCCCGCCGACGCTGTCGACGTCCTCCTCCTCGACGTCGAAGCCGAACAGCTCGTCGAGGTCGTCGATCGGGTAGCGCGACGACACCCGGAAGCCGTCGGCGGCGGCGAGCGCCTCGACCTCGATCTCGTCCTGGTCGTACTCGTCGGTGATCTCGCCGACGATCTCCTCCAGGAGGTCCTCGATGGTGATCAAGCCGGCGGTGCCGCCGTACTCGTCGACGACGACGGCGATGTGGGTGCGTCCGGCCTGCATCTCGCGCAGCTGGTCGTCGACCGGCTTGGACTCCGGCACCCAGGCGACCGGGCGCATGACCTCCTCGACCTGCTGGGTCAGCTCGACGTCGGGGGCCTCGAAGTCGCGGCGCACGATGTCCTTGAGGTAGGCGAAGCCGCGGATGTCGTCGAGGTTGTCGCCGATGACCGGGAGTCGGGAGTAGCCGCTGCGCAGGAACAGCGACATGGTCTGGCGCAGGTTCTTGTAGTGCTCGATGTAGACCACGTCGCCGCGCGGCACCATCACCTCGCGCACCGTCGTGTCGCCGAGCTCGAAGACCGAGTGGATCATCTTGCGCTCGTCGGCCTCGATGACGGCCGAGGCCTCGGCGAAGTCGACGAGCTCGCGCAGCTCGGTCTCGGACGAGAACGGCCCCTCCCTGAATCCCTTGCCGGGGGTCAGCGCGTTGCCGAGCAGGATGAGCAGGCCGGACAGCGGTCCGAGGACGCTGGTCAGCCGCACCAGGACGCCGGCCGAGGCCAGCGCCACCTGCTCGGAGTGCTGCCGGCCGAGGGTGCGGGGCCCTACCCCGATGACCACGAACGACACGACGAGCATCGTGCCGATCGAGACCAGCACGCTCACCCACCGCGGCCCGTCGATGGCCCGGTCGAGCTCGAGGGTCACCAGCACGATCGCGGCCACCTCGCACAGCAGGCGCAGCAGCAGCACGGTGTTGAGGTGACGAGGAGCGTCCTCGAGCAGCACGACCAGGCTCTTGGCGCCGGCGCGCTCGTCGTGGACGAGCTCGTGGGCGCGGGCCTTGGAGAACGATCCGAGAGCGGCGTCGACGGCGGAGAACACGCCCGCGAGCACGACCAGCACGGCCGCTGCCAGCAGGACGACGGTGCCCGTCACCGGCTGCGCCACTCCCCCAGCAGCCGGTCCTGCAGGCCGAACATCTCGGCGTGCTCCTCGGGCTCGGCGTGGTCGTAGCCCAGCAGGTGGAGGATGCCGTGAGTCGTGAGCAGCTCGATCTCGGCCAGGGTGCCGTGGCCGGCGGTCGCACCCTGCTGCTCGGCGATCTGCGGGCACAGCATGATGTCGCCGAGCACGCCCTCCTCGGGCTCCTCGTCGACCAGGCCGGGACGCAGCTCGTCCATCGGGAAGGCCAGCACGTCGGTCGGGCCCTCCTTGTCCATCCACTTCTCGTTGAGCTCGGTGATGGTGGCCTCGTCGACGGCCTTGATGCAGAGCTCGGCCAGCGGGTGGACGCGCATGGAGTCCATGACGAAGCGGCTCAGCTGAGCCAGGTGCTTGACGTCGATGCCGGTGCCGGACTCGTCGAGGATCTCGATGGTCATCGGCGCTACCGTCGCTGCTCGGGCGCGGTGGCCAGGCCGCCGCGGTTGTCGAACTCGTCGTAGGCCGCCACGATCTTGCCGACCAGACGGTGTCGGACGACGTCCTGGGCGGTCAGCCGCTGGAAGGAGATGTCGTCGACGTCGTCGAGGATGCCCTCGATGATCCGCAGGCCCGACTTGACGCTGTGGGGCAGGTCGACCTGGGTGATGTCGCCGGTGACGACGATCTTGGAGCCGAAGCCCAGGCGGGTCAGGAACATCTTCATCTGCTCGGGCGTCGTGTTCTGCGCCTCGTCGAGGATGATGAAGCTGTCGTTGAGCGTGCGGCCCCTCATGTAGGCCAGGGGGGCGACCTCGATGGTGCCGGCGGCGAGCAGCTTGGGGATCGTCTCGGGATCGATCATGTCGTGCAGGGCGTCGTACAGGGGGCGCAGGTAGGGGTCGATCTTCTCGCTCAGCGTGCCGGGGAGGTAGCCCAGGCTCTCGCCGGCCTCGACGGCCGGGCGGGTGAGGATGATCCGGTTGATCTGCTTGGCCTGCAGCGCCTGCACCGCCTTGGCCATCGCCAGGTAGGTCTTGCCGGTGCCGGCGGGTCCGATGCCGAAGGTGATGGTGTTCTTGTCGATCGAGTCGACGTAGCGCTTCTGGTTGAGCGTCTTGGGCCGGATGGAGCGGCCCCGGTTGCTGAGGATGTTCATCGACAGCACGTCGGCCGGGCGCTCGGTGGTCTCCTGGCGCAGCATCTCGATCGCGCGCTCGACGGTCTCGGACGTGACGCCCTGACCGGTGCGGATGATCGTGACCAGCTCGTCGAGGAGCCGCTCGGCGAGGGCGACCTCGCCCGGGTTGCCCCGCATGGTGATGCGGTTGCCGCGCACGTGGATCTCGGCCTGGAAGCCACCCTCGATGATGCCGAGGTACTCGTCTCCCGGGCCGAGCAGGCTGACCATGTCGATGCTGTTGGGGACCACGACCGTGTGGCGCGTCTGGAGGTCACCGGTGGGGTTCGAGTCAGTCATGGGTGCCCGGGGTGGGCTGCCTTTCGTCGGATGCAGGAGAGACCATCGTACGTCGACCGGCCGGCCCGGCGCCCGCGAGATCCGGCCCCGCACGGGTGAAGGCGCACCACGGGCACCACGGTGGGACGTACGGTGGGTCCATGCGGGACGAGCCGGTCGACGAGTTCGACGAGGACTACGCCCCCGACGACGACAGCCCGCCCTTCTGGTTCAACGGTCAGCACCTGCCCGAGGAGGCCCGCACGATGGGCCTGACCCAGCACGTGCCCGACGGTGCGCTGCTCGACTTCGCCGGCAGCCTCGACGGCGCCAAGCCCCTGCACCGCCTCACCGCCTGGGTGCTGCTGGTGGTCTTCGGGCTACCGGTCGTGTTCGCCCTGATGCGGCTCTGGTACGCCTTCGTCTGATCCAGCTGCTCAGCCGGGCGGCCAGCCCAGGTCGCGACCGGCGAGCACGTGCAGGTGGGTGTGGAACACCGTCTGGCCCGCGCCGGCCCCGGTGTTGAACACCAGGCGGTAGTCGTCGGCGTACCCCTCGGCGGCGGCGACCGCGGCCGCGGTGCGGACCAGCTCGGCCGAGGCCTCCGGGTCGCCCGCGGCGAGGTCGGCGGCGTTGGCGTGGTGGTCGCGAGGCACGACCAGCACGTGGAGCGGCGCCTGGGGGTTGAGGTCGCGGAAGGCGAGGGTGCGCTCGGTCGTGTGCACGACCTCCGCAGGGACGTCACCGGACACGATCGCGCAGAAGAGACAGTCAGCCACGCCGCCACGGTAAACCCCGGGCCGTCGCCGCGCGTCCCACTAGCGTGACCACCCATGCGATCGAGCGGAGGACCGCGGTGACCGAGCCGTCGTCCTGGGACGCCGACGCCGCCGTCGAGGCCCTGTACGCCGCCCACTGGCGTCGGCTCGTCCGGCTCTCGGTCCTGCTGGTGCGCGACGTCGGCACTGCCGAGGAGGTCGTGCAGGACGCGTTCGTCGCCCTGCACGGACGCTGGCGGCGGCTGCGCGACCCTGACAAGGCGTTGGCCTACCTGCGCCAGGCCGTGGTCAACCGGTCGCGCTCGGTGCTGCGCCACCGTGGCGTCGTCGACCGGCACGCCGCCCGCGACCGCGCCCCCGAGCCGCTGCCGTCGGCCGAGGCGCCGGCCCTGGCCCGCGACCGGCGCGAGACGGTCCTCGACGCGATGCGCGCCCTCCCCCAGCGCCAGCGCGAGGTGCTCGCCCTGCGCTACTACCTCGACCTGTCCGAGGCCGACATCGCCGACGCTCTCGGGATCAGCCGTGGCGCGGTCAAGTCCCACGCCTCCCGCGGCTCTGCCGCCCTCCGCACGCTGCTCGCCCCGCTCGAAGGAGACGACCTGTGAACACCCCGGACCGCGGTGGCGACCCTGACGGCGACCCTGACGGCGACTTCGTGCGAGCGGTCCTCGACGGCGCCGTCTGCGGGGTCGAGCCCGTGGACCGGCTCGCCGCGATCCAGGCCCGGACGGCTGAGCCGTCCCGGCGCGGCCGGTACGCCGCCGGTGGTGCCGTGCTCGCCGCCGCGGCCGTCGTCGTGGCGGTCGCAGTGGTGGCGACCGGTGACGGTGACGGGCCGACCCGGGGTGTGGGCCCCGCCGTTGCGACGACCAGGCCGGACCAGACGTCGTCCGACCCCGCACGACTCGAGGCTCCGTCCCCCGGGCCGACCGCGCCGACCGAGGCGCCGGCGGGGTCGCGACCGCGGGCGATCTACTACGTGGGCGACACTCCCGAGGGGCCGGCGTTGTTCCGCGAGTTCCACCGGGTCGGTCGGTCCGACGCCGAGCAGACCGTCTCGCTGGCCACCACCGCGAGCGCCGACGATCCCGACTACCGCACCCTGTGGCCGGGAGCCCTCGACGACGTCAGCCTCACGGGGACCGGTCTCGCCGGCTCGTGGACCGTGACGGTCCCCGCGAGCCTGGCCGAGCGCCCGGAGGGGATGTCGGAGCGGGAGGCGGTGCTGGCGGTCCAGCAGGTCGTCTACACCGTCCAGGCGACCGGGCGCACCGACGCCGGTGTCCGGTTCACCGGGCCGACCGTCCTCGGCGTCCCGGTGCCGGACGACGGCTTCACCCGCGACCCGGACGTCGTGGCCGACGTCAACATCTCCGACCCGGTCGAGGGCCGAGCGGTGACGGGGGCCTTCACCGCGCGGGGGGTCGCCGACTCCTTCGAGGCCACCGTGCCGTGGCGGGTCGTCGACGGTGGCGGTGAGGTCGTCGTCTCGGGAGCGGCGACCGCGTCGGGCTTCGGGCGGCTCCACCCGTGGGAGACCACCGTCGACGTCTCCGCGCTGGCCCCCGGCACCTACACCTTCGAGGCGTCGACCTCCGACCCGTCCGACGGCGAGGGCGCGGGCCCCACCACCGACACGCGCTCGATCACCGTCACCTGACCGCACCACCCCGACAGGATGGAACCCATGAACACCAGGAACGGTCTCGCCGTGCTCGCCCTCTCGGGAACCCTCCTCGCCGGCCTGACGGCCTGCGGCGACGACACCGACCCCACGTCGGGCGAGACCCAGACCGACCCGGCCACCTCGAGCAGCACGCCGAGCCCCACGACCCCCGCGAGCACCGGGTCGTCGAGCGCGCCGACCGAGCCCTCGACCGACTCCAGCCCCACCGAGACCGACGCGCCGGAGCCCGGCACGGTCGTCGTCCCGGTCTACTTCACCGGTGACACCCCGATGGGGCCGCGGCTCTACCGCGAGTTCCGCCGGGTCGAGTCCGACGACCCACTCGAGGAGGCCGCCACGCTTCTCGTCGGCGGCGACGCGCTCGACCCCGACTACGGCACGCTCCTGCAGGGGGTGACGGTCGAGTCGGTCGAGCAGCGCGACGGCGCGATCGTCGTCACGCTGGGCGACGACTCCCCCCTCACCGCCGGCAAGGGCACGTCGTCCGTGGAGGCCAGGCTGGCCGTGCAGTCGCTCGTCTACACGCTGCAGGGCGCCGCACAGACCCGCGACCCGGTCCGGACGGTCCTGTCCGACGGCAGCTCCGCCGATCTCTACGGCCAGCCGACCGGCAAGGGCGTCAAGGCCGCCGCCCAGCTCGAGGTGCTCGCGCTGGTCAGCGTCACGACGCCCGAGGAGGGCGCCACCGCGTCCGGCACGCTTGCCGTGTCGGGGGTGGCCAGCTCGTTCGAGGCCACCGTCCCGTACGCCGTCCTCGACTCCTCGGGCAAGGAGGTGATCTCCGACTTCACGACCGCCGAGCAGTTCGGCGACCGCCTCTACCCCTTCGAGGCCGAGGTCGACATCAGCGGACTCGAGGCCGGCACCTACACGTTCGTGGCCCGGACCGACGACCCGTCGGACGGCGAGGGCCCGGGCCCGTTCGAGGACACCAAGACCTTCACCGTCGGCTGACTCCCGGGGGGGGTGGCCGGGTGCTGGCGCTGCACCACCCGACTCGTTCGATCGAACGGGTCGGGGCGGGGTTGGGCCCGGTCGCGGCACCCGACTCGTTCGATCGAACGAGTCGGGAGGGGTTGGGCCGGGTCGCGGCACCCGACTCGTTCGATTGCGCGAGTCGGTCGACTCAACCCCACCGGTCGGTGCGCGACAGCAGCGCCGCCACCGCGGCCACGCCTGCGGTGGAGGTTCGCAGCACCTCGGCGCCCATCCGCACGCTGACGGCGCCGGCCGCGACGAAGGCCGCGACCTCGTCGTCGGTCAGGCCTCCCTCGGGGCCTACGACCACGACGACCCGCCCGGACGCCGGGACGTCGAGGGAGGCCAGTGGTGCCACGGCGTCCTCGTGCAGCACGACGGCCAGGTCGGCCGCGGCGACCAGGGCGACGACGTCGTCGGTGGACGCCAGCGGTGCCACGGTCGGGTGCCACGGGCGCCGCGCCTGCTTGGCGGCCTCGCGGGCCGTCGAGCGCCAGCGGGCCAGGGACTTCTCTGCGCGCTCCCCTTTCCAGACCGCCACCGAGCGGGCCGCGGCCCAGGGCACGATCTCGCCGACGCCGACCTCGGTGAGCACCTCGACGGCCAGCTCGCCGCGATCGCCCTTGGGCAGGGCCTGGACCACCACCACCTGCGGCGTCGGCTCCGGCTCGCGGGTGACCTCGTCGGCCACGACCTCGAGCAGCCGCTTGCCGGTCGTCGTGATCGTGCCGACCACGGTGGCGCCCAGGCCGTCGGTGAGCACGACCCGCTCACCCGCGCGCAGCCGGCGTACGGCGACGGCGTGGTGGGCCTCGTCGCCCTCGACGACCACCGGGTCGCCGACCCGGACGCCGTCGAGCGAGGGAACCAGGTGGACCGGGAGAGACATCAGCGTCGGATCAGCGTCGGATCAGCGTCGGATCAGTGGCCGAAGAGTCGCCCGAAGACCGACTTCTGCTGGGCCTTGACCTGCCCGGTCGGCTGCTCCTCGCCCCGGATCGCGGCGAGCTCGCGGAGCAGCTCCTCCTGGCGCGGGTCGAGGCGGGTGGGGGTCTCGACGACGGTCGTGACGACGAGGTCGCCCCGTCCGCCGCGCAGGCCGGGCACGCCGCGACCGCGCAGCACCTGCTCGGTGCCCGACTGGGTGCCGGGGTCGATGTCGATCTCGAACGACGTCTCGACCCCGGACCCCGCACCGTTCTCGACGTCGGCCTCGAGGGTGGGGAGCGTGAGGGTGGTGCCGAGCGCGGCCGCGCTCATGGGCAGGGTGACGGTGCAGTGCAGGTCGTTGCCCTGGCGCACGAAGGTCTCGTGGGGCGCGACGTGGATCTCGACGTAGAGGTCGCCGGCGGGACCGCCGCCGGGCCCGACCTCGCCCTGCTCACCGAGCTGCACCCGGGTGCCGGTGTCGACACCGGCCGGGATCTTGACGGTCAGGGTGCGGCCCGCGCGGACGCGGCCGTCGCCGGAGCAGTCGCGGCACGGGTCGGGGATGATCGTGCCGAACCCGCGGCAGGCGCTGCAGGGGCGCAGGGTCCGGACCTCGCCGAGGAACGAGCGCTGCACGACCGCCACCTCGCCTTGGCCCCGGCACGTCTCGCACGGGACCGGCTGGCTGCCCGGCGCGGCACCGTCGCCGTGGCAGGTCTCGCAGAGCACCGCGGTGTCGACCTTGAGCTCGCGGGTGACCCCGAACGCGGCCTCGGCCAGTTCGATCTCGATGCGGATCAGCGCGTCCTGACCCCGACGCATCCGGGACCGCGGACCACGTCCGCCGCCGCCGGCCCCGCCCTGGCCGCCGAAGAACGCGTCCATGATGTCGGTGAACGAGAAGCCGGCGCCCTGGCCGCCGAAGCCGGCGCCGCCGAACGCGTCGCCGCCGCGGTCGAACGCCGCCCGCTTCTGGGGGTCCGACAGCACCTCGTAGGCCGCCGTGACCTCCTTGAACTTCTCCTGCGTCTCCGGGTCGGGGTTGACGTCGGGGTGGAGCTGACGGGCGAGACGACGGTAGGCCTTCTTGATGGTGTCGGCGTCCGCGTCGCGGGCGACTCCGAGGAGGTCGTACGGGTCCTGGCTCAACTGCGTTCCTTCGTGCGTGGGTGCGTGCGTGGGTTGGTGTGCGGGGGTACGACGGGCCGTCAGGCCTCGTCGAGGATCCGCGAGACGTAGCGGGCGACGGCGCGGACCGCGGCCATGGTGCCGGGGTAGTCCATCCGCGTCGGACCGACGATGCCGAGGGTGGCGAGCGCGTCGTCGTGGGGGCCGTAGCCCGTGGCGACGACACTGGTGGCCGAGAAGTCCTCGATCGGGCCCTCGGCGCCGATGCGCACCGTGACCGTGCCCGCCGGGCTGGCCTCGCCGAGGAGCTTGAGCAGCACGACGTGCTCCTCGAGCGCCTCGAGGACGGGGCGTACGGCGGACTCGAAGCTGTCGCCGTAGCGCGCCAGGTTGGCGGCGCCACCGACGGCGACGCGCTCGTCGGAGCGGTGGTTGCCCATCGCGTCGGCGAGCACCTGGGCGACGGCGGTGGTGTGGTCGGCGAGGGGTGCGTCCCCGAGTGTGGGGTCGCGCGCGGGATCGACGGGGCCGAGCGACCGGAGCGCGGTGACGGCGTCGGCGATGACCTCGCCGGTGGCGGCGAGGTTGACCCGGCTGCGCAGGCGGGCGAGGTCGTCGTCGGAGATCGGTGCGGTCAGCTCGACGATGCGCTGCTCGACCCGCCCGGTGCTGAGGATGGCGACCGCGAGCAGCCGCTCGGGGGCCAGCGCCACCAGCTCGAGGTGGCGCACCGTCGAGCGCGAGAGCGTGGGGTACTGCACGACGGCGACCTGGCGGGTCAGCTGCGACAGCAGCCGCACGCTGCGCGACACGACGTCGTCGAGGTCGACCGCCCCGTCGAGGAAGCTGGCGATCGCACGCTTCTCGGGGGCGCTGAGCGGCTTGACCGAGCCGAGCCGGTCGACGAAGAGCCGGTAGCCCTTGTCGGTCGGGACCCGCCCGGCGCTCGTGTGGGGCTGGGTGAGGTAGCCCTCGTCCTCGAGCGCGGCCATGTCGTTGCGCACGGTGGCCGGCGAGACGTTGAGTCCGTGCCGCTCCACGAGCGCCTTGGAGCCGACGGGCTCCTCGGTGGCGACGTAGTCCTGGACGATCGCGCGCAGGACGGCGATCCGTCGCTCCTCCTGCATGTGCTGACCTCCCCTGGCATGAGTCCGGACTCGTCTGGCACTCGTCGGCACCGAGTGCCAAGCCTACCGCTCCCCCGAACCGGAGTGGACGACGTACGACGATGAGGTTAGGCTTGCCTTAGTCACTCGGTCGGTCCGCCGTCCGTCCCCGCGCGCGAGGAGCCCCGCATGACCAGCCTCGACCACCACACCACCGCCACCACCGGCGACCCCGTCCGCCTGGCCGCGGTCGCCCGTGCGGTGCTGGCCTGCCCGGCCGGCGTCAACCTGGTGGTCGACGGGGTCGACGACGTCCTCGGCGACCTGGGTGACCCCGGCGCCGGCGGCGCCGGTGAGCTCGGCATGCAGGACCTCGGCGGCGTGCCGACGTTCTCGGCCCCGGTCGGCACCCGCCTGGTCGACGCCGCCCAGCGCGGTCGTCGCGCCCTGCTGACCCTCGAGAGCGGTCTGGGCCGCCTGGCCTCCGACGACCGCGACGCGACGCTGACCCTCGGCGGTCGCCTGGCCAGCCAGGGTCGCGAGAGCTGCGAGTGCTGCCGCGAGGTCCGCGAGACCATCGTCCTGCTGGTCGACGTCGTCGTCCTCACGCTCCCCCGTGCCGACGGGCAGGTACGCGTCCCGGTCGACGCCTTCGGCTCCGCCGACCACGTGCTCAACCGCGGCTACCTGCAGCGCTCCGCCGAGCACGCCAACCTGTGCCACCAGGTCGAGCTGCGCCGCGCCGTCTCCACCACCACCGGCACCCGGCTGGCCGAGGTCGTCGGGGTCTCCCTCGCCGACCTGTCGGCCCACGGGGTCGAGGTGCAGTGGGTCGACCTCGAGGGATCCCACAGCCGCCAGCTCCGCTTCCCCCGCACGGCCACGAGCACCGACGACCTCGGCGACCTGCTGCGCAGCGAGCTGCACGCCGGTCTCTGCTGACCCCCTGCGCGCCCACTGGTAGAACGGCGCCATGTCGTTCTCCGAGGTCGCCGACCGGGTCTGGGTCGCGCGCCACGCGTGGTTCGACGTCAACGTGACGGTCATCGGGGGTGAGCGCGGGCTGCTCGTCGTCGACACCCACGCCTCCGCCGCCGCGGCCGCCCAGGTGGTCGACGAGGTCCGTGCCCTCGGCGCCGGCGAGGTCGTCGGCATCGTCAACACCCACGAGCACCACGACCACTGCTTCGGCAACGGCACCTTCCGCACGGCGTACGGCGAGGTCCCGATCCACGCCCACGAGGCGGCCGCCGAGGCCCAGCGGGCGTTCGTCGGCCAGGAGGGCGGCTACGACCCCGACGACGCCGACCCGCGCAGCGCCGAGATCCGGGCCACCACGCTGGTCCCGGCCGACCACACCTTCTCCTCGGCGCGCGTGGTCGACCTGGGCGACCGCTACGTCGAGCTGGTCCACCCCGGCCGCGGCCACACGTCCGGCGACCTGGTCGTGCGTGTGCCCGATGCCGACGCGGTGCTGCTCGGCGACCTGATCGAGGAGTCCGCGGAGCGTGACGCGACGCCCGGGTTCGGCCCCGAGTGCTGGCCGCTGGAGTGGCCGCTCAGCCTCGACGTCGTCCTGGGCCTGACGACGACGTCCTCGGTCGTCGTACCCGGGCACGGGGCGGTCGTCGACCGTGAGTTCCTCGAGGTGCAGCGCAACGACATCGGCGTCCTCGCCGAGACGCTGCGCGACCTCGCCGGTCGCGGCGTCCCCGTCGCCGACGCCCTCGCCACCGGCGACTGGCCGTTCCCCGAGAAGTACCTGGGCGACGCGGTGAGGCGGGGCTACGAGCAGCTGCCCCGCTCGCAGAAGCGGCTGCCGCTCCTCTGAGCGCCGCCGGGCTCCCCCGGGCCCGGCCCTGACGTAGGTTCGGGGCATGACCGAGAGCGACGCGACCCCCGAGGCCATCGACGACGAGCAGCTCCCCGAGGACCTGCGGCCCGACGACAACCCGCTGGCCGAGGGCCTGGAGCCCGGCGAGACCGTCGACGACCTGCTCAGCGGCGGAAAGCACGCCGAGCAGTCCGACGAGTCTGACGAGTCGGGCGGGTCCGAGTAGGTCACGCCCGCCGACGGCGCGTCCTGACCGCCGTGGTGGCCCCGGGCACCTAGCGTGACGGGGGTGGCAGATCGATACGGCTCCGACGTGCTCTCCGGCGACTGGCGCGCGCCCAAGCGCGGCCGTGCGGTCGAGACCAGCGCCGACCTGGGACTCGTCGTCGAGGAGGTCATGACCGACTTCGTCGGCGAGATCGTCGCCGTGGATCGCGACCTCGACACCCTCACGCTGGAGGACCGCCGCTCCAAGCGACGGACCTTCCCGCTCGGCCCCGGCTTCCTGCTCGAGGGCCGGCCGGTCGTGCTCGTGCCGCCCGTGCGTCGTACGGCGCCGGCGAAGCCGACCCGCACCGCCTCCGGCTCCGTCGCCGTCCACGGCGCGTCCGCCCGTGTCGCCCGGGCCAGCCGGATCTTCGTCGAGGGACGCCACGACGCCGAGCTCGTCGAGAAGGTGTGGGGCGACGACCTGCGCCTCGAGGGCGTGGTGGTCGAGCTCCTCGACGGCGTCGACCACCTCGCCGAGGTGCTGGCCGAGTTCGGCCCCGGCCCGCAGCGCAAGGTCGGCGTCCTGGTCGACCACCTCGTCGCCGGCTCCAAGGAGCAGCGGATCGCGCGCCAGGTCGAGGGTCCCCACGTCCTGGTCGTGGGCCACCCCTACGTCGACATCTGGGCCGCGGTGAAGCCCGAGCGGATCGGGCTGACCCGCTGGCCCGACATCCCCCGCGACGTGGAGTGGAAGAAGGGCGTCTGCGCCGCGCTCGGCTGGCCGCACGCCGAGCAGGCCGACATCGCCCGCGCCTGGAAGCAGATCCTGTCGCGCGTCGACTCCTACGCCGACTGCGACCCCGCCCTGCTCGGCCGGGTCGAGGAGCTCATCGACTTCGTCACCGTCGACGGCTGACCCGTCGCCCGTGGGCGACGGGTCGATCGAGATCCCGCGCTGACCCGTCGCCCGTGGGCGACGGGTCAGCGGTCAGAGGAGGTCGCGCACGACGGCGTCGGCCAGCAGCCGGCCGCGCAGGGTCAGCACCATCCGCTCCCCGTCGAGCACGGCCAGGCCGTCGTCGACGATCCGGCCGACCGCGTCACGACCCTCCGCGTCGAGCACGGCGAGCGGCAGCCCGTCGCGCAGCCGCACCTCGAGCAGCACCCGCTCCACCCGACGGGTCTGGTCGTCGAGCACCTCGCGGGCGTGCACCGGGCTCGCGCCGGAGGCGATCCGGGCGGCGTACGCCGTGGGGTGCTTGACGTTCCACCAGCGGGTCCCACCGACGTGGGAGTGGGCCCCGGGCCCGACGCCCCACCAGTCGCCCCCGCGCCAGTAGGCGAGGTTGTGGCGACACGGCGCGCCCCAGTTGGAGACCTCGTACCAACCGAGGCCCGCGGCACCCAGCCGCTCGTCGGCCACGAGGTACTTGTCCGCGAGGTCGTCGTCGTCCGGCATCGGCACGATGCCGCGGCGGACCTGACGGGCCAGGGCGGTGCCGTCCTCGACGATCAGCGCGTACGCCGACACGTGGTCGGGCTCGCAGGCCAGGGCCGCCGCGAGCGAGACCTCCCAGTCGGCCAGGGACTCCCCCGGCGTGCCGTAGATCAGGTCGAGGCTGACCTGCTCGAAGCCGGCGGCGCGGGCGTCCTGGACCACCCGCGGCACACGCTCGGGGTCGTGGGTCCGGTCGAGCACCCGCAGCACGTGCCCCACCGCCGACTGCACGCCGAAGGAGATCCGGGTGAACCCAGCCGCACGCAGGGCGTCGAGGTCGGCGCGCGTCACCGAGTCGGGGTTGGACTCGGTGGTGACCTCGGCGCCCGGTGCCAGCCCAAACTCGGTGTCGATCGCCGTGAGCACCGAGGCCAGGTCGGCCGGCGGCAGGAGGGTCGGGGTGCCGCCGCCGAGGAAGACCGTCTCGACGGGGAGGTCGCGCTGGCCGAGCACCCGACGAGCGAGCCGGACCTCCTCGACCGCCTGCGCGGCGTACGTGGCCCGCGAGGCGCCGGGACCCAGCTCGGCGGCGGTGTAGGTGTTGAAGTCGCAGTAGCCGCACCGCACCGAGCAGTAGGGCACGTGCACGTAGAAGGAGAACGACCGCTCGGCGAGGTGCTCGAGCGACGCCGACGGGAGCGAACCGTCCTCGGGGGCTGATTCTCCTGCGGGAAGGGCGGACGGCATGGCAGCATCCTTCCAGCGAGGCGGCACCCGGACGACCACCCGGACCACCCAGCACCCCTGACGGTTGCTGGACGTGTCAAGTACCTGCACATCGTGTCAACCGGTCGTGCCCCAATACGTCATTTATTCGTCAGTCTCCCAGGCCCGTCCGGCTTTTAAAGCTCCCACTCGTGGCGCAGGGTGGAGGAGACCGGTGGTACTCACACGGTCTGTCGAGGGTGTCCGGCCGCGATCCGGCGGGACGCCTCCATCGCCTGGGGGGGCGCAACATCATGGGGAAGCTCGCACGTCCGCAACACCGTCCATACCGACCGCACGGACCGGGTCGGCCGGGTCGACCGGGTCTCCTGGCCCTCGGGCCCATCCTGATCGCGCTCGACCTCGGCGCCGCGGCGGTGATGCTGCTCCTGCTGGGCGTCGACGGCCCGGTGCTGCTGGCGGTCACCACCGCGATGGTCGTGATGGCGTCGAGCCTGGCCCACCTGCACCGCTCCAAGCTGGTGCTCAGCGTGCTCGACGACCTGCCCCGCATGACGCTGACGACAGGCGCCGTGGTCGTGGGCTACCTCGCGCTCGTGCCGAGGATCGCGAACGTACCTGAGCCCACCATGGCCCGCGCCGCGACCGCTGCGGCGCTCTTCCTGACCCTGCTGGTGACGACCCGGGCCGTCGTCTACGGCATGGTCAACCGGAGGCGACGCGCTCGCCGGATCGCCCACCCCGCGATCATCGTCGGCACCGACGTCGTGGCCGTCCGGATCACCGAGGCGCTGCGCTCCGACGGGGCCTACGGGCTGCAGCCGGTCGGGATGGTGGGCGAGGTGACCTCGGAGACGGGGCCGCTGCCCAGCCCGCACCTCGGCGGGGTCGCCACCCTGCCGCGCGCGATCGTCGACCTCGGGGTGCGCGACATCGTGTTCGCCTTCTCGGGCCCGCCCGACGCGGCGATGGTCAAGGCGGTGCGGCACGCGGTCGAGGGCAACCACCAGGTCTTCGTCGTCCCGCGCTTCTTCGAGACGATGGGTCGCGTCCACCAGCACCGCACCGAGGTCATCCACGACATCGCGCTCACGCGACTGGTCCGGCTGTCGGACCGGTCGATCGGCCAGGGCCTCAAACGCGGTCTCGACGTCACGCTGGCCGCGATCGCGCTGCTCCTGCTGGCGCCCACGATGACCGTGCTGGCCGTGCTGGCCCGCCGCGAGACCGGGGCGGCCATCCACCGCCAGACCCGGGTCGGTCTGCGCGGACGCCGGTTCTCGCTCTACAAGTTCCAGACCCTGATGCCGGTGAGCGACGACGAGGGCGCGGTGACGTGGAACATCGACAACGACGCCCGCCTCGGCTCCGCAGGCCGGTTCATGCGCCGTACGGGCCTCGACGAGCTGCCGCAGCTGGTCAACGTGCTGCGCGGCGACATGAGCCTGGTCGGCCCGCGCCCCGAGCGCCCGCACTTCGTGGCCGAGTTCGCCCGCCGCCACGACCGCTACGAGGACCGGCACCGGGTGCGGACCGGCATCACGGGGTGGGCCCAGGTCCACGACCTGCGCGGCGACACCTCGATCAGCGAGCGGGTCCGCTTCGACAACAGCTACATCGACAACTGGTCGCTGTGGCGCGACATCACCATCCTCGCCCGGACCCTGCCGACGCTGCGTCGGCCCCAGCCCCAGAGCCGGGACGTGGTCACCGCGGCGCTGGCCGCCGCTGGGCCAGTCGGGTCAGGTAGACCGTCGACAGCTCCGCTGAGGCGGTAGCGGCGTCGTAGCCGCTCTCGACGTGGGCGCGCCCCACCAGCCCCTCGGCGTCGGCCTCGTCGCGGTGCCGTAGCCGGTGCGCCAGCGCGGCGGCGAGGTCGTCGCGGGCCCCGAGGTCGACCACCGCACCGGCTCCGTCCGGGACCGTCTCCTCGACCCCGACCGCCCGGGTCGCCACGATGCTGCGCGCGCAGGCCATGGCCTCGAGGGGCACCAGGGCCATCCCCTCCCAGCGCGAGGGCGCCACCACGACGTCGGCCGCGACCAGCCAGCGGCGTACGTCGGTGCGGGCACCGACCATCCGCAGACCGGCCAGTCCCTCGGCCCTGGCCTCCAGGGCGGCCCGGTCGGGGCCGTCGCCGACCAGGACGAGCGTGGCGTCGGGAACGGCGCGGTGGACCTCGGGCCAGGCGTCGAGCAGGTCGTGCTGGCCCTTCTGCTGCGACAGGCGCCCCACGCAGACCGCGACCGGTCCCCCGTCGAGCCCGAGCTCGTCGCGGGCGACCTGCCGCTCCGCGTCGGCGACCCGGGGCCAGGCGGCGAGGTCGATGCCGTTGGGCAGCACCAGGGTGCGCGCGTCGATGGCGCGCTCGGTGGCCAGCCGCCGCTCGTCCTCGCTGACGCAGACGACGGTGTCGGTCCAGCGCGCCGCGAGACGCTCCCACCGCAGCGCGAGGCCGGCCTTCGCGCCGTCGACGGCCAGGAACGACCAGCCGTGGGGCTGGTAGAAGGTCGGGGTCCGGCCGTGCACGGCCAGACGTCCGACCAGACCGGCCTTGGCGCCGTGCAGGTGCACCACGTCGGAGGGGCACTCGGCCAGGATCGAGCGCAGGGCCATGGTCTCGCCGAGCACCCCACGGGTCGGCTCGCGCCGTGACTGCCACCACCGCACCCGGGCACCCAGGTCGCGGGCGGCGTAGCCGAGCCAGCCGTCGCTGGGGCAGACCAGCGTGACGTTCCACCCGCGCTCGAGCTGGTCGCGCACGTAGGAGAGCGCGACCACCGCGGTGCCCTCGGAGACCGGTCGCGACACGTGCACGACGTGCAGACGAGGACTCATGCGTGGCTCCCAGCCGTGGTCGCGGGGTCGCACGGGGTCCTAGTGGTCCGCGGCGCGGGTGACGCGGACAGCGACGAACCGGGCGTCGAGGACGACCACTAGACCGGGACCCGCTCGGCGCGGTGACCGACCAGGACCAGGCCCAGCAGCCGGCCGCCAACCGAGCGGACGCGGTCGCTGTGCGCCCGCAGGGCGGCCACGGAGACCGTGCCCTCGGGGACCGCCATCAGCAGCGAGCCGCTGGCGGCCATCACCCGGGCGTCGTCGGAGATGTCCATGGGCGGGGCGAGCACCACGATCACGTCGAAGGCGAGCCTGGCGGCGGCTACGACGTCGCCCCACTTGGTCTCGATCAGGACCTCGGCGGAGCGTCCCTGAGCATCGCCCGACGGGAGCACCGACAGGCCCTCGATGGGGCCGTCCATCATCGCGTCCTCGAGCGGGAGGCCGTCGAGGACCCCGAAGAGGCCGTCGCGGTGCGGGGACGGCTGGTGACCAGAACGGGCGTCCAGCCGGCCGTCCACGAGCAGCACCCGTCGTCCGACGCTGGCCAGCGAGATGGCCAGGTTGGCGCCGAGCCAGATGTTGACCTCACCGGGTCCGACACCGGCCACCACGACGAGGTCGACCGGGTCCCTGCTGCCCTCGGCCTCCAAGGAGAGCCGCAGGTGCCGGAAGACGTCGGCAGCGGCGGTGCCCGGGTAGAGAGCCGGGAGGGCGGTCAGGTCGTGCGGGGGCGCCACGTGGGCCAGCAGCGGCGCGTCGGCGGCCTCCTCGGCGATCCGGCCGTGGTCGACGGTCAGGCGCCGCCGGTCGCGGGCCACGGCGAACAGGCACGCGAGGACCGCGCCGGCCACAAGGCCCGCGGCACCGGCGAGGACGAGGTTGGGGCTGGAGTAGGTGACCGGAGGCCGGGCCGGCGTCGTGGTGGTGAACACGAACGTCCCGTTGACGGGGCTGTTGCGCGGCAGCTCGCTGGCGACGAGGTTGGCGATCTTGGCCGCCACCTCGGGGTCGCCGTCGTGCACCACGATCTCGATGAGCACCGTGCCCTCGACCCACGACCCGTCGATCGAGCGGCGCAGCTCGTCGGCCGAGCGATCGACGTCGAGGTCGGCGCGTACGGCGTCGACGACCGCCCGGGAATTGGCCAGCTCGCCGATCGTGCCGCGCAGCGCGTCGAGGTCGTCGGTCGCAGGCGGGCTGTCCGGGTTCTGGGCGGCTGAGATGGTGGCCGACGCCGTGTAGGACTTGGGCGCGATCGACACGCCGATCACCGTGGCCAGGCCGACCACGACGAACACTCCGAGCACGAGCAGGCGCTGACGCCAGAGTGCTCCCAACAGGTCCTGCGGCTCCATGTCGTTGTCCCCAAGTAGAGGGGAGCGCGCCGAAGTCCGGACGTTCAACTGTGTATCCCCCATCGGTCAGACTACATCGACTCCCTGACATGTCTCGAAGTTCGACATACCGGTCAGATGGACGAGGCATCCGCTGGCGGCGCGGGACGCCCCACCAGCTCTCGCACGACCGCGCGATAGCCCCGGTCCATCGCGGAGGTCGAGAACCTCTGAGCCACCAGCTCACGGGCCCGGACCGCCTGGGCGAGGGCCAGCGCCGGATCGGACAGCAGCTCGGACACGGCTGCGCCGAGGGCGTCCACGTCGTCGGGCTCCACCAGCCGTACGGCGTCCGGGTCGAGGTCGATCAGGCCCCCCACCCTCGACGCCACGACCGGGACGCCCGCGGCCATGGCCTCCAGGACGGTGATCGGCAGCCCCTCGCTGTCGGACGAGAGCACGACGAGATCGGCCGCCGCGAGCAGGCGGGCGACGTCGCGGCGATCGCCGAGGACCTCGACCCGACCGCCGAGGTCGAGCTCGCGGACGAGCCCCTCGACCTCGGCGCGAAGCACGCCGTCGCCGGCGACCAGCAGCCGGACCCCGGGGACCTGCGCGATCGCGCGTACGACGAGGTCCGGCCTCTTGGGAGGGGCGAGGCGGGCCAGGCACAGGACCACCGGACCGGTCCGGGACAGCCCGAGGTCGGTGCGCGCCGTGTCCCGGTCGAGCTCGGCCGGGTGGTCGGGAGCGTTGTCGACCACCCGGACCCGCGCGGCCGGCAGGCCACCGGCGACCAGCCGGTCGGCGACGTCGCAGGACACGGCGACGACCAGGTCGGCGGCGGCTCCGAGGACCCGCGCGGCCAGGCGGTAGCGCCGGGCCGGGAGACCGTGCACCGACACCAGGAGCGGGGGTCGCGGACGCCGTCCGACCGCCGCCAGGCGCGCGACGAGCGCGGCCCGGACGTTGTGGGCGTGGACCACGTCGACCGGGGCCGACCCGAGGCGACGGCGAAGGTCGCGGACCGACGTCAGGGTGTCGCGGAGGGCTGCTCGACGCAGTGGGACCGAGACGAGCTCGACGCCGACGTCGGCCAGGGCCTGCTCGCGCCATCCGCCGGCCGAGGCGACCACGACGCCCTCCCCGCGGGCCCGAGCCCGCGTGGCGAGCTGGACCACGACGCTCTCGGCACCCCCGGACCCGAGCTCGGCGATCACGACGAGCTGACGCAGCGCTCGCCCTTCGGTGGTGCCGTCGGTGGTGCCGCCGTCGTTCCCGGCGGCGGCCTCAGCGGTCGGCATAGACGTCCACCAGCCGGTCGACGCACTGGTCGAGGGTCCACCCGTCGATCACGCGGGCCCGGGCTCGGGCGCCCATGGCGGCCAGCTCGCTCCGGTGGACCAGCGCATGGGCCAGTGCGGCGGCCGTGGCCGCGACGTCCCCGGCGGGCACCAGCCAGCCCTCGACGTCGTGACGGACCAGCTCGGGAACCCCACCGACGGCGGAGACCACCGACGGCAAGCCGCTCGACATCGCCTGCAGCAGCGCCATCGGCAGGTTCTCGGCGGCCGAGGTCAGGACGAACAGGTCGGCGGCACCGAGGACCGGCCGCACGTCCGCGACCATCCCCAGCATCCGTACCCGCCCGTCGAGCCCTCGTCGGTGGACCTCACGCTCCACCTCGTCACGCAACGGCCCGTCGCCTGCCAGGAGCACCGAGATACCCGGGACCTGCTCGACGGCCCGGAGCAGGACGTCGACCCGCTTGACGGTCCCGAGGAGTCCCACCCAGGCCACCACCAGCGAGCCGTCGGCGCCGACCCGGTCGGCCTCGGCCGGCACCCACGCAGCGGGGTCGACCCCGTTGTGCACCACGTGCACCAGCCGGTCCGGGAGCCCGACGTGGGCGACGGCATAGCGGGCCACGGCCTCGCTGGGCACCACCACGACGCCACCGGACCACCGGGTCACGAGCCGCTCACCCCACAGGTAGTAGAGCCGGTCGCGGCGACGTCGCGGCGCGGCGCGGACGTTGCCCTCGACGAGGTCGGCGAGCCCGTCGGGCACCCCGTGCAGCGTGTAGACGCAGCGGGCCCGCAGCACGGGCCCGAGCCCGCGCACGATCCATCCCGCACGCCGGTCCTGGCCGTGGACCACGTCGGGGCACAGCCGCCGCAGCTGCGACACGATGGCGGCGGCGCCGCGGCCGTCGAGCTTGTGGCCCATCGACGCGGTGTGCCAGGTGACCCCGGCCGCCGCCAGCTCGGTACGCCGTTCGGACGCGGGTCCCACGACGTGGCTGTCGTGACCGCGGGCGGCCAGCGCGGCCGCGACGTCGACGACGTGGTCGGCCGGCCCGCCGGTCGTCTGGGTCAGCACCTGCACGATCCGCACGGTCGCGACCTACCGCAGGACGGTGGCGGTCGAGGGGGGCGGTCGCTGGAGCGTGGCCGCGAGGGCCAGGACCAGCCAGATCGGCAGGACGTACTGCTCGGTCACGAAGGCGGATGCCACCGCCAGCCCGACCAGGGCCAGGAGGACCGCGCCGGCGAGCGCGTCACCACGCCGCTTGGCGCCCACCCACGCCGACAGCGCCCCGGTGGCCAGCAGGACGAACCAGGTCGCGAGGCCGACGAACCCCAGCTCCGAGGACACCTCGAGGTAGGTGTTGTGGGCGACGTCGAGGTCGTGCGAGATGTCGCGGGGCAGACGGTCCATGTAGTCCTGGTGGTAGAGCGAGAACGAGCCGGGGCCCATGCCGAGGACGGGGTTCTCCCGCGTCATGGACGTGGCGGCCTGCCAGAGGTCGAGGCGCTCGTCGACGTTCTGCTCGGCGACCACGGACTTGCGCTCCAGGCTCGTGCTGACCAGGTCGGGGACGGTCCCCGCGACGACGGCGGCGAGGGTTCCGGCGGCCACCAGGCCCACCGCGATCGTCCGCAGCGGGATCAGCCGCAGCACCGCACCGACGACCACCATCGCCACCGCACCGACCAGGGCACCCCGGGACAGCGTGAGCGCCGTGGTCACCACGAGCAGGCCGGCCGCCACGTCGTAGACCCACCGTCGCCGGGCCGAGCCACGCAGGACGAGCGCCAGCGGGATGGCGGCCAGGAGGAAGAACGCGAAGTCGTTGGGATCGCCGATCGGGCCGCCGGCCCGCCGGTCGTCCCCGGTCCAGAACTCCGCGACCGCGAAGCACGACGCCAGGGCGCAGGAGGCGACGTAGGCGCGGGCGACGACCTGGGGCGGGAGACCTGCCCGCATCGTGTCGACCAGGACGGCGAGAACGGCCAGGAAGCCCGCGTAGCGCAGGACCACGTCAGCGCCGGCAGCACCGTTGTTGTGCAGCACCGCCGAGGCCAGCAGGACCAGGGTGAACCCGCCGGCGACCACCAGCACCGGACTCCGCTCGCCGCGGTGCAGGGGTCGCCAGCCACGACGGACGACCCAGGAGCCGATGAGGACCACGGCCACCCCCTTGGTCGCCCAGGGGGTCACCACGGACAGGTAGTCCTCGAAGACCGCGGTGGTCACCACCAGCAGCGCCGCCCACTCCAGGCGCAGCAGCATGACCGCCGCCACGACCAGTGCGGCGAAGGCCAGCGCGGCCAACCGGGCGTCGTAGCCGAAGCCCAGCCCGGCGGCACCGGCCGTGGCCAGGGCCAGCAGGGCCGATCCCCGGGCTCGCGGCAGGGTCGGCGGCAGGGGCGCGTGCTCGAGGCGCCGCGGCGCCTCGGAGCCGTGGAGGACCGAGGTGGTCGTGCTGGTGCCGGCGGAGCTCACGAACGCCTCCCCCGCCTCGCCCGTACCGCGTCCAGCGGACGCAGGAAGGTGTAGGCGCCGTCGAGCACGAGGTCGAGGTCGATCGGGTCGTGGGGCACGAAGGCACGAGGCAGCGACAGCAGGGGGCTCCGCGGGGTCGCGACCCCCCGGTCGACGGTGATGCCGACGGTGTAGCCGGCCCGGCCGGCTGCGGCACGGACCCGCCGGTCCCACGCCCCGGCCGGGTAGGCGATGGAGCTCACCTGACGGCCGAGCAGGTCGCCGAGGACGTGGCGGGAGGAGACCAGCTCGCGCTCGAGCGCGTCCTGGTCGAGCTGCGTGAGCAACGGGTGGGTGCAGGTGTGCGAGCCGAGGTCGAGGCCGTCGGCGGCCGCCTTGGCCAGCTCGTCGGCGCTGCTGAGGCGCAGCCGACCGGCGGGGTCGTCGGCGGCGTGGTCGTCCCAGGCGAAGCGGAGCTCACGGTCGAGGCTGTCGGTGACCACGAACAGCGTCGCGGTCCAGCCCCGGTCCTGCAGCAGCGGCCAGGCCGTCTCGACGACGCTGGCGTAGCCGTCGTCGAAGGTGAGCGCGACGGCGTCCGGCGGGAGCGATCCGGCCCGCAGGCCCGCCAGGCCGTCCTCGAGCGAGAGCACGCGGCACCCCCTCGCGGCGAGGACGTCGAGGTGCGCGACGAAGTCGGGGACGCCGGTGGACAGCCCGTCGGAGGTCTCGCCGTCGACCCGGTGCCACCCGATCAGGGTCAGCGATCGCGACCCGTCCCGGTCGCGCAGCCAGCGCACGGTGCGGGCCACGGGGCGGGTACGACGGGCGAGGGACCGGGTGGTGCTCCTCATCGGGTCCCCCCCTTCAGGAGCTGGCCGAGTCCGACCACGCGGTCGCGGTCGAGCGCCGCGAGGGGCAGCGCGTAGGCGACGATCCCGACGACCGCGCCGAGCACGAGTGTCGCAGCGGACACGTCGACGTGCCGGGAGTTCAGCAGGATTCGCAGCCCCAGCATCGCCAGCGCCATCACGGCGGCGGCGACCGCGACCGGGCCGAGCTGGCGCGCCACGGCGTACGCCGAGAACCCGGTCACGACGCGGCGCAGCAGCCACAGGGCGAGCAGCGCCGCCAGCGTGGCGGCGACCAGCTGGCTGGCCCCGACCGCGACGATCCCCTGCCGGCTCACCAGCGCCAGGCCGACGACGAGGAAGACGAGGTGGGCCAGCCGAAGCCCCATCGCCACCCCGGTCCGGCCGGCGGCGCTCAGCGAGGTCTGGGCCAGGGTGCCGAACACCAGCATCCACGCGTAGCCCGCCAGCAGCGCGACGACCGGGACGCCGTCGGACCACTTCCGGCCCAGCAGCACCAGGTGGTCGGCGAGCATCGCGATCCCCAGGCACACGGGGGTCACGATCGTCACGGTCGCCGCCATCACCGTCGCGGAGGCCTCGGCCAACCGGGCACCGGTCAGCCGGCACAGGTAGGGGAACGCGGCGCCGCCGATCACCACCGCGATCATCAGGTAGGGCATGAACGCCAGTCGGAACGCCAGCGAGTACTGCCCCAGGGCCGCCGCGCCCAGCACGACCGACACGACGATGTAGTCGACGTTGAGCTGCACGAGCTGCAGCAGGTTGGCCCCGGCCAGCGGCCCCCCGTAGGACAGCAGTCCCTTGGCGTCGGCGGTGCTCCACCCCGGACGCACGGGCGGGTGGACGCACCAGGACAGCAGCAGGGTCGCGACGGCCTGCACGACCTGACCCACGACCAGGGCCATCACGCCGCTGCCACCGAGCGCCAGGCCGATCGCCACCACCGCACCGAGGACCGAGGCGGTCGTGTCGGGGATGATCCGCCGCAAGAAGGCCAGGCGACGGCGCAGGAGCTCGTTGGTCACGGCCGACACGGTGACGAAGGGCAGGGTCAGCACCAGCCCGCGGATCACCCGCGCACCGCCGTCCTCGGCCCCCATCGCGTCGGCGAGCCAGGGCGCCGTCGCCCAGATCAGGGACCCGAGCGCGACCCCGGTCACGATCGCGAGGGTGACCGCGGTCCGTGCCGCCCGCTGGACGTCACCGCGCCAGAACACCAGCGCGCTCGCCGTACCGAGGCTGGACAGGACGACGGAGACGTTGGCGACCAGGGTGCCGAGCGCCACGAGCCCGAGGGCCTGCGGAGCCAGGACCGCGGCCAGGATGAGCAGGACCACCGTCTGGGACGACTTGACCACGATGCCGTTGACCGCCAGCCAGAGCGCGCCGCGAGCGGTGCGGCCGGCCATGGTGCCGGTCGACCCGCCGGGGTCGGGCTCCTCGGCGGCGGCGGCGGTGACGACGGCGGGCGGATGCCGGACGTCGGCCACGGCTCGGGCGGCCTCGGCGACCAGGGCGCCACCGTCGCCCAGGGCCGACCGGTTGCGCAGCTGCAGGACGACGGCGGCCACGGCCAGCGC
Organism: Nocardioides plantarum; assembly: GCF_006346395.1. NCBI lineage: Bacteria > Bacillati > Actinomycetota > Actinomycetes > Propionibacteriales > Nocardioidaceae > Nocardioides > Nocardioides plantarum. Next base: position 353,221 of record NZ_VDMS01000004.1, read on the forward strand.
CAGCCGGTGGGGACGGTCCCAGGCGCTCCAGGCGCGGCCCCCGACCGGGCTCGCGTCGAGCAGCTCGGGCTCGTCGACGTGGCGCAGGACCTCGTGGACCCAGCGGTGGGCCTCGCCCCCGGCGGCCAGGGGGCCCACGAGCAGGCGGTCCAGGCCGGCCGGGGCGTCGGGCGAGGCGTTGTCCCAGTCGAGCGTGACCCCGGTGTCACCGTCCACGGCGACGTTGCCGGGCCACAGGTCGCCGTGGCACCACGCGGTGACCACCGCGTTCTCGGCCGCCTGCATCACGCCCGCCCACTCGGCGCGCAGGTCAGCCGACAGCTGGTCGGCGGTGTCGGCCCACGACCTCGCCCACCCCGGTGCGGTGGTGCCGGTCGGGTGGGCCTGGAGGATCTCGATGGTGTCCGCGGCGAGACGACGGCGTGTCTCGACGTCGCGGCGGCCGACGAGCGAGGGACGGTCCGCACCCACCCACCGGCTGGCGGTCCAGGCATGGCCCGCGGTGTGGCCCCGTGCCACGACCTGCGGCAGCACCGACAGCAGACCCGGCACCTCGCCGGCCACGACCGCCGCCAGGTCCGGGGGGTGGTCGAGGGCCCGCAGCCGGATCCGGACGGCGATGTCGCCCCCGCCGTCGTCGTGACGGACCCGCAGCACGGTCTGCCCCGCGGCGATCACCCCGACCAGCCGTCCCGGCCGTCCGGTCGCCGCGGCGAGGTCGGCCACCACCCGGTCGGCCAACGAGCGCGGGGGCGGCCCCGACAGCCCGGTGCGGATCTCGAGGTGGGGGGCTCCGCGGGGTCGCGACAGGCCGGCCCGCCGGCGCGCCCAGCCGACGAGGTCGGTGGCCGGGTGCACCGGCCACCCTGCGCGCCACAGCAGCTCGGGTCGATCGGTGTCGGGATAGACCGACCAGGGACCGCGCGACCCCAGGACCGCGAGCGTGCCGCCGGGTGCGAGCGCCCGGGCGGCGACCTCGACGTCGTGCCGTCGCTCGTCGACGACCACCAGGTCGGCGGTGCCGTCAGCGGGCCACCCGACCTCGGCGACCCGCGCAGCTGCGAGCATGGCGGACAGGACCGCCTCGGTGGCCGGGTCGGCACCCACCCAACAACGCCCGGGGTCGGCCGGCAGCAGGGCGCGCACGACCCCGTAACGGTCCCCCGAGGTCCAGTGGTGCACGGACGCAGGAGGAGATGTCGCGGCCGACGACGTCGGACCCAGGCCCCCCATGATCGTCGATCATGCCAGCAAGACACGAGCGCGACGACCGGCGCGGCTGCCCCACCACCTGCCCTGTCGCCTGCCTCGTCGTCGTCGTTCGTCGCGGAACGCGGGACCGACGCGGGGCGGACGGTAGGATCAGGCCCTGCGCGCCCTGAGGCAGGCACCCTCTGTCACCGCCCGGGTCGCGCTGCTGATGGGGGGCTCGACCATGGGGATCACCAGGCTGCGCTGGGGGCTGCTCGCGCTCGCCCTGCTGCTGCTGACGTCCGGATGTGCCCAGCTGGGCGCCCAGATGGACGGCGCCGAGCAGGACGGCGCGGGGTCCTCCGCCTCGGTCGACACCCACGTGCTCGAGACCGTCGAGTGGGGTCAGGTCAACGGGCTGCTGTCGGTCCTGGTCCGCAACACCACCGACCGGGTGCTGCGTCACGCCGACGCCGTCATCAGCGTCAAGGGCAGGGACGGCACCGCGCTCGGCTCCACCGCCGCGAGCACCATCGAGGGCCGCTGCTGCACCGCGATCGAGGTCGCCCCGGGCGCCTCGTTCGGGTTCTACTTCTACCTCGACGACGCCGCCTCGGTCGGGCAGGTCGACGTGACCTACAAGAACGTCCTGTGGGCCGCAGCCGGTCGGACCCGGTCCAGCCAGACCAGCATCGCCCCGCTGCGGCTGCAGGACAACGCGGCCGGCACGTTGCTGGTGGCCGACGTCACCACCAAGGGAGACCCGATCGACGCCGCCGTCGTCCAGGCCCTGATCGATGGTCCCGACGGCAAGTTCCTCGCGGTCATCTCCGGGACGTGGTTCTGCTTCGCGCCGGGCGCGGTGCCCGACCGGATCAAGATGCAGCTCTACACGAAGGTGCCTCGCGGAAGCACCGTGAGGTCGGTGACGGCGTTCCCGCTGCCGGACAAGGACGCGGCCGCCGAGAGCGCTGGCCGTGCCAACCTTCAGGGGTCGTGCGACCCCCAGGGCGATGACTCCGGTCGGGCCGCCGAGCCGGACGCCAGCTCGTAGGACCGGCCGACGTGGGCGCCCGGGGGCATCCGACGCGCTGGCGACCTACATCGGCGGTGACCGGAACAGCCACCCGAGCGGTCGCGCGGCGTCGTCGTAGGGCCTCTGGTCCTCGTCGCGCTCGCGGTCGATCGTGATGGTGTCGGCGTCACCGGCCCCGTCGACCGTCGTGGCCGCGTCGTCGTCCGTCGACTGCGCGGTGGCGTCGGTGCGGGCCCGGACGAGCGTGGCACCCAGCGAGGAGGACGCCGCGAAGGAGGCGGCGTGGTCGAAGGCGTCCAGGTCGTCGCGGGAGTCGGTGTCGTCGGCGGCGGCATCGGCGTCGGCGTCGGCGTCAGCGGCGCGGTCCCGGCCGTCCGCGTCGACCCGGCCGTCACCGGGGGCGGACGACTCGGCCGCGTCGGTCCGGTCATCGTCGTCCGGCGCCGCGGAGCCGTGATCGGCGTCGTCCTCGGCGTCGAGAGGCGGGGTCGTGACCAGCGTCATCCGCGCCGGGGGCGTCGAGGGCGCAGCCGCGTCCCCACGGGCGCCGAGATCGTGGACGGGGCGACCGGTGTCGACCGGGTCGCCCGTGGTCTCGACGAACAACGACGGCAACCGGGTGGTCTCCTCGAGGGCGTCCACCGCATCGTCCAGGGCGGCGCGCAGGGCGGCGAGCCGGATGTCGACCTCCGCGCGGCGGGTCTCGAGTGCCTCGCGCGCGGCCGTGACCTCACCGCGGATGCTGTCCTGCGCATCGCGACGGGCCCAGGCGTCGAACTCGGCGGCGTCGGCGTGAGCATCGGCGAGCACCTGCTCGGCGTCCTCACGCGCGCGCGCCACGATCCCGAGGGCCTGCTCACGGGCCTGCTGCACGATCTGCTGGGCCTCGGACGCGGCCTCCTCGGCCAGGGTCGCCGCGGCGGCGCGCGCCTGGTCGAGCACCTGCGTCGCCTCGGAGAGTGCGATCGAGCGCCGCTCGCCGGCCTCGGCCAGCGCACGCTCGGCCTCCTGCCGCATGGCGAGGGCCTCGTGCAGGACGTCGGCTCCCACCTCCCCCGCGCGCAGGGCTGACTTGCTGATCATCGGCTTGTCGGGCATGACACCTCTAGCTAGAGCGGAACTGGTGGCCGCGGGCTCCGAGCTGGCCTCGTCGTCGTATCCGGTCAACCGTACCCGGCAGGACCCGGCCGCAATCCCCGCGCGAGGAGGCTTCTTCGACGGCCCCTCGGCGCGCCGTACTCTGCACGCGTGACGAGTCCCCCACCGAACGACGCCACCTGGCGAGAGCTGACGTCGTGGGGGGTCCACGGGCCCGACTGGGACTCCCTGGTGGGATCGGCCGAGCGGCCCATCCCCTTCCTGCGGCGGTGGTGGCTCGATGCCAGCGCCTCCCCGCGGCGGCGCTACCTGCTGGTCACCCGGGGCTCGCAGCTCGTCGGCGGGGCCGCGCTCGACGTCGACCGGGTCGGGGGGATACGGCGGGTCCGCTTCGCCGGCCAGGGGGTCCTGTGTCCCGACCACCTCGACCTGCTCGCGCGCCCCGGTCACGAGGGCGCCGTGGCCGACGCGTTCGCGTCCTGGCTGCAGCGACTGGGGCCGTGCGTCCTCGACCTCGACGGCCTGGTGCCCGCGTCGCTGGTGTCGCGGGCCGTGGGGGTGGAGTCCCGGCGCACCGAGACGGCGCCGTACGGCGTGCTCCCGGGCTCGGGTCAGCAGTGGATGGCCGAGCGGTCGTCGTCGTTCCGTCGCTCCGTACGACGCTCGACGAAGGCCCTGGCCGAGACCGGGCTCCGGGCCGAGCGGGTCGGCCCCGACGGTGTCGCTCGCGCGCTCGACGACTTCGAGGCGCTGCACGCCACCCGTCCCGGGCGCCAGGACCTGCTGGCCGAGATGGGCACGTTGCGGGCCGCCCTGCACGCCGGCCTGCAGCACGACGAGGTCTGGGTGCACCGGTTGGGCGACGACGACGTGACGGTCGCCGTCAGCATCGCCTTCGTGCTCGGCGACCGCATCTCGCTCTACCAGGTCGCGCGCTCGACCGACCCCGACCACGACGGCGCCGGGACCGCCCTGCTCGCACACGTCATCGCGGCGGCGGCCGACGCTGGTGTCGGCAGTGCCGACCTGCTGCGCGGCGGCGAGGACTACAAGTCGTCGTTCGTCGCCTCGGCACACGAGGTGCACCGGATCCGAGCCGGTCGGGGCCGGTCGGGGCGCGCCGCCGTCGCGGCGGTCGAGGTCGCCGCCCGGAGCCGACGCCGGCTACGGGCCCGTCTCGGGTAGGTCAGGCGGGGGTACGGCGGACGCGTGCGCGTGCGGCGGTGGCCCCGCGCATCACGGCGGCCTTGGCCCGGTCGGCGCGAGGGCGGGTGCCGTAGGGCGGCGGGGCGAGGCGCAGCCGGCGCAGGTGGTGGTTGAGCACCTGCACCGCGGCCTCGTCGCTGTTGTCGCGGGTGAAGAAGGCGACGGTCATCGACAGCGAGGGCGCCCCGTGGTTGGTGATCCAGTGGGGGGTGAACGGCGGGATGTAGACGCCCACGCCCGAGGAGAGCTCCTCGGCGCGCGTCTGCTCGGGCATCGTGTCGAGCCGGCCGTAGACGCCCTCCCAGTAGCGCTTGACCTCGACCTCGCGGTGAGCGTCGTCGTCGAAGCGCCCCAGACCGAGGGTGCGGGTGCCGCGCAGCTGCATGCACAGGCTCTGCTCGATGTCGAAGTGTGCCGAGGTGACGGCACCGGGCGAGCTGGCGAACAGGAAGCCAGCGCGCCGGGTGATGCTCTCGGGGTCGATGCCGCCGGAGAGGGCGACCTCGCGCACGACGGTGTCGACGAGCTCGCTGTAGTCGGGCAGCTGCTCGATGTTGAGCAGGTTAAACCAGGCGTCGTTGCTCTCCAGGTCGCGGATCTGCTCGGCGACGACCTTGCGGTCCAGCCGCCGGGTGCTGTCGGTCTGGCTGTGCACCAGCGGCTTGGCCGCGAGCTCGGCGGTCACCGAGTCGTCCGGCAGCCGGGTCGCCAGCTCGGCGATGGCCTCCAGGGAGAGCAGAGGATGGTCTGCCAGGCCGTGCCGGAACGCCTGCGGCTCACGCCGACCCAGCCGGGTGGCGAAGTCGGGGGCCATCTGCGGCCAAGTGGTCGCCATGTCCTGCTCCTCTGTGATCGGGGACCGAGGCGCGTCCAGACCACCCCCCGGTACGTCAAGCGTATCCGGATCAGACCGGAACATTCAGGTGGAACGAATATCCGTCGGTCGCCGAGCCCGTCACCGTGGGGAGCTGCAGGGAGTACCCGTCGGAGAACACGTTGTCGGTGCCGAGGCTCACGCCGGCGAACGTGGCGGCGCTGGCGTCGTAGCCGTCGGCCACGCCGTAGACCTCGCGGCACGTGGCCTCCGGGATCGCGAGCTGCGAGGTACGCAGCTTGTTCTCCGCGGCGGTCGCGACGTCCAGGCTCGGGTAGACCTCGAAGTGCATGTGCGGCCAGCGGCCGGCGTAGCAGCCCGGGAAGACGGTGGTGAACTCGACGACCCCCGAGCCGTCGCTGACCTGGACGCCGCGCAGGTAGTTCTCGGCGACGACCTCGTCGTCGTACATCGAGTAGTGGCCGTCGCGGTCGCAGTGCCACAGGTAGACCGCCGCCCCGCTGAGGACGGTGGCGTCGTCACCCTGGAGGTCGTAGACCTTCATCCGCACCGTGACGGGGACGCCCTCGGCGACACCACGACCGGTGCCGAAGCTGCTGGTCAGGTCGCTGCGCACGACGCCGGACTCGCCCAGCACGTCGGGGCCGTTGGAGCCGTCGCCCGGGTAGGGGCCGGCGGTCTCCTCGGGGATCTCGCCCGCGGCGACCTCGACCCCGCTGCCCGTGCCGTCGGGCGGGGCCCCGCCCGGACCGCCCGAGGGCCCGGCGGACGACGTCGGGTCGCTGGCCGTGCCGGCGTCGTCGGTGGAGCACCCGACGATCGCGACGGCACCGAGGCCGCCGACGAGGCCCAGGAGGCCCCGGCGCCCGAAGGAGCGCCGCTGCTCGGCCAGCCGGGCCAGGTCGTGGGTCAGGCCGAGGTCGTGCTCCTCGACGTCGTCGGATCGGTGCTGGTTGCTCATGAGGCCAGCATCGGCGCCCGACCTGGGTGCCCGCTGTGCGCGACCGGTGCGGACGCCGTACGACGTCAGCTGCCGTAGAAGCTCTCGATGAGCTGCTTGTTGTTGGCCTCGACCACGTTGCGCTTGACCTTGAGCGAGGGGGTCAGCTCACCGGACTCGATGGACAGGTCGTCGCCGAGGATCTCCCACCGCTTGATGGTCTCCCAGCGGTTGAGCTTGGCGTTGAGCTGCTCGATGTAGTCGGCGACGAGGGCCTTGACCGGCTCGGAGGCCACGACCTCGTTGTAGGACTTGCCGGCCATGCCGTTCTCGTCGGCCCAGCCGGCCATGGCGTCGGGGTCGAGGGTGACCAGGGCGACCACGAAGTTGCGGTCGTTGCCGAAGACCATGAACTGGCTGGCGTAGGGGCAGATCGTCTTGAACTTGGCCTCGATGGCCGAGGGGGCGATGTACTTGCCGCCCGAGGTCTTGAACAGGTCCTTGATCCGGCCGGTGATGGTCAGGAAGCCCTCACTGTCGAGGGAGCCCTTGTCGCCGGTGTGGAGCCAGCCGTCCTGGTCGAGCGCCTTGGCGGTCTCCTCGGCGTTGTTGTGGTAGCCGGCCATGATGTGCGGGCCGCGCAGGAGCACCTCGTCGCCGTCGCCGATGCGCACCTCGCTGCCGGGCAGGGCCTGGCCGACGGTGCCCATCTTGTAGGCGTCGGGGTGGTTGACCGTGGCGCCGGCGGCGTTCTCGGTCATGCCGTAGCCCTCGAGGATGAGGATGCCGGCGGCGTGGAACCACTGGGCGATCTCGGCGTTGAGCGCCGCCGAGCCCGAGATGAAGAACCGGACCCGACCGCCGAACCGGTCACGCACCTTGCTGAAGACCAGCCGGTCGAACAGGGCGTGCTGGACCTTGAGCGGGAGCGGCACCGAGGCGCCGGTGCGCTTCAGCTCGTCGACCTTGGCGCCGACGGCGAAGGCCCGGTTGAAGATCTTCTCCTTCAGGCCGCCCTCGCTCGCCGTCATGGTGACGATGCGGCCGTAGGCCTTCTCGAAGATGCGCGGTGCTGCGCCCATGAAGGTGGGCTTCACGATGCCGAGGTTGTCGACGATCTTGTCGACCCGGCCGTCGATGGCGGTGGCGAAGCCGCACGCCAGCTGGGTGGAGAGCAGCACCTTGCCGAACGAGTGGGCCATGGGCAGCCAGAGGAACTGCAGGTCGCTCTCGTCGAGGATGTGCTGGGCCTTGATCGCGGCGCCCTCGTAGACCCAGGCGCGGTGGGTCAGGCGCACGCCCTTGGGACGCCCGGTCGTGCCGGAGGTGTAGATGAGGGTCGCGAGCTGGTCGGCCGGGATCTTCTCCGCGGTCTGCTCGATCACGCCGGGGTGCTCGGCGAGGTAGGCGTCGCCGAGCTCGGCGAGCGCGTCGAGGGTGATCACCCGGTCACCGTCGGCCGCGCCGTCGAACGTGATCACCTTGACCAGCCCACCCAGCTCGGACTCCTGCTCACGCAGCTTGGCGAGCTGGCTGTCGTCCTCGGCGAAGACGAACCGCGACTCGGAGTCGCTCAGGATGTAGCCCGTGTCGTCGGCGTTGGTGCTGGGGTAGACCGTGGTGGTGGCGCCACCGGCGCACATCACCGCCAGGTCGGCGAGGATCCACTCGTAGCGGGTCCCGGACGCGATGCCGACCCGCTGCTCGGACTCGAGGCCCAGCGACAGCAGGCCCGCTGCCAGGCGCGACACCAGGTCGCCTGCCTGCTGCCAGGTGACGGACTCCCACGACTCCCCCCGCGGGAAGCGGAACGCCTCGGCTCCGGGTGAGGCCCGGACGCGGTCCAGGAACTGGACCGCGACGTTCGGCGCGAGGTGGTCGACGAACGAGGAATCGTGGTTGACGGGCATGTCTAACTCCGGGTGACGGCCGAGACGGGTGGGGTTTCTGGTGAGTAACCTAGATCACTCCGCCAGCAGGGGGCCAGCACGGGGCCAGCGCCCCGCCAGCCCGCGGCCGCAACCTCGTGGGCGCGTCCTGACAGGTCAACCCCGGGTGGGTGGCGCGAACACCTCGCCGAACCACGACGCCACCGTCACGTCGGTGCCCGGGCGGTGCACCACCTCGATCGGGTCGCCCACGCGCACCGTGCCGGGCACGACGACCCGCAGGTAGGCGCCCGGGCGGAGGTCCTGGGCGAACCGTCGGACCCACGCGCGGTCGTCGTACCCGTTGCGCGCGAGCCAGGCCTTGAAGGTCTGGCACGGGGTGCGGAACATCGTCACCTCGACGACGGCGTGGTCGCCGACGGGGTCGCCGATCCGCCACCGCTCCCCGATCTCGGCGCCGTTGACGTCGAGGCCCTCGGTCGTGAGGTTCTCGCCGAACATGCCGTCGGGGACGGGCAGCCCGAACGCCTCGGCCCAGCGGTCGAGGTCCTCGCGGGCGAAGGCGTAGGCCGCCTTGGCGGGCCCGCCGTGGTGCCGGTGGTTGGAGACCTCGTCGCCGTCGAGGCCCAGCGGGCCGAGCGCGACCGGCCCCGCCACCGCGGTCTTGTCGATCGAGGTACGACCGATCGCGGTCCACGTCGCCGGGCGGGGGCGACCCACGTTGACCGACACGACCACCGACACGGCACCAGCCTCCCCTCGAGATGACTAGTGTGACGCCTGTGGACTCGGGCCGGGGCAGCGAGGCGCTGGCCGCAGCCCGCGCCGCGGCCAAGGCCCGCCGCGAGGAGGCGCGCGAGCTGGCCGACCAGGCCCGCAAGGAGACGTTCGAGCCGGAGCCCGAGCCGGAGGTCGAGCCCGAGCCTGACGCGGAGCCCGAGCCTGACGCGGCGCCGCCCGTCGGGTCGCAGCCCACGCAACCGACGCAGCCCGCTCAGCCCACCCACCCCACCCAGCCCACACGGCCCACGCAGCCCGATCCGGCTCAGCGCCCCCCGACCCGCGCCGGGCAGGCACCCACCCCGCGGCGGGAGGCTGGCGAGCACCCCGGTCCGCGCCCCGACCTCGACCCGGGGAGGCCGTTCGACCCCGGCCAGGTCCGGGCCCGCCGGACCCCCGGCCCGCGCCCGCCCGTCGCTCCGCGCGAGCCTGACCCCGCCACCGCCGTACCCGCCGTACCCGACCCGTTCTTCGGGCGGGGCGTGCCGTCGCCGTCGCCGTCGCCGTCGACGAGCGGACCCCGCCCGGCACGCGTGCCCCGGTCACCCCACAGCGGCGCGCCCGCGTGGTACCCACCCCTGGTCGGGGTCTGGGCGGCGGCCTTCGTCGTGGTCACCACCCTCGACGCCGAGCGGGTCCGCGTGTCCGCCGCGGCGGTCCTGCTGCTGCTGCTCGTCGCCTTCTTCGCCACCCTTCGCGCCCCGGCGCGCACTCCCCCGACGCTCGCGCCCGCCTCGGCGTACGCCGTCGCGGTGGTCGGCTGCGCGGTGGCGGCGTGGTTCGTGGCCCGCGAGGTGCACCCCGCGGTCGGCGCCGGTCTCGCGGCGGTGCTGATGACCGGGCTGGTCGCGGCGTACGAGCGGCAGGCCTAGCCGGGGCATGTCACCCCGGGGCCCGCTCGGGCCGAGCCGGCTCAGTCCTGGACGGCCTTGGCGAGCGTGACGCAGCGGGTGATCCAGTCGGCGTCGGGCTCGCGCTCCTCCAAGGACCACAGCACGTTGGTCAGCATCCGTACGACGACCCAGTCGCGGGCCCGGTCCTCGTCGAGACCCGCGGCATCGACGACGGCGTGGAAGCGCCGCCGCACCCCGTCGCGGTAGTCCCCCTCGAGCTCGTCCCAGCGGTTCCACAGCAGCGGCGCGACCTCGTAGTGGGGGTCGCCGCTGAGCGGCTTGGGGTCGATGGCCAGCCACGGCTCGCGGTCGGCGGCCAGGACGTTCGCGTAGTGCAGGTCGGTGTGGATCATCGTGCCGTCGGTGGCCTCGTCGGAGGCGAGCGCGCGGCCGAGGGACACCGCCTGCTCGACCAGGCGGTGCGGCACCGGCGCGTCACGGGGCAGGCCGGCGAGGCGGTCGACCCACTCCCCGACGTACGACGACAGGCGGCGCAGCTGGGGCGGCGCGGGCACGTGGAGGCGGCGGTACAGACCGGCGACCGTCTCGCACGCCTCGACGTCCCAGGCGTCGGTAAGGTCGGTGGTGCTCAGCCGCTCGAGCAGCATCAGCGACCGGCGCGGATCGGCCCGCAGCAGCGTGACCGCGCCGCGTCCGTGCCAGTACTGGAGCGCCACGTGCTCGTGCTCGGCCTCCTCGTGGGGGAACCCGATCTTGAGGGCCGCCGGCGTGCCCTCGACGGTGCGGACCATCAGCACGACCGCCGCGACGCCGTGCCGCTGCTCGCCGTCCTCGACGAGCTCCCACTCCTCGAGGACGTCGCGCGCCAGCCGGGGCAGGGCCGCCACCCAGGGCTGCCAGCGCCCGCGCGGGTCGTCGTACGTCGTCCAGCCGGGTGGGACGTGCACCCGCTACTTCTTGCCCTTCTCGGACGCCGACCCCGCGCCGTCGTTGGAGAGCGCCGCGACGAAGGCCTCCTGGGGGACCTCGACGCGACCGACCATCTTCATCCGCTTCTTGCCCTCCTTCTGCTTCTCCAGCAGCTTGCGCTTGCGGGTGATGTCGCCGCCGTAGCACTTGGCGAGCACGTCCTTGCGGATCGCGCGGATGTTCTCCCGGGCGATGATGCGGGCGCCGATGGCGGCCTGGATCGGCACCTCGAACTGCTGGCGCGGGATGAGGTCCTTGAGCTTGCTGGCCATCATCACGCCGTAGCCGTAGGCGGCGTCCTTGTGGACGATCGCGCTGAACGCGTCGACGGGCTCGCCCTGGAGGAGGATGTCGACCTTGACCAGGTCGGCGGCCTGCTCGCCGGACCGCTCGTAGTCGAGCGAGGCGTAGCCCTTGGTGCGCGACTTGAGCTGGTCGAAGAAGTCGAAGACGATCTCGCCCATCGGCAGCGTGTAGCGCATCTCGACCCGGTCCTCGGACAGGTAGTCCATCCCGCCGAGGATGCCCCGCTTGGTCTGGCAGAGCTCCATGATCGTGCCGATGTAGTCGCTCGGGCTGAGGATCGTGGCCTTGACGACGGGCTCGCGGACCTCGTCGATCTTCATCTCGGGGAACTCGCTGGGGTTGGTCACCTCGACCGAGGTGCCGTCCTCGAGGATCACCTCGTAGACCACGTTGGGCGCGGTCGAGATCAGGTCGAGGTCGAACTCGCGCTCGAGCCGCTCGCGGGTGATCTCCATGTGGAGCAGGCCCAGGAAGCCGACCCGGAAGCCGAACCCGAGGGCGCCGGAGGTCTCCGGCTCGTAGACCAGCGCCGCGTCGTTGAGCTGCAGCTTCTCGAGGGCCTCGCGCAGGTCGCCGTACTGGTCGCCGTCGATGGGGTAGAGCCCGGCGTAGACCATCGGGTTGGGGTGCTTGTAGCCGCCGAGCGCCTCGGTCGCACCGTGGTGCTGGGTGGTGACCGTGTCACCGACCCGCGACTGACGGACGTCCTTGACGCCGGTGATGAGGTAGCCGACCTCGCCGACGCCCAGGTCGGTGGACTTCACCGGCTCGGGGCTGATCACGCCGACCTCGAGCATCTCGTGCACGACGCCGTTGGACATCATCTTGATCCGGTCGCGGTGGCTGAGCTTGCCGTCGACGACGCGGACGTAGGTGACCACGCCGCGGTAGGTGTCGTAGACGGAGTCGAAGATCAGGGCGCGGGCCGGCTTGTCGGGGTCGCCGACCGGCGGCGGCGTCTCGGCCACGATGTGGTTGAGCAGCTCGGCGACGCCCAGGCCCGTCTTGGCGCTCACGCGCAGCACGTCGTCGGGGTCGCAGCCCACGAGGCCGGCGATCTCGGCGGCGAACTTGTCGGGGTTGGCGCTCGGCAGGTCGATCTTGTTGAGCACCGGGATGATGTGGAGGTCGGCGCCCATCGCGAGGTAGAGGTTGGCCAGCGTCTGGGCCTCGATGCCCTGCGCGGCGTCGACCAGCAGCACGGCGGCCTCGCACGCCTCGAGCGAGCGCGACACCTCGTAGGTGAAGTCGACGTGGCCCGGGGTGTCGATCATGTTGAGCACGTAGGTGCCGGGCTCGGCGCTCTCGTGGTTGTCGGCCGGCACCGTCCACGGCATCCGCACGGCCTGGCTCTTGATCGTGATGCCGCGCTCGCGCTCGATGTCCATCCGGTCGAGGTACTGCGCGCGCGCCGCCCGGGCGTCGACGACGCCGGTCAGCTGCAGCATCCGGTCGGCCAGCGTCGACTTGCCGTGGTCGATGTGGGCGATGATGCAGAAGTTGCGGATGATCGCCGGGTCGGTGTGACCGGGCTGCGGTGCGGCGGCGGCAGGCGAAGGCATGATGCCCCCCATTCTTCCAGGCTTCGCGCGAGCCGACATATTCGCTGACCCGTCGCCCGTGGGCGACGGGTCGATCCGATATCAGCGCTGACCCGTCGCCCATGGGCGACGGGTCAGCGTTCAGGGGGTGAACCGGTCGGGGTCGGCGAGGTCCCAGTCGGCGCGCCAGGCCTCCGGCGCGTCGGTGAGCAGCTGCCCGGGCGCGAGGTAGTCGAAGAGCTCGGCGTACGACGCGATGGTGCCGTGGTCGATCCGGCGGCGGAGCATCCGCGGCTCGAGGTCGTCGAAGGACCGCAGCCCCATCGAGGCGACCAGCTCGGTGGCAGCGGCGACCACCTCGCGCTGGTAGCTGGTCACCCGCTGCGACTTGGTCGGTACGTCGAGGGCGCGCACGCGCTTGGGGTCCTGGGTCGCGACACCGACGGGACAGGTGTTGGTGTGGCAGGTCTGGGCCTGGATGCAGCCGATCGCCATCATCATCGAGCGCGCGGCGTTGGTGAAGTCGGCGCCCTGGATGATCCGCTTGACGACGTCGACGCCGGTGGCGACCTTGCCGGAGGCCCCGACCTTGACCCGGTCGCGCAGCCCCGCGCCGACCAGCGCGTTGTGCACCGTCATCAGGGCCTCCGTGAGCGGCATCCCGACGTGGTCGGAGTACTCCATCGGGGCCGCGCCGGTGCCGCCCTCGGCACCGTCGACCACGATGAAGTCGGGGGTGATCCGCTCCTCGACCATCGCCTTGCAGATCGCGAGCAGGTCGACCCGCGAGCCGAGGCAGAGCTTGAAGCCGACCGGCTTGCCGTCGGCGAGCTCGCGGAGCCGGGCCACGAAGCGCACCAGCTCGCGCGGGGTCGAGAACTCCCGGTGGTAGGCCGGGGAGACGACGGTCCGCCCGATCGGCACGCCGCGGGTCTCGGCGATCTCGGCGTCGACCTTCGCGCCCGGCAGGACCCCGCCCAGGCCGGGCTTGGCCCCCTGGCTGAGCTTGAGGTTGATCATCTTGACCTGGGGGTCGGCCGCCTTGGCGGCGAACGTGGCCGCGTCGAAGCCGCCGTCCGGCGTACGGCAGCCGAAGTAGCCCGAGCCGATCTCCCAGACCAGGTCGCCGCCGTGGCGGTGGTGGGGGCTGATGGCGCCCTCGCCGGTGTCGTGGGCGAACCCACCGGCCGCGGCGCCCTGGTTGAGCGCCTGGATCGCGTGGCCGCTCAGCGAGCCGAAGCTCATCGCGCTGACGTTGAGCAGCGCCATGTCGTAGGGCCGGGTGCAGTCGGGGCCGCCGATGCGCACCCGCGGCGGCTCCGGCATCGGGTCGACGGGACGGCTGGAGTGGACGAGGTACTCGTAGCCGACGGCGTACAGGTCGCGCTCGGTGCCGAACGGCTGCGCCTCTTGCTCGCCCTTGGCGCGCTGGTAGATCGAGGAGCGGGTGTTGCGGTCGTAGGGGCGGCCGTCGAAGTTGCGCTCGATGAAGTACTGCTGCAGCTCGGGCCGGATCCCCTCCATGAGGAACCGCATGTGCCCGATCACCGGGTAGTTGCGCAGGATCGCGTGCTGCCGCTGCACCAGGTCGTGGACGCCGACCAGGAGCAGGGCGACCGCGACGGCCAGCACCAGGAACCACCCGGGACCGCCGAGGGTCGCCGCCAGGGTCGCGATCGCGCCGAGGAACACCAGGACACCCAGCACGTAGAACCTCAGCACGTGCGCTGTTCTACCAGCGCATGGATCAGGATGGGCCCGTGAGCGTGCGTCGTCCCTACCCCGCGCCCGTCGGCCGTACGGCGCAGCGTCTCGAGTGGCCGCACCTGCCGCCGGCCCTGCGCGCGGTGATCGAGGGTCACCTCGGCACCCCGGTCGCGCGGGCGGTCTCGCAGACCTCGGGGTTCACACCGGGGTTCGCGTCGGTGCTGGTGGGCCAGGACGGGACGACCCACTTCGTGAAGGCGGCGTCGCTGAAGGCACAGCGGGTGTTCGCCGAGTCCTACCGCGAGGAGGCGCGCAAGCTGGCCGGCCTGCCCCTCGGCGTACCGGCTCCGCGACTGCGGTGGCTGCACGACCCCGGCGGGCCGGACGACTGGGTCGTCCTCGGCATCGAGCACGTCGAGGGCCGGGCGCCCGTGCGCCCCTGGACCGACGCCGACCTGGCGGTCTCGCTGGACATGCTCGCGACGACCGCGGCCCGGACGACCCCGCCGCCGGGCGGGCTCGCGCTCGACACCTTCGCGGCCGAGCTCGCCGCGTGGCCGGCCCACTGGGACTACGCGCGCTCGACGTTCGTGCTCCCCCACGGCGACGAAGCCGCGGCGCTGGCGGCGCGCTTCGCCGAGGTCGTCGGGGGCGACACGGTGGTCCACACCGACGTCCGCGACGACAACATCCTGGTCCGCCCCGACGGGACCGCGGTGCTGTGCGACTGGAACTGGCCCGTCGTGGGAGCCGCCTGGCTCGACTCCCTGCTCCTGCTCGTCGGCCCGCGGGGCGACGGGCTCGACGTCGAGCGGGTGCTCGCCGAGCACCCGACGTTCGCCGAGGTCTCGGCGGAGTCGGTCGACATCGTGCTCGCGCTGGTGATCGGCTACTTCCTCAAGGCCTCCGACGACCCCGTCCCCCCGACGTCGCCGCACCTCCGCGACCACCAGCGCTGGCAGGGCGACGTGCTCTGGGACTGGCTGTGCGAGCGGCGCGGGTGGGAGACCGGGGAGTGAGCGCTCCCCGCGCTGCAGGCACGCACCTGCCGTACGCCGCCGTCCCGGCGCCGGTGCGGGCGTGGGTCGAGTCCACCCTCGGCTCGCCGGTGGTCTCGACGCTCGAGCAGTCGGGTGGGATGTCGCCGGGCTGCGTGACCCGGCTGGTCTGCGCCGACGGCACGCGGGCGTTCGTCAAGGCCGTGGGGTCCGAGCTCAACCCCGACTCCCCCACCCTCTACCGGCGCGAGGTGCAGGCCCTGGGGCTGCTCGGCTCGCACCCCCTGTGGGCCGACCTCCTGGCGTCGTACGACGACGGGGCGTGGGTGGCGCTGCTGCTCGAGGACGTCGAGGGCCGCCACCCCGACCTCGGCGACGACGCCGAGATGGCGCAGCTGGTGGAGGCGACCGACGAGCTGGGACGGGTGATGCGGCAGCGGGTGCCGGATCCCGCCGGCCTGGCGGGCGACCCGGGTGACGGCCACCCGCTCTACGCACCCGGACTGGTCAATCTGCGCGCCGTGTTCGCGTCGTGGGTGAGCGGGCTCGACCGCGCCGCGGAGGTGCCGCCCGACCTGATGCCTCGCTGGGTCGTCGAGCACGCCGAGACCCTGCGGCCCGGGGTCGTCGCGCTGGGCGACGTACCGATGGACCGGCTGGTGCACTACGACATCCGCAACGACAACCTGCTGCGGCGCCCCAGCGGTGAGATCGTCGTCCTCGACTGGGGCGCGTGCGGCGTCGGACCGGCCTGGCTCGACCCGATGCTGGCGCGGTTGGAGCGGGTGGACCGGCCGTGGTTCGACCACTCCCTGGCGCATTCGCCCGCCCTCGCCGACGCGCAGGAGCAGGTCACCTCGGTGCTGGTCGGCATGGGGTCCCACCTCGCCCTGCGCGCCCACACGGCGGTCGACGTCGGGCTGCCCGCCCTGGGCACCTTCCGCCGTCAGGAGTCGGCACGGTTCCTCGGCGCCGCTGCCCGGCGCCTGGGGATCGGCGTCGAATTGGGTTCCTGATCGGCCCACTGGTAACTTTGTCCGTCGCGTGTCAGGCCGCTCCGGCGTGCCCACGCTCCCGAACTCAGCACAGTCCAGCACGTTCCATCGAGGCGAAGGCACACCGTGGCGAACATCAAGAGCCAGATCAAGCGCAACAAGCAGAACGAGAAGCGTCACGAGCGCAACAAGGCCGTCAAGTCCGGCCTCAAGACCGTGATCCGCAAGTTCCGCGAGGCCGCCGAGTCCGGCGACAAGGACCAGGCCCTCACGCTCGGCCGCGAGGCCAACCGTCAGCTCGACAAGGCCGCCTCCAAGGGCGTCATCCACAAGAACCAGGCCGCCAACCGCAAGTCGGCCATCTCCAAGCAGTCGGCGTCGCTCTGACCCCCTCGCTTCACGCACGACCCGTCACCTCCGGTGGCGGGTCGTCGCCGTTTTCGCGCTGACCCGTCGCCCGTGGGCGACGGGTCGATCGTGAATCAGCACTGACCCGTCGCCCGTGGGCGACGGGTCGGTGATCAGTCGCGCAGGGCGGCGACGGTCAAGACCAGCCGCTCCAGGGCGTACGCCGCGTCGCTGGACGCGCCCTTGACGTCGGCGTCGGCCTGGGCGACGGCACGGATCGCGCGTGCCAGACCGGACTCGGACCACGACTGGGCCTGGCCGCGGATCGTCTTGAGCTTCCAGGGCGGGACGCCGACGTCGCGGGCCAGGTCGGCCTCGCGCAGGCCCCGTGGCGCGCCCTTGTAGCGGGCCAGCCCGCGGGCGCTGCCGGCGAAGGCGGAGGTGATGAGCACCGCGGCGGTGCCGTTGTCGAGGGCCCAGCGCAGCTCCTCGAGGGCCTGCTCGCGACGTCCGGAGAACGCGTGGTCGGCGACCACGAACGACTTGGCCTCGGCGCGACCGCCGAAGTAGCGCGCGACCTTGTCGGCGGTGAGCTTCTCGCCGGGGAAGTCGTTGGTCAGCTGGTGGGCCGCGGCCGCGAGGGAGCGCAGGTCCTGGCCCACGGAGTCGACGAGGGTGCGGGCGGCGTCGTTGTCGATGCTCGCGCCGTGACGGCGTACCTCGGAGGTGACGAAGCCGGGGAACTCCGAGGCCTTTGGCTCCTCGGACTTGTGCTCGGTGACCGTCTTGAGCTTGCGCAGCTTGGCGAGGTGGCCTGACCCCTTGGCGCCCCCGCCGTGGACCAGCACCAGGGCCACGTCGTCGACCGGCGCGGCGGCGTAGTCCAGCAGGCCGGGCGCGGCGTCCTCGGTGAGGTGCTCGAGGGCGCGGACCACCACGAACCGGGTCGAGGAGAACAACGACGGCGCCGTGAGCTCGCCGAGGGTCGCCGAGCTCAGGTCGGCGGCGAGGCTGTCGGCCACCTCGGCCTGGGCATCGTGGGCCAGGACGACCTCGCGCGCCGTCTGGACCGTGCGCGCGTTGAGGAACTCCTCCTTGCCGGTGACCAGGATGACCCGGCCCAGCACGTCGCTGGCTCGCATGGCGCCACCCTGGCACACGCCGCCGACAGTGCTCTCACCCCCCGCGCGAGCGCACCCGGACCCCGCCCCCACCCGTGGGTACGACGAGCAGGTCGCCGCCCTCGTCGGTGCGGAACACGTCGGTGCCGGCGTCGGTCAGCGCGTCGACGACGTCGCGCGAGGGGTGCCCGTAGTCGTTGTCGGCACCCACCGAGACCAGCGCCACCTCGGCGCGCACGGAGAGCAGCCACGGCAGGTCCTGGTAGCGCGAGCCGTGGTGGGGCACCTTGAGGACGTCGACGTCGAGCCCCGGGAGGGCCCGGGCGAGCGCCGCCTGCCCGGGCGGCTCCACGTCGCCGGTGAGCAGCACCCGGACCCCGCCGACCTCGGCCACCAGCACGACGCTCGCGTCGTTGGCGGTGCTCCCGTCGCCCGGACCGGCCACCGGCGGGCCCGGACGCGGCCAGACCGCCTGGACGACCACGGCGCCGAACCGGCTCGCGCCCCGGGCCGGCAGGGTCGGCACCACCCCCGCCGCAGCGCTCTGGGCCACGACGTCGTCGACCGCGGCGGGCGGGTCGAGCAGCGACGTGGTCCACACCGCCCCTGTCTCGCGGCCGTCGAGGACCCCGGCCAACCCGTCGACGTGGTCGGCATGGAAGTGGGTCAACACCAGCAGCGGCACACGCTCGACGTCGAGGCGGTCGAGGCACCCGTCGACCAGCGCGGGGTCGGGTCCGGCGTCGACCACCACCCCGGCACCGGGTCCCGCGTTGAGCACCAACGCGTCACCCTGGCCCACGTCGCACATCGCCAGCACCCAGCCCGCCGCCGGCCATCCCGGCGTCGGCAGCGGGACGGTCGTCACCACGACGGCCACCACAGCGAGGGGGACGGTGAGCCGGGCCGAGCGCAGCACGACCGGAGCCAGCAGCGTGAGGGCGACGCAGCACGCCGTGAGCACCGCCAACGACCAGGCGTCGGTACCCCAGTCGAGCGCGGCGAGCGGGAGGTCGGCCCCGGTGCGGGCCACCTCGGCGATCCAGCCGACGCACCACCCCGCGCCGGTGCCGAGCAGGCGTCCGAGCGGGGCGGACACCAGCCCGACGAGTCCCCCGGCGAGCCCGAGCACGGTCGCAGGGCCCACGACCGGGGAGACCAGCAGGTTGGTCAGGACCGCCACCAGGCTGACCTGACCCGAGAGCGCGGCCACGACGGGGGTGCACGCCACCTGGGCGGCCCCCGGTACGGCGAGGGCCTCGGCGAGCCAGCGCGGCAGCCACTGCGCCATCGCGTCGCGCCACCCCGGGGCGAGCAGCACGATCCCGGCGGTCGCCAGCGTGGACAGCACGAAGCCCGCCGACCCGGCCAACGTGGGCTGCACCAGCAGCAGGACGACGACGGCCACCGCGAGACCGCGGGTCGCCCGGCGACGTCCGTTGGAGCCCATGGCGACCAGCCCGACCGTGCCCATCGCTGCGGCTCGCAGCACGCTGGGCTCGGTGCGGGCGAGGAGTACGAACCCGAGGATGCCGAGGACGGCGACGAGCACCAGCCAGCGCCCGCGGACCCGGCACCAGCGCGCCAGGACGAGCAGGAAGCCCACGACGAGGGTCAGGTTGGTGCCGCTGACGGCCGTCAGGTGGGTCAGTCCCGTCGTACGGAAGTCGGCCTCGAGATCGGGGTCGAGGGCGGTGTCGTCGCCGTCGACCAGGGCGGGCACGAGCGCGCGCTGGTCGGCGGGACGGTGGGCCACCGACGCACGGATCGAGGCGCGTACGGCGCCGGCCGCACGCCACCAGAGGTCGGGAGCACGCACCTGCGTCGGGGCCGAGGCACCCGTCAGCAGCCCGGCGAGGTCACTCTCGCCACCGTCGGGGACGGCGAGCCGCCCACCGGTTCGCACGGTGGCGCCCAGTGGCTCCCCGGCCCAGGCGGGGTCACCGAGCACCAGCACCGGGACCGCCACCCGGTGCACCCGGCCGCGACCGACGACCTCGTGCACCTCGAGACGGACGGCGACCTGGTCGCCGTAGGGGCTCCTGACCGGGCGGGGGTCGGAGGTGAGGACCCCGAGGAACTCCACCACCGCACCCTCCCGCGCGAGGTCGGCGACCGGGCTCTGCCCGACCGCCTCGGCCCGCACCACGGCGGAGGCCAGGACGCCCGCGGCGAGGAGCAGGGCGGCGAGGACCGTCGCGACCTCACCGGGCCGGCCCCGCACCCGGGCGACGGCCAGGAGCCCGAGGCCGGCGACCAGGACGGCGAGGCAGGCGCCGGCCCTCGGCAGGTGGAGAGCCGCCAGGCCGCCAGCCCAGGCCGCCGCGGCCAGCAACGGCATCCGCAGGTCGGCCCGGAGCCGCTCGGCATCGGGCGCGCGGGCCTCCTCGTGGTCGGCCGGGGACTCGTCGGCGATGCTCGGCACCCGCGCGGCCTCACACCGTCACCAGCGGTGTCAGCGTCGCCAACGTGGCGTCGCCGATGCCGTCGACCTCGAGCAGCTCGGTGACCGCGCTGAACCCTCCGTGCTCGTCGCGCCACCGCACGATGGCGGCTGCGGTCACCGGCCCGATCTCGGGCAGGCCCTCGAGCTGGGCCTGGTCGGCGAGGTTGAGGTCGACCAGCGCGGCGGGCGCTCCACCACCACCACCACCGCCCGCGCCGCTGGTGGCGACCGGGGATGGCGGCGCGGCAGCCCCCTCGACCCCGACGAGGATCTGCTCCCCGTCGACCAGGGGCCGGGCCAGGTTGAGCGTGGTCAGGTCGACCGAGCCACGGGCTCCCCCGGCCTTCTTCAGCGCGTCGACCACCCGCGAGCCGGCATCGAGGACGACGATGCCGGGCCGACGCACACGGCCGGCCACGTCGACGGTGACCGTGGCCGCAGCGGCACCCCCGGCCGCACCCGCGCTGGTGCTCCCCTCGGCCGGGGCCGACGACGCGGGCGCGGCGCCGACCGGGACGAGGTCGCCGGCGGGACTCGCGGCACTCGCGACGGGGACCGGGGACGACGGCCCGGGGTCGTCGCGGACCACCTGCCAGCAGGTCCAGCCCAGCCCCACGGCGACCAGCACCGCGACGACGGCGACCGGCCCGGGCCCGAGGGCCACCCGGCCGCGCAGCGTCTCGGGCAGCACCGCCGACCAGGTCAACCGTCGTCGGTCGGCATGTCGACCCGGCACCGGCACCATCACGGGGGCGGGATCGTGGTGCCGGTCGGGCACGAGCTCGCCCCACGGCGTCGCCGGCTCCTCCCGCACCGGCTCCTCCCGCACCGGCTCCTCCCGTACCGCCTCCTCCAATGGAGGGGACACGACGTGGAGTGCCGGGCGCAGCGGGGCGACCCGGGTGTGCTCGCCCCACCACTCGTCACCGACGGCCGGCGCCTCCTGCCGGGTGCTCGCCAGCTGCTCGGAGAGCAGGGCGAGCCGCCGGGAGACGGCTTCCTGGTGCTCGGGGCTGGGTCGACGGCTGCGCATGCCGAGGACCGTAGGCGGGGACGGCGACGGGGGCGGGGCCCGCGGCCAGGGGCTGTGGACGGACGCGTCCGACGGCGGCCTGTGGACGACTCCGGGCTGTTCCCACAGCCGGCCCGACCGGCTTTGCCTACCCGGCCGGGGCCACGCAGACGGCGATCATCCCCGGGCCGACGTGCGCGCCCAGCACGGCGCCGATCTCGGCGCACCAGACCTCGCGTCCGCCGAGCTGGTCGGCCAGCCGCTCGCCCAGCGTGTCCGCGAGCGCCGCGGCGCGATCGGGGTTGGCGAGGTGCGCGACGCACACGTCGACCTGCTCGTCGCCGGCCGCGGCGACGGCCAGCTCGCCGAGCCGCGCGAGCGCGCGCGCAGAGGTGCGCACCCGCTCGAGGGAGGAGACGACGCCGCCCTCGATGGTCAGCAGCGGCTTCACCGCGAGGGCCCCGCCGAGCAGCGCGGCCGCGGCCCCGATCCGACCGCCACGGCGCAGGTACTCGAGCGTGTCGACGTAGAAGTACGACGAGCACGCGGCTGCCCGCTCACGCGCGGCCGCGGCCGCCTCAGCGGCGGTGGCCCCGGCCGCGGCGGCCTGCGCGGCCGCGAGGGCGGCGTACCCGGTGGCGACGCCGACCTGGCGGCTGTCGACGCACGTCACCGGCACCGGACCACCGCGCGCAGCGACCTGCGCGGACTCGAAGGTGCCGCTCATGTCGCCGGAGATGTGGACCGACACGATCGCGTCGGCCCCCTCGGCGGCGAGGCGGGCGTAGACCTCGCGGAACACCTCGGGGGCAGGGCGCGACGTGCTGACCGGCCGGAACTCCTTGAGCGCCGCGGCGACGCGCTCGGGCGAGGCCTCCTCGGAGTCCTCGTCGTAGGAGTCGGCGCCGATCACGACCTGCAGGGGCACCACGACGATGCCGCGCGCCTCGGCGACCTCGGGAGGCAGGCTCGCCGTCGAGTCGGTGACGACGACGACCGATGGCATGGCCGGATGCTAGTGGACCGCCGCGCGCCGTCCGAGGTCAGACGACGACGTTGACCAGCTTGGGCTCGCGCACGATCACCTTGCGCACCTCACGCCCGTCGATCGCGGCGACGACGGCCGGGTCGGCCAGCGCCAGCGCCTCCAGGTCGGCCGCGCTGATGCCGGGGTCGACCTCCAGCCGCGCGCGGACCTTGCCCTGAATCTGCACGACGGCGGTGACGGACTCCTCGACCAGCAGCGCGGGGTCGACGACGGGCCAGGCCGCGTTGGCGACCGACGGCGCGTGGCCCAGGGTCTCCCACAGCTCCTCGGCGACGTACGGCGCCACCATCGACAGCAGCATGGCCACGGCCTCGACGGCCTCGCGCACGGCCGGGTCAGCCCCGCCCACCCCGGTGTCGATGGCCTTGCGGGTCGCGTTGACCAGCTCCATGGTGCGCGCGACCATCACGTTGAACCGGTGGCTCTCGACCAGGGTCTCGGCGTCGGCGACGACGCGGTGCGTGACCCGGCGCAGGGCCACGTCGCCCGTCGCGGGGTCGACGCCGGGGGCCGAGGTGACGTCGTTGCCCAGCCGCCAGGCGCGCTGCAGGAACCTCAGGGACCCGGCGGGGCTCATCTCGGCCCAGTCGATGTCGTCCTCGGGCGGTCCGGCGAAGATCAGCGTCAGCCGGACGGCGTCGACGCCGAACTCGGCCAGCTGGGCGCCCAGGCTCACGCCGTTGCCCAGGGACTTGCTCATCTTCTTGCCCTGGTTGATGACGAAGCCCTGGTTGAGCTGCGCGGCGAACGGCTCGCGCGTCTGCAGCAGCCCCATGTCGGCCAGCACCTTGGTGAAGAACCGGGCGTAGAGCAGGTGCAGGACCGCGTGCTCGACGCCGCCGATGTAGATGTCGGTCGGCATCCACGCGTCGGCCTTGGCGGGGTCGAACGGACCGTCGGTGTAGCCGGGCGAGGTGAAGCGCAGGAAGTACCAGGACGAGTCGACGAAGGTGTCCATCGTGTCGCTGTCGCGCTTGGCCGGACCGCCGCAGCTCGGGCAGGTGACGTTGACCCAGTCGGACGCCGCCGCCAGCGGCGAGGTGCCCTTGGGCTTCAGGTCGGCGCCGCGCAGCTCGGGCAGCTCGACGGGCAGCTGGTCCAGGGGGACGTCGACCTCGCCGCAGCTCGGGCAGTGGATCACCGGGATCGGCACGCCCCAGTAGCGCTGCCGGCTCAGCAGCCAGTCGCGCAGCCGGTAGTTGACGGTGCCGCGACCGACGCCCTTGGCCTCCAGCCAGGTGATGACCGTCGACTTGGCCTCCGGGATCTCCATCCCGTCGACCGAGATCTCGTCGTTGGTGGAGTTGATCGCCGGCCCGGCGCCGGTGAAGGCCTCGCCGCCGTCGGCCTCGAAGCCGTCGGTCGGCTGGACGGTGCGCACCACCGGCAGGCCGAAGACCTTCGCGAAGTCCCAGTCGCGCTGGTCCTGCCCGGGGACGGCCATGATCGCGCCGGTGCCGTAGTCGGCCAGCACGTAGTCGGCGGCGTAGACCGGGATCGAGGCCCCGGTGACGGGGTTGACCGCGGTGACGCCCAGGTCGACGCCGGTCTTGGGACGGTCGCTGGCCAGCCGGTCGATGTCGGAGGCGGTGCGCACCGACTCCAGGTAGGCCTCGTAGGCCGGGCGCTGGGCGTCGGTGACCAGCTCGGCCGCCAGCGCCGCGTCGGCCGCGACCACCATGAACGTCGCGCCGAACAGGGTGTCGGGACGCGTCGTGTAGACGGTCAGGGGCTCCTCGCGACCCTCGACCACGAAGTCGACGTGGGCGCCCTCGGAGCGACCGATCCAGTTGCGCTGGGCGGTAATGACGCGGTCGGGCCAGGTCGGCGCCAGCGTCTCCAGGTCGTCCAGCAGCTCCTGGGCGTAGTCGGTGATCTTGAAGTACCACTGCGTCAGGTCGCGCTTGGTGACCACAGCGCCGCACCGGTCGCACGTGCCGTCGGCCAGCACCTGCTCGTTGGCCAGCACCGTCTGGTCCTGGGGGCACCAGTTGACCGGGCTGTTCTTGCGGTAGGCCAGCCCGCGCTCGCGGAACTTCAGGAACAGCCACTGGGTCCACTGGTAGTACTCGGGGTCGGAGGTGTGCAGCCGGCGTGACCAGTCGAACGCCAGGCCGTAGTTCTTCATCGACGCGGCCTGCGTCTCGATGTT
This sequence comes from Nocardioides plantarum, assembly GCF_006346395.1. Taxonomy (NCBI): domain Bacteria; kingdom Bacillati; phylum Actinomycetota; class Actinomycetes; order Propionibacteriales; family Nocardioidaceae; genus Nocardioides; species Nocardioides plantarum. Next base: position 377,693 of record NZ_VDMS01000004.1, read on the forward strand.
GGCGTAGGTGTAGGTCGCCGGGTGCTCGTCGTTCCTGATCGCGGCGTTCTCGGCCGGCAGGCCGAAGGAGTCCCAACCCATCGGGTTGAGCACCTCGTAGCCACGGAAGCGCCAGTAGCGCGCGATCACGTCGTGCAGGGCGAACACCTCGGCGTGGCCCATGTGCAGGTCACCGCTCGGGTAGGGGAACATCGTGAGCGCGTAGTGCTTCTCCTTGGCCGAGTCGTCGTCGGCGCGGAAGGGCTCGGTCTCGGCCCACACCCGCTGCCACTTCTGCTCGGTCGACGCGACGTCGTACGTCGCTGCCTCGGGGCTGCTCTGCTCGCTCATGCTCTGCTCCTGCTCGTCTGCTGCTGGTGCTCACCTGGTCCGGACATGAAAAAACCCCTCGCATGGAGGGGTGGCCACGCAGATCGAACGATCAGCGCGGCTGTCCGAGAAGCAGGGTGTGGGTGCTCACGCGAGCACCTTACCGCGCACCGCCCTAGGGTCGGTACATGGTTGCCGTCACCGTGTCCCCCTGGATCGTGACGGCCGACGCCGACGGTCTGCTCGCCTTCCTCGCCGACGTGTACGGCGCCCGCGAGATCGGTCGCGTGCCCGGGCCTGACGGCCGGGTCGGCCACGCCGAGACGGTCCTGGGCGACACGACGTTCGTCGTGGTCGACGCCGACCCCGACTGGGTGCCCCGCCCGGCGCTGTTCCGGCTGCGCGTCGACGACATCGACGGCGTGCTGGCCGCGGCCGAGGCGGCAGGGGCCCGCGTCGTCACTCCCCGCACGCTGCTGCCGCAAGGTGCGGCCGGGGCGAGGCTCGTCGACCCGTGGGGCCACCTGTGGTGGCTCGAGCAGCAGGTCGAGACGGTCGAGGTCGACGAGCTGCTGCGGCGACTCACCGACCCGGCCACGGCCGGTGCGGTGGCGGCGTACGACGCCTCGCTCGACGCCGAGCTGCGGGCACGACGCCCCTGACAGCAGCAGACGGCAGCAGGAGGCGCCCGTCAGGGGGCGAGCATCAGCGGCATCAGCGTGTGCACCTGGGCGACCAGGTCGTCGAGCACCCGCTGGGCCGCCACCGGGTCGCCGGTCTGGTGGCCGAGCAGGGCCTGCTGGAACAGCCCGTCGAGCACGCCGTAGGCCGCTGCCGGGACGAGCGCCGGCGCACGTCCCGCCAGCTCGGCGTAGCGGGCGACGACGCGCCAGATCATCTGCTCGAGCGTGGAGTCGATGAGCGTGACCGCCTCGCGCAGCCCCTCCTCGAACATGCTCTGGGTGCGCAGGTCGTACCAGAGGCGGTGCATCGGCGCCTCGTCGCGCAGGGTCTCGACGAGCTTGGCGGCGAACGCGTCGAGCAGCCCGTCGGGAGTCGTGGCGTCCTCGACGACCGCGTCGTAGCGCGTCACGCACTGGGCCTTGTAGTAGCGCACGCAGTAGACGATGAGCTCGAGCTTGTCGTGGAAGTAGTAGTGCACGACGCCGTGGCTGAACTCGGAGTTGTGGGCGATCTCGCGCAGGCTGGCCTTGGCGTAGCCGATCTCGCCCAGCGTGCGCAGCGCCGACTCGGCCAGCTCGTTGCGGCGCGCGTCGTGCTTGTCGGCAGGGGCGCGACGGGCCTCCCGGGTCGAGGTCATGGCGTCATCCTGACACATGTCCAGCATTTTCTGGACGTCCGTCAAGATTTCTCTTGACAGTCGTCCAGAGAATGGGGCTACGTTGTGACGGTCCCCACAGCAGGCAGCACCAGCCCCAGACCGACGACGCTCGAGGAGCCTTCATGACCGTGTTCGACCTGACCGGACGCACCGCCCTGGTGACCGGCGCAGCCCAAGGCCTCGGCGAGGGCATGGCCCATGCCCTCGCCGCCGCCGGAGCCACCGTCGTGGTCGCCGACCTGCAGGACGAGCTGGCCGCCCAGGTCGCCGAGTCGCTGGGCGGCGCCCACTCCGCCGTCCACCTCGACGTCACCGACGAGCCGTCCTGGGAGGCCGCCGCTGCTGCCGCGGTCGAGCGCACCGGACGTCTCGACATCCTCGTCAACAACGCCGGCGTCGAGATCAGCAGCCTGATCGCCGACGTCGACCCGGCCGACATCCGCACCATGCTCGACGTCAACGTGCTTGGCACCGCGCTCGGGATCAAGCACGGCCTGCGCACCATGCGTCCCGGCGGCGCCGCCGGTCAGGGCGGCAGCATCATCAACATCTCCTCGGTCGCCGCGACCATCGCCTTCCCCGGCATCCCGATCTACTCGGCCACCAAGTCGGCCGTCGACCGCCTCACCCGCGTCGCAGCCATGGAGGCCGGCAAGCTCGGCTACGGCGTCCGCGTCAACTGCATCTACCCCGGGCTCGTCCCCACCGCCATGGGCACCGGCCTCGCCGTCGACATGGCCACGCTCGGGCTCTTCGAGTCCCCCGACGCCGCCGTCGGCGCCGTCATCGAGCAGACCCCGCTGGGTCGCCTCGGCGAGGTCGGCGACATGGCCGACGCGGTCGTGTTCCTGGCCTCCGACGCCGCCCGCTTCGTCACCGGCACCGGCCTGTCGGTCGACGGCGGGATGGGGATGTGACCATGAGCGACCACACCGACACCCCCAAGCGCGTCGTCGTCTACGGCGCGTCCGGCTACACCGGCCGGCTCATCTGCGAGTACCTGCGCGAGTACGGCGTCCCGTTCGTGGCCGCGGGCCGCGACGGCGCCAAGCTGCAGGCCTCGATGGACCGCAACGTCGCCGGCATCGAGACTGCCGACTACGAGGTCGTCGAGGTCACCCACGACCTCGCCTCGCTGACCGAGCTCTTCACCGGCGCGAGCGTGGTGCTCAACACCGTCGGCCCGTTCAGCAAGTGGGGTCCGGAGGTCGTCGAGGCGTGCCTGGCGACCGGCGCCCACTACACCGACACCACCGGTGAGCAGGACTGGCTGATCACCTGCGACGAGAGGTGGGGAGCCGACTTCGCCGCCGCCGGGCTGCTGCTCGCCCCCGGCATCGCCCAGATGTACACGACCGGCGAGATCGCGGCCGAGGTCGCACTCGAGCGCCCCGGCCTCGACACCCTCGACATCGCGGTGTTCTGGGGCGGCAGCCCGACCATCGCCTCGACCCAGACGATCCTGTTCAACGCGGCCCTGTCCGGGGCGCACTACCTCGAGCAGAACGCCTACGTCCCGTTCGACCCCGACGGCGGTCACGCCCACCTCTCCATCCCCGGCCAGCACGAGGTCGCCCTCGCGCTGCCGTGGGGCGGCACGTCCCACCCGGTCTGGTACCGGACCGACCCCCGGGTCGCCAACGTCAAGGCGCTCGGTGGCGTCTTCAACCGTGGGCTGATGCTCGCGGTCCCCCAGATCGTCGCCGGGGCCGTTGCGGCCACGGAGGGGATGAGCTCCGACGACAAGTACGTCGCCCTGGCCGCGACCGCAGCGCAGGTGATGAGCGAGATGCCGCCACGCGAGAACCCCCGCCTCAACAAGACGCTCGACTCGGTGCACGCCTCGGGTCCGCTCGGTCGGGCCCACTGCGTCATCCACGGCAACCAGAACTACAAGCAGACCGGGCTGCTCCAGGCGTACGCCGCCTACGCGCTGCTCCAGCAGCCCCCACGTCGCGTCGGCTTCGCCTCGGGGTGCCAGGCGTTCGGCCACCGCGAGCTGCTCGGCGTCCTGCGCTCCTTCGGTCTCGTCTCCGAGCCCGTGCTGACGGTCGAGGGCTGAGCGCACCGTGGGCATGCGGCTCGTCGACTACCTCGACAAGGGCTGGTCGATCGGGCCGGACGCACCCTGCCTGACCACCGACGGCGCGACCAGCTCGTACGCCGAGGTGCGGGAGCTCAGCCTCCGCATCTCGGCGGCGCTGGCGGCCCGCGGCGTGCGGCCGGGCGACAAGGTGGCGATCCTGTCGGCCAACGACCCGGTGGCGTTCACGACCGTGTTCGGGATCAGCCGGGCCGGCGCCGTGTGGTGCCCGATCAACCCACGCAACGAGGCCGCCGAGAACCGTGACCTGCTCGCCCTGTTCGAGTGCACCGCTCTCGTCTTCCAGGCGTCGTTCGCCCCGCTGGTCGACCAGGTCCGCGGCGACCTCCCGGCCCTAGCGACCTTGGTGTGCCTCGACGCCGAGGTCGACTTCGCGCTCGGCTGGCACGAGTTCCTCGACGGCGGAGCGCCCGGCCCGGACCCGACGCCGATCGACGACGTGGCCATGGTCGTCGGCACCGGCGGCACGACCGGTCGACCCAAGGGCGTGCTGCTCACCCATCACAACCTCGAGACGATGAGCGCCATCACGCTGATGAGCTATCCGTGGGAGGGACGGCCCGTCTACCTGGCCCTGGCGCCGCTCACCCACGCTGCCGGGGTGCTGTGCTTCCCGGTGCTGGCCCGGGGCGGCGAGGTCGTCGTGATGCGCTCCCCCGACGTCGGCGGCTTCCTCGACCACGTCGAGCGCCACCGGGTGACCCACACGTTCCTGCCGCCGACGCTGATCTACATGGTCCTGGCCCACGAGCGACTCGAGAGCACTGATCTCTCCAGCCTGCAGTGCTTCTGGTACGGCGCGGCGCCGATGTCCGCGGTCCGCCTCGAGGAGGCACTGACCCGCATCGGCCCGGTGATGGCACAGCTCTTCGGCCAGACCGAGGCACCCATGATGATCTCGACGCTGTCGCCCCGCGAGCACTTCCGTCCCGACGGGAGCATCGCCCTCGAACGGCTGTCATCAGCGGGGCGTCCGGCTCCGTTGGTGACGGTCTCCATCATGGACGAGCACGGCACCCTGCTGCCCACCGGCGAGACGGGCGAGATCGTCGTCCGCTCGTCGCTGGTCATGGCCGGCTACCTCCACGACGCCGCCGCCACCGCGGCGGCCTCGGCCCACGGGTGGCACCACACCGGCGACATCGGGCTCCTGGACGACGAGGGGTTCCTGTTCATCGTCGACCGCGCCAAGGACATGGTGATCACCGGCGGTTTCAACGTCTACTCCACCGAGGTCGAGCAGGCCGTGATGTCCCATCCCGACGTGCAGGACTGTGCGGTCGTCGGGCTCCCCGACGACACGTGGGGCGAGCGTGTGGTGGCGGTCGTCCAGGCCCGGGCCGGCGCCGTGATCGACCCGGCGCAGGTCAAGGCCTTCGTCAAGGACCGGCTCGGCAGCGTGAAGACCCCCAAGCAGGTCGAGGTCTGGGACGACCTGCCGCGCTCCAAGGTCGGCAAGGTGCTCAAGACCGACATCAAGGCGCAGCTCGGCGCGAGCTGAGCCGTCCGCCGCCTACGATCCGACCATGTCCGTCACCCAGACCGTCCCCGACATGTTCCGACTCGACGGCAAGGTCGCCGTCGTCACCGGCGCCTCCAGCGGCCTCGGCGTCGCCTTCGCCCAGGGCCTGGCCGAGGCAGGTGCCGACCTCGCGCTCGGTGCGCGCCGCGCCGACCGCCTCGCCGACACCGCAGCCCTCGTCGAGGGTGCCGGCCGCCGCGCGCTCACGGTCGCGACCGACGTCGCCGACCCCGACTCGTGCACCAACCTCGTCGCCCTGGCGATGGAGGAGTTCGGCCGCGTCGACATCCTGGTCAACAACGCCGGCATCGGCACCGCCGCCCCCGCGACCCGCGAGCGGCCCGACGAGTTCCGCGCCGTCATCGACGTCAACCTCAACGGCTGCTACTGGATGGCGCAGGCCTGCGGGCGGGTGATGCAGCCCGGGTCGAGCATCATCAACATCTCCTCGGTCCTGGGCCTCACCACCGCCGGGCTCCCCCAGGCGGCGTACGCCGCGTCGAAGGCCGGGCTCATCGGCCTGACCCGTGACCTCGCCCAGCAGTGGACCGGACGCAAGGGCATCCGCGTCAACGCGATCGCGCCGGGGTTCTTCGTCTCCGAGATGACCGACCAGTACCCCGAGGGCTACCTCGACTCGCAGATGCCGCGCATCCCCGCCGGCCGCAAGGGCGACCCGGCCGAGCTGGCCGCGACCGTGGTGTTCCTGGCCTCGGCCGCGGGCGGCTACGTGACCGGGCAGACCCTGGCGGTCGACGGGGGCATGACGATCACCTGAGGCGCGGTCGGCCGCCGCACGGTGCGGGTCAGCGGTCGACGTAGGCCACGCAGACCGAGGGCCGCGGGAAGTCGTCGGTGTGCGGCCAGGTGCTCGACTGCTTCTCGAAGGTGGCGCCGGTGATCTCGCCGGGGTGCTGCACGGCGAAGAACAGCGAGCGGTCGGAGTCGGTGACCAGCGGACCGCACGCCTCGGCACCGAGCGGCACGGTGAGGAACTGCAGGACCTGACCGCGCCGCGCCCCCTCGACCGGCACCCGGAAGATGCCGTCGTTGGAGCCCAGGACGTTGCCGTCGGTGGAGATCCACAGGTTGCCGGCGCTGTCGAAGCTGACGTTGTCCGGGCAGCTGATCGGGCTGACCTGGGACTTGTCGAACCCGCCGAACCAGGTCTCGGCGGCGGCCGGGTCGCCGCAGACGAGCATCAGGTTCCAGGCGAAGTAGCGGTCCGCATGACCGAGCCGGCCGGTCTCGGCGATCTCCAGGACGTAGCCGTTGCGGTTGCCCGAGGCGGAGGTCAGGGGGGCGCCCGGTGCGGTGCGCACCATCGAGGAGGCCAGCGGGTTGGCCTCGTCGACCGGCATCGTGGACTTGCCGCGGTCGGAGTTGTTGGTGAGCGCGGCGTAGATGCGGCCGTTGACCGGGTTGGGCTCGACGTCCTCGGGGCGGTCCATCTTGGTCGGCGCGAGCTTGTCCGCGGCGAGCCGGGTGAAGATGAGGACGTCGGCGACCGACATACCGGGGACGAAGGAGGTCGTGTCGGTGCACAGCTTGAGCCAGCGGCCGGTGCCGTCGTACTGCCCGTCGTCGGAGCCGTCACCGGTCAGCTTGGCGACGTACAGCGTGCCGGCGGTGAGCAGCTCCTTGTTGGCGTTGCGACCGGCGAGGTTGGTGCGCTTGTCGACCTTGGCGGCCGAGACGAACTTGTAGAGGTAGTCGCCGCGCTCGTCGTCGCCCATGTAGACGACCGCGTGGCCGTTGGCCGAGACGATCACGTTGGCGCCCTCGTGCTTGAAGCGACCCAGCATCGTGTGCTTGCGCGGCCCCATCTTGGGCGCGTGCGGATCGACCTCGACGATCCAGCCGAAGCGGTGGGGCTCGTGCGGCTCGACGGTCAGGTCGAAGCGCGGGTCGACCGAGCGCCAGCCCTTGCCGCTCCCGGCGATGCCGTAGCGCGCGTACTCGGCGGTGTAGCGCGGGTCGAGCTCACCGGACTTGTCGAAGTAGCCGTTGAAGTTCTCCTCCCCCGACAGCACGGTCCCCCACGGCGTCATCCCGCCGGCGCAGTTGCCGAAGGTGCCGCGCACCAGGGTGCCGGTGGGGTCCGCGGCGGTCCGTAGGCGCTCGTCGCCGGCGGCCGGCCCGTCGAGGCGGAACCCGGTGCCGGCGTGGATGCGACGGTTCTTGGGCGTCTTGCTCGACGGGGTGATGCGCTTCCACGACCCCGGGGCGGCACCACGGCGGATCTGCAGGACCGACATGCCGTGGTTGGCGATCGCGACGGCCTTGATCTCGTCGTCGGTGTAGGTCTCGGCCGGGAACATCAGGTTCTCGTCGGTGTACTCGTGGTTCACCACCAGCAGGGCGTCGTCGCCGAGAGGCTTGCCGGGCACGAGCGGCAGCACGCCGACGTAGTCGCAGTTGTAGCCGAACTGGGTGCGCGCGGCGGCCGGGGTCTGCGCCGCGGCGTCGAAGGCCACGGCCCCCGGCACCACCGGGTCGCCCCACCGCACGACCACGGAGCTGGTGTGACCGGCCGCCGTCGTGACGGCGTCGCGCTTGTTGGGGCGTACGGCGGTGAACGACCGGGTCAGGTCGCCCCCCTTCGCCGCGGCCCGGGCGGCACCCGCGGTCGCGGTCCCGCTCGGCGCGACGGCGGACGTGGCCGCCGCCGCGCGCCCGGCCCCGGCGACGGACCCGCCGATCACCAGGGCGCCACCACCGAGCAGCGCACTCTGCAGCAGCCCGCGACGACCCACGACCTTGGCGATCTCGTCCTGGACGTGGCCGTGGTCGCTGCGGTTGGGCTCGGGGTGGTCGCAGGCGTTGCCGCAGCGGAACAGGCAGGTCATCGGGTCACGTGAGGAGCGGCTGTGAGCCCCGACGGCGTCGTGGCGGGGGGTGATCGGGAGCAGTCGGCGGCCTACCGAGGGGCCGGTACTGAGAGTCATGATCGGCAAGGTAGATGAGGCAGGCGCCCACTCCTCCACCGCGAGGTGAACGCCCGGCGACCATCGGCCGACCGCACCGCGTACGACGACGCCGAGCGGCCACCGGATGGCCATGCGGGACACCCCCGACGGACGCCCTTGCGCCCGCCGCTACCGAGAGGTTGCGCGGTGGGACATCCAACGAGAGGAACCACCTGTGCGACGCACACGTACCATCACCATCGTGGCCGCGCTTGCCGCCACCGCCACCCTCGGCGTGACCGCGGCGACCGCCGGCACCGGCGGCCCGGCACTCCGGGCCGACAGCGGCTTCACCGAGGACCGCTCCGCCGACCTCGCCAAGGCCATCGACCCGGCCAAGCCGAAGAACGTCATCCTCATCATCGGCGACGGGATGGACGACTCGATCATCACCGCGGCGCGCAACTACACCTACGGCGCGGGCGGCCGCTTCCCGGCCCTCGACTCGCTTCCCTTCACGGGGGCGATGACGACGTACGGCCTCAAGGTCGGCGCCGGACCCGACTACCCGATCGCCTACGTCTCCGACTCGGCCCCCACCGCCAGCGGCTGGTCGACCGGCAAGAAGACCGTCGACAGCCGGCTGTCGCAGGGTCCCAGCGCCGCGTCCAACATCCCCGGCGAGAACTACGAGACGGTCCTCGAGAAGTACCAGACGCAGGGCAAGCTCGTCGGCAACATCTCGACCGCGGAGATCACCGACGCGACGCCGGCAGCAGCCGCCTCGCACATCAGCCAGCGCGCGTGCCAGGGCCCGACCGACATGACGGCCTGCGCCGTGGAGAAGAAGTCGGCCACGCCCGCGGGCCTCGGCTCCATCGCCGAGCAGCTCGTCGACCACAAGATCGACGTCCTCATGGGCGGCGGCAAGAACCGCTTCGTGCAGGCGACCGACGCCGGGCCGACCGTGCTCGACAGCGCCGCGACCAAGGGCTACCGCCTGGTCGAGGACTCCAGCCAGATGAACGCCGTCACCTCGCTCGAGGGCGGACCGGTGCTCGGTCTCTTCGCACCCGCCAACATGACCACGCGCTTCGCTCCGATGGTGGCCACGGCCACCGGTGCGGGCGGCCCCTACGCGTCGTGCGCCAACGCCGACCGCGGCGACCAGCCCGACTTCTCGCGGATGACCCGCAAGGCGATCGAGCTGCTCGACAACGACAAGGGCTTCTTCCTGCAGGCCGAGAGCGCCATGGTCGACAAGCAGGAGCACTCCGCCGACATCTGCGGCGCGATCGGTGACGTCGTCGAGCTCGACGAGGCCGTCCAGGAGGCCCTGAACTTCCAGGCCGACAACCCGGACACCCTCATCCTCGTCACCGCCGACCACGGCCACTCGACGCAGATCATCCCCGCCGCGGCCAACGCCAAGCTGAGCACGACGCTGATGACGGCCGACGGCGACCCGATGACGGTCGGCTACTCGACCGCCGAGGCCGGTCAGTCGCAGAGCCACACCGGCACCCAGGTCCGCGTGGCCGCGTCCGGCCCGCAGGGCGCCAACGTCACCGGCGTCATCGACCAGACCGACCTGTTCGCCACCCTGCTCGGCCGTACGCCGAGCGAGCTGCCGCCCGGTGAGCCCGCCCCCTCGACGCCGCTCAAGCCGGCCGTCCAGGTCGCCGCGGCGACGTCGGTCAAGGCGTCCTCGCTGCGCAACGGCCTCGCGGTCTCCGTGGCGGCCTCGGGCGCCAAGAAGGTCACGGTCACGCTGTCCAACCACGGCCGGGTCCTGGTCACCCGGGCGCTCTACAGCAACGGCGGCGACGCCCTGCTGAAGACGGCCCAGAAGGTCAGCGGCACGCTGGTCGTCAAGGTCGTCGCCACCGGCGACGGCGGCTCGGCGACCGACACGCGGAACGTGCGCACCACGAGCTGACGCTCTGACTCACCCCTCCGGCCGGGCCGGCGCCCACGCACCTCGCGTGGTCGCCGGCCCGGTCTGCGTCTGTCGTCACCGGTCCCACCTCGCGCGCGCGTGCAGGTAGGCCGGCGCACTCGCGTAGCCGAGCCGGGCCGCCAGGTCGGCCACGGGCAGCGTGGCCCGCCGGGCGGTGAGCGCGGCCGCCATCGAGGAGCGCACCTCGTCGACGAGCTCGCGGTAGCCGACGCCTTCCTGGGCCAGGCGACGGCGCAGGGTCCGCTCGGTCCAGCCGAGCGCGGCCGCGACGTCGGGCATCGGGGCGCCGTCGCGCAGCCGTTGCGTCACCAGGACCCGGACGTCGGCAGCCAACCCGGTGCGGGCCCGGCGACGGTCGACCACGTCGCGGCACACCGCCTCGGCGGTACGCAGTCCCTCGGCGCTCCGGTCGGGCAGCGGACGGTCGAGCTGGTCGGCCTCGAAGACGACCGACGCCCGGTCACCCGAGACCTCCAGGACCGCGCCCACCCCGCCGGGCACCAGGCCGTCCAGCACCCGACGCACGGCCTCGGCGTCGCGCTCCAGCAGGAACCGGCGTACGTCGCGGGGCAGGCCCGTACCGTCGTGCTCGACCACCACCCGCTCCCCCGCGACCTCGGCCCGCGGGAGCGCGAAGGCGAACGACAGGTCGATGAAGTGCGCCGCGGTCGCCATCGCGTCGAGCACCGTGCGCGAGGACTGCACGGCGTACCCGAAGGCACCGAAGGTGCTCGCCGAGTACGTCGCCCCCACCGCGAGCCCGACCTCGCCCAGCTCGCGGCGCAGGGTGCGGACCACCCGCAGCTCCTGGGCGGCGGTCACCTCGCGGTCGGGGTCGGCCAGCTGCTCGGGGTCCAGGCCGGTGCCGCTGAGGCACCGTCGTGCGTCGAGACCGTGCGCGGCGGCGTACCGGCACAGCACGGCGACCCCCGCGACGGTGCGCGTGAACGTCCAGTCCGCGGCGGCCGGCTCGAGACGCATGTCCGGAATTATCATCCGCTCGATCCCATGACCCTGTCCCGGGCCGCGCCGCGGCGCCTAGGTTCGGCCCATGGCAGACAACAACAGCCCTCGGGTCGTCGTCATCGGAGCCGGGTTCGGCGGCCTCGGCGCGGCGCGGGCGCTGCGCGAGCGCGGCGTCACCGACATCACGGTGCTCGAGCGGGCCGACGCGATCGGCGGGGTGTGGCGCGACAACACCTATCCCGACGCGGCGTGCGACGTGCCCTCACCGCTCTACTCGTGGTCGTGGGCGGTCAACCCGAGGTGGGACCGCCGCTACGCCAAGCAGCCCGAGATCCTGGCCTACCTGCGCGACGCGGCCGAGCGCGAGGGACTCACCGGCCTCGTCGTCACCGGCGCCGAGGTCGTCTCGTGCACCTGGGACGACGACGCCGCGGTCTGGCACGTCGGGTGCGCCGACGAGACGACGTACGACGCGGAGGTGGTCGTCTCGGCGCTCGGCCAGCTCTCCAACCCGGTCGTCCCGCGCATCCCCGGCATCGACGACTTCGCGGGCCCGGCGTTCCACTCCGCGCAGTGGCGCCACGACGTCGACCTCACCGGCCGGCGGGTGGCGGTCATCGGCACCGGCGCCAGCGCGATCCAGCTCGTGCCCGGCATCGTCGACCGGGTGGGGGCGCTGACGGTGTTCCAGCGCTCCGCGCCGTACGTCGTCCCGAAGCCCGACCAGCAGTACAAGCCCCACCACCACCGGGCCTTCGCCCGCTGGCCGGCCCTGCTGCAGGCCGAGCGCCGGACCGTCTTCTGGGCCAGCGAGAAGCTCAACGCCGCCCTCGGCGGCCAGGTCCGCTGGTCGAAGGCGTTCCTGGCGACGATCCGCGTGGCGTGGAGGCTGCACCTGCGGCGCCAGGTGCCCGACGCCGCCCTGCGCGCCAGGCTCGTGCCCGACTACGAGATCGGCTGCAAGCGGATCCTGTTCTCCAACGACTGGTACCCCGCCCTGTCCCGCGAGCACGTCGACGTCGTGACCGGCGCGGTGACCGGCGTCGAGCCCTCCGGCGTACGCACCGAGGACGGCACGCTGCACGAGGCCGACGTGATCGTCTGGGGCACCGGCTTCGCCGCGACCGGTTTCCTCGCCGGCGTCGCCGTGACCGGCGTCGACGGCGCCGACCTGCACCAGCACTGGGCCGACGGCGCCCACGCCCACCTCGGTGTGACCGTGCCGGGCTTTCCCAACTTCTTCTGCATCTACGGCCCCAACACCAACCTCGGCGGCAGCTCGATCATCTCCATGATGGAGGCCCAGGCGGGCTACGTCGCCGAGGCGGTCTCGCAGCTCGGCGACGGCACGCGCACCATCGAGGTGCTGCCCGAGGTGGCCGAGGCCTACGACCGCGAGATGCAGACCCGGCTGCGGGCCTCGGCCTGGAACGGCTGCGACAGCTGGTACGTCGACGGCTCCCGCATCACCACCAACTGGCCGGGCCGGGTCTCGGAGTACCAGCGGCGCACCGCCAACGTCGACTGGGACGAGCTGGCGGCGCGGTAACGCGCCCGGTTGCGTGGATCGACCGGCGCAATCGAACGAGTTGGGGGCCACACGGCCCGTCCCACCGACCCAACCCGTTCAATTGAACGAGTCGGAGACCACCAGGACCCCTCCCACCGACCCAACCCGTTCAATTGAACGAGTCGGTCGACCATCCCCGGTCTCGCCCCGGCCTGGCAGGCTGGGCCCGTGACCACGATCAAGATCAACGCCATCACCGTCCCTGCCGGCTCCGGCGACGAGCTCGCCCACCGCTTCGCCGCCCGCGCGGGCGCCGTCGACGGCGCCGACGGCTTCGAGGGCTTCGAGCTGCTCAAGCCCACCGACGACCGCGAGCAGTGGCTGGTGATCACTCGCTGGCGCGACGAGGCGTCGTTCCAGGCCTGGGTGAGCTCCCCCGGCTTCGCCGAGGGGCACCGCTCGGCCGCCGAGCGTGCCGGTGGCGACGCGCCGCGCCCGGTCTCGACCCACAGCGAGGTGTGGAACTACGAGATCGCCGGCGGCTCGACGCCCGGCGCCTGACCGGCCCCGGCCCAGCAACCCCACCAACGACGAAGGCCCGGTCCTCTCGGACCGGGCCTCGCGTTCGGGTGGAGGTGAGGGGACTCGAACCCCTGACCCCCTGCATGCCATGCAGGTGCGCTACCAGCTGCGCCACACCCCCGCGAACTCGTCGTACTTTAGCCAACGCCTCCCGGCGATGTGAAATCGGGTCCCCACCCGATGCCACCGGCTCCTCAGGAGACGGTGCGGTTGTAGGCCGCGAGCCGGAGCACGCCGTCGGCCGGGTGCTCGTGCAGGACCACCCAGCCGCAGTTGTCGAGGCCGCGCAGGGTGCGGAACTGCTCGTCGGGCCAGCCGAGGACCGCGGCCGTCGCCAGCCGTACGGCGGCACCGTGGCTGACGGCGATCCCGGTCTCCCCCGGCGACAGCGCGTCGCGCAGGTCGGTGAGCACGGCGAGCATCCGGGCGCGGACGACGTCGGTCGGCTCGGCGTGGGTGACCTGGTCGTAGTCGCCGCGGCGCATCGCGGCGTGGCTGGCGGGGTCGCTGGCCCCGAGTGCGGCGTGGGTCAGCCCCTCGTAGGGGCCGAAGCCGAACTCGCGCAGCCGGGCGTCGGTGGTCACCGGCAGGCCGCACGCCTCGGCGAGCGGGGCGGCGGTCAGCCGGGCCCGCAGCAGGTCGGAGGACCAGATCAGCGCCGGCTGCAGGGCGGCGAGGACGGGCGCCGTACGGGCGGCCTGCGCGACGCCGTGGTCGTCGAGCTCGACGTCCGCGTGGCCCTGGATCCGACCGGAGTGGTTCCAGGGGGTGCGACCGTGGCGCAGCAGGACGAGGGTGCGGCCCTCGCTCACCGCTCGTCGGAGGTGACGTCGGCGGGCAGCGCGATGGCGGGGCAGTCGCGCCAGAGCCGCTCGAGGGCGTAGAACTGGCGCTCCTCCTCGTGCTGCACGTGGACGACGATCTCGCCGTAGTCGATGAGCACCCAGCGGCCGTCGCGCTCGCCCTCGCGGCGGATGGGCTTGGAGCCGATCTCGCGCAGCTTGTCCTCGACCTCGTCGACGATCGCCTTCACCTGGCGGTCGTTGCTGGCCGAGGCCAGCACGAAGGCATCGGTGATGGCGAGCTGCTCGCTGACGTCGAAGGCGATGATCTGCGTGGCGAGCTTGTCGCTGGCCGCGCGGGCGGCGGCGTGGACGAGCTCGATGGCGTGGTCGGTGGCTGTCATGAGGGGGCTTCCGTGTAGAGGCGGTGCTTGTGGATGTACTGGACCACACCGTCGGGGACGAGGTACCAGACGGGACGTCCGGTGCGCTGCCGCTCGCGGCAGTCGGTCGAGCTGATGGCCAGGGCCGGCACCTCGAGGAGGGTGACCCGGTCGTGCGGGATGGCCTCGACGGTCGTCGCGGGCAGGTCGGCCCCCGGGCGGGTGCAGCCGACGAAGTGGGCGAGCTCGAAGAGCCGGCCGGCGTCGCGCCAGCTGAAGATCTCGGCGAGGGCGTCGGCGCCGGTGATGAAGAACAGGTCGGCGTCGGGGTGCTGCGCCGCGAGGTCCTGCAGCGTGTCGATCGTGTACGTCGGCCCCTCGCGGTCGATGTCGACGCGCGAGACCTGGAAGCGGGGGTTGGCCGCGGTGGCGACGACCGTCATCAGGTAGCGGTGCTCGGCCTGCGAGACCTCTCCGCCGGGGCGGTCGAGCTTCTGCCAGGGCCGACCGGTCGGCACGAAGACGACCTCGTCGAGGTCGAACCAGGCCTGCACCTCGGAGGCGGCCACGAGGTGGCCGTGGTGGATGGGGTCGAACGTGCCGCCCATGACACCGATCCGGCGTCGGCCGGCCGTCGGGGTCGTGGCCGTCATCGACCCCTCCTGAGCGACGTCACGTCAGGAGTGCTCGCGTCCCCCGCCGAACGACACCAGACCGATGAGCAGCGCCAGCAGGATGCCGAAGGCCAGCAGCCCGAAGACCCAGGCGGGCACGGCGGGGTCGGACGTGGTCTCGGTCTCGGCCGCGGCCGTGACGAGGGCGGTGACGAGGCTGGCTGACATGGGGGAAGCCTATCGCCCCGGCTCAGAAGTGCAGGAAAGCGGGCAGGAACGCGTTGACGCCCAGGAAGAGCAGCCCGAACCTGATCGAGCGTCCGACGAAGACGGTGGGGACGAAGACCCACATCGGCATCTTGAGCACGCCGGCCACGGCGGCCATCAGCAGCAGCGGCGGGATCCCGACCGACGCGGCCACGAACATGACGGCGCCGGCGTACACCGGGCGCCCCTCCATCCGGCTCGTCCAGCGCTCGTAACCGGCCTGGATCTTGGGAGAGGAGAGCTTCTTCTGCGCCCACTCCGAGCTCGACCCGCGACGCGCGAGCTCGTACCAGACGATCTTGCCGATGGTGGCGCCCGCGCCGGCCGCGATGCCGAGGGAGATCGCGGCGGGCACGCCGGGCTCGGCCGCCGCCCCGCCCACGATGATCGCCTCCATCGGCAGGAACGGGAGCAGCGCGGAGGCGATGCTGAGCCCGAACATGGTCAGCCAGAGCAGGAGCACGGTGGGCTACCCGGCCGGCTGCACCACGCGCGCGGGCACGGGCAGCCCGAGCTGCAGCAGCCAGCGCAGCGAGACGCACTTGAGGACGACGAGACCGATCGCGATCGCCAGGCCGAGCCACCACCACCCGGTCACGAGCAGCAGCACGGCGAACAGCGAGGAGTTGACCGCCTTGGCCGGCTTCGACCAGTTCCACCGGTAGATGCGCTCGTCGACCTCGTAGAAGTAGTTGGGGCTGCGGATCGGCCAGGCCAGGAAGGCCAGGGAGAGGAAGAAGTCGATGACCAGGAACTCGAAGAGGTAGACCGCGACGGGCAGGATCATCTCGTGCTCGAGGGCCGCGAAGCACAGGTAGAACGCCGCGCAGTTGAGCCGGTCGCAGAGCATGTCGATGACCCCGCCGATGCGGGTCTCGCAGTCGCGCAGCCGGGCGTAGGCGCCGTCGGCCATGTCGCCGACCCAGTAGACGCCGAGGCCGACGACGAGCCAGGTCAGCTCCTCGTGCCACAGCCCCACCAGGCACAACGCGAACGACGCGATCGTGCGCACGAACGTGATGACGGTGGCCCCGGTCCAGAGACGCTCCACGGCCGGGTCGGCGTGGGTGGCGCGGGTCGCGTCAGGCACGATCGCACCCTACCGGGGAGGACGGTCCGTCCCGCACATCACGGGGCGCGGCGGGGCCAGCGCACGTGTCAGCGCACGTGTCAGCGCACGTGTCAGCGCACGTGTCAGCGCACGTGTCCGTCGCCGGTGACGACGTACTTGGTCGAGGTCATCTCGGGCAGGCCCATCGGTCCGCGCGCGTGCAGCTTCTGGGTGCTGATGCCGATCTCGGCCCCGAACCCGAGCTCGCCGCCGTCGGTGAAGCGGGTGCTGGCGTTGACCAGCACCGCCGCGCTGTCGACGGCGGCCACGAAGCGTCGGGCGGCGCCCTGGTCGCGCGTCAGGATCGCCTCGGTGTGACCGCTGGAGAAGCGGCGGATGTGGGCGACGGCCGCGTCGAGGTCGGGTACGACGGCGGCGGAGATGTCGAGGGAGAGGTACTCCCGCGCGTGGTCGTCGTCGTCCGCCCGCTCGACCCCGGGAAGGCGGGCGACGGTGTCGTCGCCGTGGACGGTGACCCCCGCCTCCTGCAACGCCGTGACCACGCGGGGCAGGAACGTGTCGACGAGGTCGGCGTGCACCAGCAGCGACTCCGCGGCGTTGCAGACGCTGGTGCGGTGGGTCTTGGCGTTGAGCACCACGGCGAGCGCCTGGTCGAGGTCGGCGCCGGCGTCGACGTAGACGTGGCAGTTGCCGACGCCGGTCTCGATCACGGGCACCGTCGACCCGTCCACGACGCTCTGGATCAGCCCGGCTCCCCCGCGTGGGATCAGCACGTCGACCAGCCCGCGGGCCCGCATCAGCGCCGTCACCGTCTCGCGGGTGTCCGCCGGCACGCGCAGCACGGCGTCGGCCGGCAGCCCGGCGCTGCCGATCGCGTCGCGCAGGACGGCGACGATCGCGGTGTTGGAGGCCGACGCGCTGCTGCTCCCGCGCAGCAGCACGGCGTTGCCCGACTTCAGGCAGATCCCCGCCGCGTCGGCCGTCACGTTGGGCCGCGCCTCGTAGATCATCCCGACCACCCCGAACGGCACCCGCACCTGGCGCAGCTCCAGCCCGTTGGCCAGGGTGCTCCCCCGCACCACCTCACCGACCGGGTCGGGCAGCGCCGCCACGTCGCGCAGGCCCTGGGCCATGGCGGCGAGCCGGTCGTCGTCGAGGCGGAGCCGGTCGACCACGTTGGCCGGCGTACCGCCGTCCTCGGCGCGGGCCACGTCGTCGGCGTTGGCCGCGAGCACCTCGCTGCGGCGCCCGAGCAGCGCGTCGGCCATCGCGTGCAGGGCCGCGTCCTTGGCCGCGCGGGTGGCCAGGGCCAGCTCGTACGACGCCTCACGGGCGCGCAGGGCGAGGTCACGCACGTCGGTGGCGGGGTCGGTGCTCACGCCCCGAGGCTAGTGGTGCTCGGCACTGTCCTACCCGGCGTGGGCGCGTGCGGCCGCGTGCCTGCGCGATGATCGACCCATGGGGATCGTCGCCGAGCTGACCGGACCACCGTCGCCGAAGAGCGGGGTCCGACTGGTGGGCTGGTGGCTGCTGCGTCTGCTGGTCGCGGCGCTCACGGTGGGCCTGGTCCTGCGGGGCGTCGGCGACCTCCCCCGACTCACCCTGGACCTGACGGGGCTCTTCTTCGGCGTGGCCGGGACGGGCGTCCTGCTCGCGATGTTCGCGGCCACGTCTCGCGTGGGGTGGGTCCTCGGAGCCGCAGGCGTCTGGGCGGCCCTGACCTGGTACGGCTACGTCGCCCTCACCGACCCGTTCGCGGTGCAGGTCGACAGCCTCGGGAGCCGGCGCGGGAGCATCGACTCCGACCTGGGTGCCTACCTGCAGGGTGGCTTCTTCCTCCTCGTGGCCAACGTGCCGCTCGCCGCGTGGCTGTGGTGGCGGCTGCGCCGACGGCACGACTGACCGCCGGACCGCTGCCGGACCGCTGCCGGACCGCTGCCGGCCGATCTCGCACTTCCACCCCGCGGGGGCGACGTCGTGCGCGATGATGCCCTGGCGGGCTACCCGCACAGGGCGCCCGGACCGACACAGCGGAGGAACGGCCATGACCCGAGAGCCGCCGGCGCCCACGCGCCCGGTCGTTCTCGGCGCGCTGGGGCCGCCGTCCCAGGGCGCGACCCGCAGCGCGAGCAGGACCGAGGTGCACACCCACCCCGACCACGCCTGGTGGTCGGACTACTCGACGCGCGCCGTCCTGCAGCTCCTCACCGAGTCGGTGGCCGAGATGGTCGGGTTCGAGGCGGCCGTGCTCTGCGTCCTCCTCGGCGACGACCTGGTCACCGTCGGCTACCACGGCCCGGAGGCCATGCGGGAGTTCATCTTCCAGACCGACCCGGTCTCGGTGCTCGACCCGCTGGTCGACCAGGCCGAGACCTGGGGGCGGTTCCGCTTCCTGGCCACCGAGGACCGCCAGGGCGCCCTGCCCGGCCACTGGGTCTCCCTGTCCGAGCACTCCGGGCACCCCGGGCAGGTCACGACCGACGCGTGGCGGACCGAGGACGCCCTGGTGGCGTTCCTGCGCGACGACGAGGGTCGCCTGTGCGGCACCTTGTCGGTGGACTCGCCGCTGTCGGGCCTGCGTCCCGACCACGCCCAGCGCACGCTGCTGGAGCGGTACGCCGCCCACGCCGAGCGGGTCGTGATCACCGCCTTCGAGCGCGACGCCCTGGCCTTCCACGTCGCGCACGCCGATGCCGCCCGCAGGGCCGTCAGGTCGGCGTCCGTGGCCGCCGGGGGCTCGTTGTCCGAGGTGCTCGACCGGGTGCACGGGCCGCTCGTCGAGGGCTTCTCCGCCGACGCGACCTGGATCCACGTGCTCGCGCCGGACGGCGCCGGCAGCGGTGCGCTGCGACGCTCCGACGGACCCACTCCCCCGTCGTCCGCCCACCTCCACCAGCTGGCCGCCGACCTGGCCCCCGTGCTGTGGCAGCAGCAGACGGTGCTGGTGCGCGGCCCCGGTGACCTGACCAGCGGCCTGAGCGACCTCGCCCCGCCGGTCGCGGAGGCGATCGACTCCATGCTCGAGCAGGCGGCGGGGACGGTCGCCCTCGTCGTCCCCCTGGGCGTCGGCCAGGAGTGCGTCGGGCTGCTCGGGCTGGCCCGTGGAGCCGACCGGCCGGCCTGGACCGCCGTCGAGTGCGAACTGCTCCTCGAGCTGGGCCACGACCTGGGCGCCGCCCTGCGCACCGCCCAGGCGCTCGAGCGCGAGTCGGCGATCGTCGACGAGCTGCGGCGCACCGACGAGTACCGCAGCCAGATGATCGCCACCCTCTCGCACGAGCTGCGTACCCCGTTGACGATCATCCGCGGCAACGTCGAGGTGCTGCAGGACCTCGAGCCCGGCGCCGACGTCACCCCGTTCCACGCCGCGCTCGAACGCAGCAGCCGGCGGATGGAGGACGTGGTGGACGACCTGCTGCTCCTCACCCGCGTCAGCGATCCCCGACATCCCCTCGTGCGCGTGCCGGTCGACCTGGCAGCGGTGGTGCACGACGTCGCCGCGACGCTCACCACCGCCGCGGCCGCCAAGGGCCTGCGGCTCGACGTCCGTGCGCCGGACCGTCCCCTGCTCGTGGCCGGCGACCACGTCGAGCTCGACCGGATGGTCGCCAACCTGGTCAGCAACGCGGTGAAGTACTCCGACGCCGGCACGACCGTCGGCATCGAGCTGGCTCCCCACGGCGACGACGTCACGCTCGTCGTCGCCGACGAGGGCCTCGGCATCTCCGCCGAGGACCAGACGAGGATCTTCCAGACGTTCTTCCGCAGCACCAACCCCGAGGCCTACCGCCGCCCCGGCACCGGCCTGGGGCTGTCGATCGTGTCCTCGGTCGTGACCCGCCACGGCGGCCGGGTCGAGGTCGACTCGACCCTGGGTCGCGGGACCCGGTTCGTCGTCGTGCTGCCCCGAGCCTGACCCCCGCCCCGGTCGCGAGACACGACGACGCCCCGCCGTCCCAGGGGACAGCGGGGCGTCGTACGACGGGCGGGCGGGTCAGCCCTTGTGCTTGACGATCGCCTCGGTGGCGGCGGGCAGGACCTTGTGGAGGTCGCCGACCACACCGAAGTCGACGAGCTCGAAGATCGGGGCCTCCTCGTCCTTGTTGACAGCGACGATCGTCTTGGAGGTCTGCATGCCGGCGCGGTGCTGGATCGCACCCGAGATGCCGTTGGCGACGTAGAGCTGCGGCGAGACGACCTTGCCGGTCTGGCCGACCTGGAAGCTGTGCGGCATCCAGCCGGAGTCGACGGCGGCGCGCGAGGCGCCGACGGCGGCACCGAGCGCATCGGCCAGGCCCTCGATGGGGGCGAAGTCGCCGCCGGTGCCACGCCCGCCGGAGACGACGATCGCGGCCTCGGTGAGCTCTGGACGACCGGAGGCCTTGCGCGGCTGCGACGCCACGATCTGGGCCTTCTTGGCGCTGTCGGAGACGGTCGCGGCGAACGCCTCGACCGTGCCGGCGGCGCCGACCTCCTCGACCGGGGCCGAGTTGGGCTTGACCGTGATCAGCGGGACACCCTGGGTGACCTTGGCCTTGACGGTGTAGCTGCCGGCGAAGACGCTCTGCGTGGTGGTGCCGCTGTCGTCGACGTCGACGGCGTCGGTGATCAGGCCGGCGCCGATCTTGATGGCCAGCCGGGCCGCCACCTCCTTGCCCTCGTAGCCGGACACGAACAGCACCGCGGCGGGCGAGGTCTTGTCGACCAGCTGCTGCAGGGCCTCGGCCTTGGGGGCCACGAGGTAGCCCTTGATCTCGGCGTCGTCGACGACGTAGACCTTCTCGGCGCCGTGCTTGCCGAGCTTCTCGGCCGCCTCGGCACCCTTGTCGGGCGAGCCGAAGAAGACGGCCGAGGGCTCGCCGAGGCGGCGGGCGATGGTGAGCAGCTCGAAGGTCGGCTTCTTGACCGCGCCGTCGACGTGGTCGACGACCACCAGGACTTCAGACATGTGTGTGGCTCCTCGCCCGTCAGATGAACTTCTTGGACACGAGGAAGTCGGTCAGCGCCGTGGCGCCGGACCCGTCCTCGTCCTTGACGATCTCGCCGGCGGTGCGCGGGGGACGCTCGGTGGTGTCCTCGACCGTGCTCCACGCGGTGCCCAGCCCGACCTGGTCGGCCTCGAGGCCGAGGTCGCTGAGCGAGTAGGTCTCGAGCGGCTTCTTCTTGGCCGCCATGATGCCCTTGAAGGACGGGTAGCGGGCCTCGCCGGTCTGGTCGGTCACCGAGAGGACCAGCGGCATGGTGCCGCCGATGACCTCGGTGGCGATGTCGCCGTCGCGCTTGACGCGCACCTGGTCGCCCTGGGTCTCGACGACCGAGGCGAAGGTGACCTGCGGGAGGTCGAGCCGCTCGGCGAGCATGGCGGGCACGACGCTGCCGGAGGCATCGGTCGAGGCCATGCCGCACACGACCAGGTCGGGGACACCGATCTTCTCGATGGCCTTGGCGAGCACCAGGGAGGTCGCGAGGTAGTCGGACCCGGCGATCGCCTCGTCGGTCACGATCACGCCCTGGTCGGCCCCCATCTGCAGGGCCTTGCGGACGGCGTCGACCGCCTTCTCGGGGCCGATGCAGAGGGCCGTGACGGTGACGTCGTCACCCTCGCGCTTCTCCTTGATCTGCAGGGCCTGCTCGACGGCGTACTCGTCGAGCTCGGACAGGAGCCCGTCGACGCCGACGCGGTCCACGGTGTTGTCCGACTCGAACCGCCGGTCGGCGGTGGCGTCGGGCACGTACTTCACACAGACGACAATGTTCATGGTGGTGTGGCCCGTCCGGGCCCCTCCTGATGCACTCGGCGGGCCGACCCGGTGGGACACCGAGGTCGAGCCCGGATGATGCGACTGAAGCAGACCTCGGCAGGTTACCGCCGAGTCACCGACTTCGGGTCACCCGTCCGCCCCGGCGTGGACGTGACGTACGCGACACCGCTCGCTCAGGGACGCACGACCTTGTCGAGGAGCTTGCCGATGCCCAGCCAGACGATCGCGGCGAGGCCGTAGTTGAACAGCGCGGTCTTGACGTCCTGCATGACGTCGGTCTCGTCCTTGTCCCAGTCCTTGATCGGGTTGGACAGGTCGAAGAACCCCAGGTCGACGTTGTCGGCCCGGGCGATGACCCACCGGACGAGCTCGTTGTCGGTATTGGCGTCGACCGCGATGAGCAGGACCGCCGCGGCCAGGATGAGCGCAAACACCGCGCACACCGCCCACAGCACGCGAGCCAGCAGCACGCGGACCTTCGCGACCTGGGCCGCGGCCCCTCCGCCGCCGGCACCTGCGGACCGGCCCGCCCACGAACGTCGCCTGCTCTTCGGCGCGGTCGCCTCGGTCGCCGCGGTCGTGGTGGTCGTCTTGGTCGAGTCGCCCTCACCCGTGGTCGTGGTGTCGTCACCCATGTCTAACGCCCCCTGAACTCAGCCTTGCCCGGACCATTCTCGACGAACGATCGCATACCGATCGTGCGGTCGTCGGTCGCGAACGCCGCCGCGAACTGGATCCGCTCGATCTCCAGACCGGTGTCGAGGTCGACCTCGAGCCCGCGGTCGATGCTCTCCTTGGCCGCCCGCACGGCGTACGCCGCGGCGCGGGTGAACTGCCCGGCCCACGCCACCGCGGCGTCGTAGACCTCCGCGGCGGGCACCAGCCGGTCGACCAGCCCGATCGCCAGCGCCTCGTCGGCCTTGACGAACCGACCGGTGAAGATGATGTCCTTGGCCCTGCTGGGCCCGACCAGGCGCGCGAGCCGCTGGGTCCCGCCGGCGCCGGGGATGATGCCGAGCAGCACCTCGGGCTGGCCGAGCGTCGCGTCGTCGGCCGCGATCCTGATGTCGGCGGCGAGCGCGAGCTCGCAGCCCCCGCCGAGCGCGTAGCCGGTGATCGCGGCGACGACCGGCTTGGGGATCCGGGCGACCGCGGTGACGGCCGACTGCACCGAGGCGGAGATCTTGACCATATCGGTGTAGGAGAGGTCGGCCATCTCCTTGACGTCGTTGCCCGCGGCGAAGACCCGCTCGCCGCCGTAGACGACGACCGCGCGGACGTCGTCGCGCTCGGTCGCCTCGGCGGCGGCCTCGCGCAGCTCACGCTGCACCTGGACGCTGATCGCGTTCATCTTCGGCCGGTCGAGACGGATCGTCCCGACGCCGTCCGCGACCTCGAGCCGCACGAACTCACCCATGTCTGCTCCTCCTGCGGCGGCTCGCGCCTGCCGGTTCAGTCGTCGTGTGGGGACCTCCCTATCATTCCCGGCGTGGCCCCCGGCGTCTGGAGCGAGTACGGCGAGCGTGCACCCGTGTGGCCCGGACGTCTGGAGCCCCTCGGTGCGACCTGGGGCGAGGAGGCCACCAACTTCGCGGTCCGCGCCCCGCGCGCGACCCGCGCCTGGGTGTGCCTCGTCGACGACGACGGCGTCGAGACCCGTCACGAGCTGACCGAGCACACCCTCGGCACGTGGCACGGCGCACTGCCGGGCGTCGCTCCGGGGACGCGCTACGGGTTCCGGGTCGACGGCCCGTGGGACCCGGCCGCCGGAGCCCGCTTCAACCCCGCCAAGCTCCTGCTCGACCCCTTCGCCCGGTCGATCAGCGGCGAGCTGCTCCTCGACGACGCCGTCCACGCCCACGACGTGGACCGTCCCGACCAGCGCAGCGAGCTCGACTCGGCCGGCCGGGTCCCACTGTCGGTCGTGGTGGGGCCCGACGACTTCGACTGGGGCGGTGAGCGCCCGAAGCGGCAGCGGTGGCGCGACACGGTGATCTACGAGCTGCACGTCAAGGGCATGACCGCCCTGCACGACCGGGTGCCCGAGCACCTGCGGGGCACCTACGCCGGCCTGGCCACCCCCGCCGTCATCGACTACCTGCTCGACCTCGGGATCACCGCGGTCGAGCTGCTGCCCGTGCACCACCACGTGTCCGAGCCGGGCGTCGCGGCGCGCGGCCTGGTCAACTACTGGGGCTACAACAGCATCGGCTACTTCGCCCCGCACGCGGCGTACTCCTCCTGCGGCGACCGCGGCGGCCAGGTGACGGAGTTCAAGCAGATGGTCCGCGCTTTCCACGCCGCGGGCATCGAGGTCTACCTCGACGTGGTCTACAACCACACCGCCGAGGCCGGTCCGGACGGTCCGGCCCTGTCGTTCCGTGGCCTCGACGACCGGGGCTTCTACCGCCGCCCGGCGCCCGCCCCCACGCCCCCCGCCATGGCTGCGGGCGCGCCCGCACCCGAGCCGGTCGACCACTACTGGGACGCCACGGGCTGCGGCAACACCGTCGACACCGACGACCCGTTCGCGCTGCGCGTCATCCTCGACTCGCTGCGCTACTGGGCCGACGAGATGCACGTCGACGGGTTCCGCTTCGACCTGCTCTCGGCACTGTCGCGCACCGACCGCGCGATCGACCTGCACTCCCGGTTCATGACCGCCGTGGCCCAGGACCCGGTGCTGCGCGGCGTGAAGCTCATCGCCGAGCCGTGGGACGCCACCATGGACGGCTACGTCGTCGGCCGCTGCCCACCGCCGTGGGTCGAGTGGAACGACCAGTACCGCGACACCATCCGCGACTACTGGCGCGGCGCCGCCGGCATCCGCGACGTGGCGACCCGGTTGGCCGGCTCCTCCGACCTGTACGCCGACGACGGGCGCTCGCCGTACGCCTCGGTCAACTTCGTCACCGCCCACGACGGCTTCACCGTGCGCGACCTGGTCACCTACGACCGCAAGCACAACGAGGGCAACGGCGAGGGCAACCGCGACGGCACCGACAACAACCGCTCCGACAACCACGGCGTCGAGGGCGAGACCGACGACGCCGACGTCGTCGCCCGGCGCCGACGTGCGGCCGCCAACCTGATGGCCACGCTCTGCCTGTCCAACGGCGTCCCGATGCTGACGATGGGCGACGAGCGCGGGCGCACCCAGCGCGGCAACAACAACGCCTACTGCCAGGACAACGAGGTCTCCTGGGTCGACTGGAGCGCCGACGACGCCTGGCTGAGCGTGTACGACGTCACGAAGGCCGCGCTGCGCCTGCGCCGCGAGCACCCGGCCCTGCGCCAGCGGCACTGGTTCGAGGGCCGCCCGACCATCGCCGGCGGTCCCAAGGACCTCGCCTGGCTGCACCCCGAGGGTCGCGAGATGACCACCGACGACTGGCACGACGAGTCGTTGGCCACCCTCGGCATGTTCGTCCTCGGCACCCCGCTGCGCTCCCCCGGCCCGCGCGGCGAGCAGCAGTCCGACCGCTCCTTCGTCCTCTACTTCCACGCCGGGTCCGACCCCGTCGACCTGGTGCTCCCCGAGAACGGCTGGGCCCGCTCGGGCGAGGTCGTCGTGTCGACCGACCCCGAGGTCCAGGTGGGCCGGGCGGTGCAGGACGGTAGGGTGCTCTCGCTGTCGGGGCCGTGCGTCGTGGTGCTGCGCGAGACCGACGCCGGCTGAGGACCTGACCCGGCTCAAGGGTTCTCCCGGACGCCAGGGAGGCCGTCGGGATGGTGCCATGGACCATGTCCCGCACCCGACCACACGTGCCGTCCCGCCGTCTGCTCCTGCTCGGCGCCTTGTCCGCGCCGATCGCGATCGCCGTGCTGCCCGCAGCGCCGGCGCAGACCGCCGCCCCGCGGGCGGCGAAGCCGGAGTGCCTGGCCGACCTCATCGAGAGCGGGGAGGTGACCCATGCAGATCTCGTGGCTCGGTGACGTCCTGCGTGCGGCCGGGGTCACGGTCGTCGAGGAGTCCGGCTGGCTGACCCGCACCGCCAGCGGCACCCTCGACCCGATCGGCGTGCTCTGGCACCACACCGCCGCCCCCAGCAGCGCGGCCAATCCCGCCCCTGCTCTCAACGTCGTGATCAACGGCCGCTCCGACCTCCCGGGCCCGTTGTGCCACGCGCTGGTCGACTTCAACGGCGTCTTCCACCTGGTCTCGGCCAACTACGCCAACCACGCCGGCCCCGCCCGGGCCAGCGGTCCGATCCCGGCCGGCAGCGGCAACGTCCAGCTGATCGGCTGGGAGATCGACTACGCCGGCGACGGCGGTGGCGGCCAGGTCCAGGAGATGACCCCCGCCCAGTACTCCGCCTCGGTCGCGGCCACGGCCGCCGTCCTGACCCACCTGGGCAAGGACGCGTCGTACGCCCGCGGCCACCGCGAGACCAGCACCAGCGGCAAGATCGACCCGTCGTTCATCGACCTGGACGCCATGCGCGCCGACGTCGCCGCGGCAATGGGCGGCACGCCTCCGACGGGACCGACCGGCACCCCGTTCCAGGTCTACGAGACCGACGTCAACGTCCGCCCGACCCCCGCCACCACCGGCGCCCCCGTCGGCAACCTCGGCGCCCCCGGCACGGTCTACGTCGAGTGCCAGACCGTCGGCGAGACGGTCACGGCCAACGGCTACACCAACAACCGATGGGCCAAGATCTCCAGCCCGGTCGCGGGCTACATCTCGAACGTCTTCATCGAGGGACCCGCGTCCCTGCCCGTCGCCAGCTGCTGAGGCCGCACGCCACCCGCCGGTCGAGGTGCGAAGGCCGCCAGGCCTGAGCCTCGAGACCGCCGCAGCGCGTGGTGCGACCCGGCTGGGTACGCCGGCTGCGGGGGTCTCGAGGCTCGGCGCCAGCGCGCCTCGCACCTCGACCGACGTGGGGTCAGGCGGTGGCGACGACCCCCAGCTCGGCGTACGACGTCAGGAGGCCGTTGCTCGGGACGACGCGGACCGTGTAGCCGAAGGGACCGCTGCGCGACAGCGGGATCTCGCCGTCGAAGCGGTGCCGGCCACCGTCGTAGGACTCGGTCAGGCCGAGGGCGACCGCGGCGGTGTCGGTGAGGGTGTCGTCGGACCGGGCGCGGCCGTGGACGAGCTGGACCTCGACGTCGGCGGGGTCCAGCGTGCCGAGGCAGACGAAGGCCCGCACGACCAGGGTGGCGCCGACCTCGACGGCGTCGCCGACACCGCTGGACTCGACGTGCTCGACGCGCACCTCGGGCCAGGCGGCCTTGACGCGGGTCTTCCAGGCGGCCAGGTCGCGGGCGCCGGCGTAGTCGCTGTTAAGGGCGCGCGCGTTGATGGCGGCCGGGGCGTAGAGCTGGCGGACGTAGTCGCGGACCATGCGGGTCGCGAGGACCTTGGGGCCGAGCGACTTCAGCGTGTGGCGGAGCATCTCGACCCACCGGGTGGGCACGCCGTCGTGGTCGAGGTCGTAGAAGCGGGGCGTGACCTCGTTCTCGATGAGGTCGTAGAGGGCGGCGGCCTCGAGGTCGTCGCGCTTGTCGATGTCCTCGACGCCGTCGGCGGTCGGGATCGCCCAGCCGTTGTCGCCGTCGTACCACTCGTCCCACCAGCCGTCGAGGACCGAGAGGTTGAGACCGCCGTTGAGCGCGGCCTTCATGCCGGAGGTGCCGCAGGCCTCGTAGGGGCGCAGGGGGTTGTTGAGCCAGACGTCGCAGCCGGGGTAGAGCGGCTTGGCCATCGCGATGTCGTAGTTGGGCAGGAACACGATGCGGTGGCGGACCGCGGGGTCGTCGGAGAGCCGGACGATGTCCTGGATGAGCTTCTTGCCGCCGTCGTCGGCGGGGTGGGCCTTACCGGCGATGATCAGCTGGACGGGCCGCTCGGGGTGGAGCAGGAGCGCCTTGAGCCGCTCGGGGTCGCGCATCATCAGCGTGAGCCGCTTGTACGACGCCGCGCGGCGCGCGAAGCCGATGGTCAGGACGTCGGGGTCGAGGGCGTCGTCGATCCACTTCAGCTCGGCCTTGGCGGCGCCGCGCTTCTCCCACGACTTGCAGAGCCGCTCGCGGGCGTCGACGACCAACCGCTGGCGCAGGGTGCGCTTGACCGACCAGACGTCGGTGCCGGGCACCCGGTCGACGGCGTCCCAGAAGCTCTCGGGGTCGTCGGCGTCGCCGTCGGCACCCTGGGTCGTGGCCAGGCCGAAGACCTCGCGGGCGACCCAGCTGGGGGCGTGGACGCCGTTGGTGATCGAGCCGATCGGCACCTCGGCCTCGTCGAACGCCGGCCACAGGCCCTGGAACATGCCGCGGCTGACCTCGCCGTGGAGCTTCGAGACGCCGTTGGCGCGCTGGGCGAGGCGGAAGCCCATCACCGCCATGTTGAACACGCCGGTGTCGCCGCCGACGTAGTCCTCGGCACCGAGGGCGAGGATGCGCGCGGTCGGCACGCCGGGGGTCGCCCCGCCCTCGTCGTTGAGGTACTGCTCGACGAGGGTCCGCGGGAAGCGGTCGATGCCGGCGGGCACCGGGGTGTGGGTGGTGAAGACCGTCGAGGCGCGACCGACCTCGAGCGCGGTGTCGAAGTCGAGCCGCGGGCCGCTCTCGGCGACGGTGAGCTCACGGATGCGCTCGATGCCGAGGAACCCCGCGTGGCCCTCGTTGGTGTGGAATACCTCGGGCTCGGGGGCACCGGTGATCCGCGAGTGCACGCGCAGGGCGCGCACGCCGCCGACGCCGAGCAGCAGCTCCTGGCGCAGGCGGTGCTCGGAGGTGCCGCCGTAGAGCCGGTCGGTGACGTCGACGTAGTGCTCGGGGTTGCCCTCGACGTCGGTGTCGAGCATGAGCAGCGGCACCCGGCCGACGCTGGCGACCCAGACCCGGGCGACCAGGTCGGGGCCGTCGGGCATCTGGATCGAGATGGAGGCGGGGGTGCCGTCGGCCTCGCGGAGCAGCGAGATGGGCAGCTCGTCGGGGTCGAGGACCGGGTAGGTCTCCTGCTGCCAGCCCTCGCGGGACAGCGACTGCTTGAAGTAGCCGTGCTTGTAGAGCAGGCCCACACCGACGATCGGGACGCCGAGGTCGCTGGCGGCCTTGAGGTGGTCACCGGCCAGGATGCCGAGGCCGCCGGAGTACTGGGGCAGCACCGCGGTGATGCCGAACTCGGGGCTGAAGTAGGCGATGGCGCGGGGGCCGGGACCGCCCGAGCCGCCGTCGGCGACGACCCGCCGCTGGTACCAGCGGTCGGCGGTCAGGTAGTGCTCGAGGTCGGCGCGCGAGGCGCGCAGCCGCTCGAGGAAGCCCTCGTCGACGGCGAGCTCCTCGAAGCGCTCACGCCCCACCGCTCCCAGGAGCTTGACCGGGTCGCGCCCGGTCGACTCCCACAGGCCGGGGTCGACCTCGGCGAAGACGTCCTGGGTCTCGGGGTGCCACGACCAGCGCAGGTTGCCGGCGAGCTCCCCCAGCGCGGCCAGGGCCGCAGGCAGGACGGGACGGACGGTGAATCGACGGATAGCGCGCACGGAGCGACGCTAGCGCCATTCTTTGGATCGATCCAAGGGCTTGCCGCAACTCGGTGCTGGACGTCGTCCGTCGGACCGTTCCGAAGCGGTCGGACCCGCCGCGTCGCGTGCTCACCCCGCGCGCGCTTCACCCCGGCTGAGGTTGCATGGGCTCGGTGCGACCCGCAAGGGTGGCTTGCATGGTCGGACGCATTCCCGTCATGGACGTCCACCCGGTGGTGGACCTCGGACGCCTCCCCGCGAAAGCGACGGTCGGCGAGCCCTTACCCGTTTCAGCAACGATCTTCAGAGAGGGTCACGACAGCCTCGGCGCCGAGGTGGTCCTGGTCTCGCCGAGCGGCGAGCGGCGCCCTCCGGTGCCGATGGTCAAGCAGACCGACCCGGTCGACCGCTACGTCGCCTGGGTCACGCCCGACACGGTGGGAGCGTGGTCCTTCGAGGTCCATGCGTTCTCCGACCCGGTCGCGACCTGGCAGCACCACGCCGAGATCAAGATCCCGGCCGGCATCGACGTCGAGCTGGTCTTCACCGAGGGGCGGCTGCTGCTCGAGAAGGTGCGGGCTGACCTCCCGGCCGGCCCCGAGTCGGCCGTCGTCGACGCCGCGATCGCAGCGACCAAGGACACCCGGCGGCCCGCCGAGGCGCGCCTGGCGCAGCTGCAGGCCGACGACGTCGTCGCGGTGCTCGCAGCGCACCCGGTGCGCGAGCTGCTCACCGTGTCGGGCCCCTTCCCGGCGTACGCCGACCGCGAGCGCGCGCTGTTCAGCAGCTGGTACGAGTTCTTCCCGCGCTCCGAGGGGGCCGTCCAGGACCCCGAGACCGGGAAGCTGACCTCCGGCACCTTCGCCACGGCCGCCGAGCGGCTCGAGGGCGTCGCCGCGATGGGCTTCGACGTCGTCTACCTGCCCCCGATCCACCCGATCGGCGAGGTCAACCGCAAGGGGCCCAACAACACGCTGACGCCCGGGCCCGACGACCCCGGGTCGCCGTGGGCCATCGGCAGCAAGGACGGCGGCCACGACGCCATCCACCCCGACCTCGGCACGTTCGAGGACTTCGACGCGTTCGTCGCGCGCGCCGGTGAGCTCGGCCTCGAGGTCGCCCTCGACCTGGCCCTGCAGGCCGCTCCCGACCACCCGTGGGTCACCAGCCACCCGGAGTGGTTCACGACCCGGGCCGACGGCACGATCGCCTACGCAGAGAACCCGCCGAAGAAGTACCAGGACATCTACCCGGTCAACTTCGACAACGACCCCACCGGCATCTGCCGCGAGGTCCTGCGGATCGTCCGGCTCTGGATGAAGCACGGCGTGCGCGTCTTCCGCGTCGACAACCCGCACACCAAGCCGCTCGCGTTCTGGGAGTGGCTGCTGCGCGAGGTGCGCCGTACCGACCCCGACGTGGTCTTCCTCTCCGAGGCGTTCACCAAGCCGCCGATGATGCACGGGCTCGGCTCGGTGGGCTTCCACCAGAGCTACAGCTACTTCACGTGGCGCGTGGCCCGCTGGGAGATCGAGGACTACCTGCGCGAGGTCAGCAGCGAGTCCGACCACGTCATGCGGCCCAACTTCTTCGTCAACACCCCCGACATCCTCCCCGAGCACCTCCAGTACGGCGGCCCGCCGATCTTCAAGGTGCGTGCCGCCCTGGCCGCGACCAGCTCGCCGAGCTGGGGGGTCTATGCCGGCTACGAGCTCTACGAGCACGTGGCGATCAGACCCGGCGCCGAGGAGTACCTCGACTCCGAGAAGTTCCAGATCCGGATCCGCGACTGGGAGGCCGCCGAGGCCGAGGGCCGCTCGCTGGCGCCGTACCTCACCCGGCTCAACGAGATCCGGCGGGACCACGTCGCGCTGCAGCGGCTGCGCAACATCACCATCCACGCCGCCGACGACGAGAACATCCTGGTGTTCAGCAAGCGGGCGGTCTCGACGAGCTCGACCGACGAGGCCGACGACGACGTCGTCATCGTCGTGATCAACCTGGACCCGCACGCAGCCCGAGAGACCACCATCCACCTGGACCTGCCCGCGCTCGGCCTCGACTGGGACGACACGTTCGCCGTCCACGACGAGATCAGCGGCGCCGACTGGACGTGGGGCGAGCACAACTACGTGCGTCTCGACCCCCACGACGAGCCGGCCCACGTCCTCACCGTCAGGAGCACTTCTTGAGCACCCCGCAGGACACGACCGAGATCGAGGTCAGCCCGCCGACGACCGGGGAGCCGGTCGAGCAGCCGGTCCTCGAGGCCCACCCGGGAGACCCGGTCAACCAGACCCCCGACTGGTTCAAGACCGCGGTCTTCTACGAGGTGATGGTCCGCAGCTTCCGCGACTCCAACGGTGACGGCACCGGCGACTTCAAGGGACTCACCGAGAAGCTCGACTACCTGCAGTGGCTGGGCGTCGACTGCCTGTGGGTGCCGCCGTTCTTCTCCTCGCCGCTGCGCGACGGCGGCTACGACGTCGCCGACTACACCGACATCCTCCCCGAGGCCGGCACGGTCGACGACTTCCACCACTTCCTCGACGAGGCCCACAGTCGCGGGATCCGGGTGATCATCGACTTCGTCGCCAACCACACCAGCGACCAGCACGCCTGGTTCAAGGCCAGCCGCGAGGACCCCGAGGGTCCTTACGGCGACTTCTACGTGTGGTCCGACACCGACGAGAAGTACCAGGACGCCCGGGTCATCTTCGTCGACACCGAGCCGTCGAACTGGACCTGGGACCCCGTGCGCCAGCAGTACTTCTGGCACCGGTTCTTCTCCCACCAGCCCGACCTCAACTACGAGAACCCCGCGGTGCACGACGCGATCCTCGAGGCGATCTCGTTCTGGTTCGACATGGGCCTCGACGGCTTCCGTCTCGACGCGGTCCCCTACCTCTACGTCGAGGAGGGCACCAACGGCGAGAACCTCCCGCAGACCCACGAGTTCCTGCGCAAGGTCCGCCGCTTCGTCGACGAGAAGTACCCCGGCAAGGTCCTGCTGGCTGAGGCCAACCAGTGGCCCGCCGACGTCGTCGACTACTTCGGCGACTTCGAGTCCGGTGGCGACGAGTGCCACATGTGCTTCCACTTCCCGGTGATGCCGCGCATCTTCATGGCCGTACGCCGCGAGTCGCGCTTCCCGATCTCGGAGATCCTCGAGCAGACCCCGCCGATCCCGTCTGGCTGCCAGTGGGGCATCTTCCTGCGCAACCACGACGAGCTCACCCTCGAGATGGTCAGCGACGAGGACCGCGACTACATGTGGGGCGAGTACGCCAAGGACCCGCGGATGAAGGCCAACATCGGCATCCGCCGCCGGCTGGCGCCGCTGCTCGACAACGACGTCGACCAGATCGAGCTGTTCAACGCGCTGCTGCTGTCGCTGCCGGGCTCCCCCGTCCTCTACTACGGCGACGAGATCGGCATGGGCGACAACATCTGGCTCGGCGACCGCGACGGCGTCCGCACCCCGATGCAGTGGACCCCCGACCGCAACGCCGGCTTCTCCGCCGCCACCCCCGGCAAGCTCTTCCTGCCGGCCATCCAGGACCCCGTCTACGGCTACCAGAGCGTCAACGTCGAGGCCCAGCTGGAGAACCCGTCGTCCCTGCTGCACTGGACCCGCCGGATGATCCACGCCCGCCGTCAGCACCCGGCCTTCGGGCTCGGCGAGTTCCACGACCTCGGCGGCACCAACTCCAGCGTGCTCTCCTACACCCGCGAGCACCAGGGCGACATCATCCTGTGCGTCAACAACCTCTCGCGCTTCCCGCAGCCCGTCGAGCTCGACCTGCGACGCTTCGAGGGGATGGTCCCCTACGAGATGCTCGGCGGCGTCCAGTTCCCCGCGGTCGGCGAGCTGCCCTACCTGCTCACCCTGAGCGGCTACGGGTTCTACTGGTTCCGCCTCGTCCCGGGCGAGCGCTCCGACGAAGGGCCGCTCCTGTGAACGCACCCACCCAGGGGATCGACCCCGCCGTCTTCGGCCCCTACCTCACCCGCACCCGCTGGTTCGGCGGCAAGGGACGCGACTTCACGGTCTCCGACGTACGTCGTCTCGGGGTCCTCGGTGACGGTGACGGCGACCCGACGGTCGACGTGCTGCTGGTCGAGCTGACCTACGCCGACGACGGCACCACCGAGCTCTACCAGGTGCCGCTGGCCTACTACACCGAGCCCGAGCACCGCCTCGACCACGCGTTCGTCGGGTGGTGGGAGGACGCCGAGATCGGGTGGGTCCACGCCTACGACGCGCTGCACGACCGCGCCGCCACCCGACTGTGGCTGCAGGCGTTCGGCGCCGCGGCCGACGGCCCCGCCGAGGCGGGAGGGCTGACGTTCCACCGCCTGCCCGGGCAGGAGATCGACACCGAGGCGTCGGGCACCCTCTTCACCGGCGAGCAGTCCAACTCCTCGATCGCCTTCGGTGAGGACTCGGTGCTCAAGCTGTTCCGCAAGGTGACGCCGGGGCCCAACCCCGACATCACCACCCACGAGGTGCTGACCCTCGCCGACTCCCCCGACGTGGCGCACCTCTACGGCTGGGTCGAGCACGGCGACACCCACCTCGGGATGCTGCAGCAGTTCCTGCGCACCGCCACCGACGGGTGGGACCTCGCCCTGACCAGCGTGCGCAACCTGTACGCCGACCCCGAGCTGGCGCCCCGCGAGGCCGGCGGCGACTTCTCCGGGGAGGCCGGTCGCCTCGGCGACACGCTGCGCGAGGTGCACGTCGTACTGCACGAGCGCCTCGAGCAGACCACGGTCAGCGCCGACTTCGTGGCCGGTCAGATGAACGCCCGGCTCGATGCCGCGCTGCGCGTCGTACCGCTCCTGGAGCCGCACGAGCCCGCCCTGCGGGCGCTCTTCGACCGGCTGGCCGGGCTGGGCGACGTGGCGGCGCAACGGGTCCACGGCGACCTGCACCTGGGTCAGACGCTGCGCACCGCCCTGGGGTGGAAGATCGTCGACTTCGAGGGCGAACCCGCCAAGACCCTGGCCGAGCGGATCCTGCCCGACTCGCCGTGGCGCGACGTCGCCGGCATGCTGCGCTCCTTCGACTACGCCGCCCACGCCGTCGAGCGCAGCCACGACGAGCTCGACGAGGTTGCCCTGGCCGAGCTCCGCACCCGCGGTGCGGAGTGGGTCGAGCGCAACCAGCGCTACTTCCTGGCGGCCTACGCCGGCGGCGACCTGACCGAGGACCAGCGCACCCTGGTCACCGCCTACACCGCCGACAAGGCCGTCTACGAGACCGTCTACGAGACCCGCAACCGACCGACCTGGGTCGACATCCCCCTGGCCGCCGTCGCGCGGATCGGAGCCCCGTGAAGAACCCCAAGAAGAAGCCCACCCACTCGAAGTCGACCGAGCCGTCTGTGGTCGAGCCGGTCGAGCCTGTTGCGGCGGTCGCGCCGGTCGCGCCGGTCGAGGTGGAGCCGCTCGCGGTCCAGCGCGGCGAGCTCGACCAGATCATCCGCGGCGAGCACGGGCACCCGCACGCCGTGCTCGGGCCGCACGCCCACGACGGCCAGGTCACCTTCCGTGCCCTCAAGCCACTGGCGCGCAGCGTGGTGGTCCGGTTCGGCGACACCGACGTCCCGCTGACCCACGAGCACGGCGGCATCTGGGCGGGCGCCGTCTCGACCGCCGCGACGGGCGGCGACGTCCCGGGCTACCGGTTGGCCGTCGACTACGGCGACGGCGAGGTCGTCGTCGACGACCCCTACCGCTTCCTGCCGACGCTGGGTGAGATGGACCTTCACCTGGTCAACGAGGGGCGCCACGAGAACCTGTGGCAGGTCCTCGGCGCGCGGGTCCACCACTACGACGAGCCGCTCGGCGGCACCGTGTCCGGCACGGCGTTCGCCGTCTGGGCTCCCTCGGCCCGCGCGATGCGGGTCAAGGGTGACTTCAACAGCTGGGACGGGCGCGAGCACCCGATGCGCCAGCTCGGCAGCTCGGGCGTGTGGGAGCTGTTCGTGCCCGGCGCCGGCAGCGGTACGTCGTACCGGCTGCAGGTGCTCGGCGCCGACGACCAGTGGCGCGAGAAGGCCGACCCGATGGCCGCCTACTCCGACGTCGCTCCCGACACCGCCTCGCGGGTCTTCGAGTCGACCCACGAGTGGGCCGACCAGGAGTGGATGACCGCGCGCGCGGCCAAGAACGCCGTGGACGAGCCGATGTCGGTCTACGAGATGCACCTGGGCTCGTGGAAGCGGCACCCGGGCGGCCGGTTCTGGTCCTACGACGAGATGGCCGACGGCCTGGTGCCCTACCTGGCCGACCTGGGCTTCACCCACGTCGAGCTGATGCCCGTGATGCAGCACCCGTTCGGTGGCTCGTGGGGCTACCACGTCACGTCGTACTTCGCGACCGACTCCCGCTTCGGCGACCCCGACGGCTTCCGCCGGCTCGTGGACCGACTGCACCAGGCCGGCATCGGCGTCATCCTCGACTGGGTCCCGGGCCACTTCGCCACCGACGAGTGGGCCCTGGTCAAGTTCGACGGCACCCCCCTCTACGAGGACCCCAACCCGCAGCGCGGGTGGCACAAGGAGTGGGGCTCCCACATCTTCAACTTCGGACGGCCCGAGGTGCGCAACTTCCTCTACGCCAACGC
The DNA here is from genome assembly GCF_006346395.1 of Nocardioides plantarum. Lineage (NCBI taxonomy): Bacteria > Bacillati > Actinomycetota > Actinomycetes > Propionibacteriales > Nocardioidaceae > Nocardioides > Nocardioides plantarum. The sequence goes on from NZ_VDMS01000004.1 coordinate 413,883, forward strand.
GCTCTACTGGCTCGAGGAGTTCCACGCCGACGGGCTCCGGGTCGACGGCGTCGCCTCGATGCTCTACCTCGACTACGCCCGCGAGGCGGGCGAGTGGCAGCCCAACAAGCACGGCGGCCGCGAGAACCTCGAGGCCGTGCAGTTCCTCCAGGAGATGAACGCCACCGTCTACAAGCGGGTCCCCGGCGTGTGCACGATCGCCGAGGAGTCCACCTCCTGGCCGGGGGTCACCGCACCCACGTCGACCGGCGGCCTCGGCTTCGGGTTCAAGTGGAACATGGGCTGGATGCACGACACGCTCGACTACCTCGAGCGCGAGCCGATCCACCGCCAGTGGCACCACCACGACCTGACCTTCGCCATCACCTACGCCTGGACCGAGAACTTCGTCCTCCCGCTCTCCCACGACGAGGTCGTGCACGGCAAGGGCTCCCTGCTGCGCAAGATGCCCGGCGACCGCTGGCAGCAGCTGGCCAACCTGCGCGCCTACTACGCCTTCATGTGGGCCCACCCCGGCAAGCAGCTGCTCTTCATGGGCGGCGAGATCGGCCAGGAGTCCGAGTGGGCCGAGTCCCGCGAGCTCGACTGGTGGCTGCTGGAGCACCCCGAGCACCAGGGGCTCTCCGCCCTGGTCCGCGACCTCAACCGGGCCTACGTCGACACCCCGGCCGCCTGGGCGGGCGACGTGTCGGCCGCCGGCTTCGAGTGGGTCGACGCCGACGACGCCGGACGCAACACCTACTCGTTCCTACGCCGCGCCCCCGCCGCGTCGCACGCACCGGACCTGGTCTGCGTCACCAACTTCGCCTCCGTGCCCCACGACGGCTACCGCCTCGGTCTGCCGTCGGCCGGCCTGTGGAGCGAGGTGCTCAACACCGACGCCGAGGGCTACGGCGGCTCCGGCGTCGGCAACCTCGGCTCGGTCCTGGCCGTCGAGGGCCAGCACGGCTCCATGCCGGCCCACGCCGACCTCGTCGTCCCGCCGCTGGCGACCCTGTGGCTTCGCCGACAGACGACTAACCTGGCCGGGTGACCGACCAGCCGACGCTCACCGACGGCACGGTCACCCTGCGACCCTGGCGCGACGACGATGCCGAGCCTGCGGTCGCGGGGCACGACGCGCAGATCATGCACTGGTTCGGCGAGACCGAGGCCCCGGACGCCGACGGGTGGCGTGAGGTCACTGCCAGGTGGCACCGCGAGCACGCCGCCGGTACCCGGACCAACTTCGTCGTCGAGGTCGCCGGCGAGGTCGCCGGCATGGTGGAGCTGCGTCGACACGACGATCAGTCCGGCGAGCTCTCGTGGTGGCTCTACGCGGGCCACCGTGGACGCGGCTCGGCCACCCGCGCCGTCCGGGTCGTTACCGACTGGGCACTCACTGCTGCCTCCGAGGGAGGTCGGGGCTTCAGCCGCGTGCAGGCACGGGTAGAGCCCGCCAACGAGTCGTCCCTCCGGGTCGCGACTCGCTCCGGGCTGCGCCGCGAAGGCGTGCAGCGGGTCGCGCGCGGCACCGGCGACCGGGCCGAGACCGAGGAGTACGTCGTCCTCTCCCGCCTCGCCACCGATCCCCCGCTCACCGAGCCCGGCGCGTTCCGCTCGTTGCTCAACTCGTTCCTCCCGCGCAAGCGCGCGATCAGCCAGATGCTCATCCGCGACGAGGCCGGACGCGTGCTGTGCTGCCAGCTCACCTACAAGTCCGACTGGGACCTGCCCGGCGGCGTCGTCGAGGTCGGCGAGTCCCCCCAGCTCGCCGTGAGCCGTGAGGTCCTCGAGGAGCTGGCGCTCACCATCCCGGCGGGGCCGCTGGTGCTCACCGACTGGCTGCCGCCCTGGGGCGGGTGGGACGACGCGCTCTGCCTGGTCTTCGACGGTGGCGTGCACCCGGCGACGGTCGTGGACGCCATCGTGCCGCAGGCTCGAGAGATCCGGACCGCCGAGTTCCTGACCACCGAGCAGGTCGTCGAGCGCTGCGCCGACTTCACCGCTCGCCGGATCGCCGCCGCGCTGGCCAACCTCGGCGGCGGGCCGGCCTACACCGAGAGCGGGCGCTGACCCGACCCGCGTCGCTTCTCGGCACCCTCGGAATCAGGAAGTGACCCACGACCCGTCACTTCCACGCACCCCCAAAATCACCAAGTGACCCACGACCCGTCACTTCCACGCACCCCCAAAATCACCAAGTGACCCACCACCCATCACTTCCACGCACCCCCAAAATCACCAAGTGACCCACCCCGGGTCATCTCCCGATCCGAGCACCTCCACGGCTGACGCAGCCCGGGTCACTTCTCCCTCCGGCCACCCCCACAGCCGACCCAGCCCGGGTCACTTCCCCCTCCGGCCACCCCCACAGCCGACCCAGCCCGGGTCACTTCCCCCTCCGACCACCCCCACAGCCGACCCAGCCCGGGTCACTTCCCCCTCCGACCACCCCCACAGCCGACCCACCCCGGGTCACCTGCGCCGCGGCCCCACGGCAGCAACGCCCGGCGCCCCGTGGGGTGATCAGCGCCTGTGGATGAGCTCCGCGGGCCGCCCCGCGGTCGCGGTAGACATCACGCATGAAGCGCTTCGAGAAGCTCGCCGCCCAGCACCAGCTGCTCGCGGAGGCCGCGTTCGCGGTCGTGCGACGCGACGGGCCCGGATCCCTCTCGCGACGGGGGCTGGCCGCAGAGCTCGGGGCGTCCGAGGCGATGGCACGCCGGGTGCTCGCCGAGCACGTGCGCCTGCCGGCCCTGGCCGCCCAGGAGTGTGAGGCCAGGCGCAGGCGCATCGGTCGCCGTCGGTCGGGGGTCGACCTGCTCCTCCCCGTCACCGAGGGCGCCGAGGTCGACGTCGAGGTGGTCTGGCTGCGGCTGGTCCTGCTCCACGCCACGGTGGGGGCCAGCACCGACGCACCCCACCTCGCCGAGCGCTACCAGCTGTCGGTCCACGACCGTGGCGTCTCCCTGCCTGCTCCGCCGGACCGTGGCCGCGAGGACCGCGAGGCCGACCGGGAGGTCCTCGCGCCCTACCTCGCCGACCACGCCGCCGAGCGGGCGGGCCTGGTCAGCCGGTTGACCGGGGGAAGACCGGAGCTCGCCGACGCGGTGCACGCCCTCGCGGACGGCCTGGTCCTCGCCGTCTGCACCGGACGCCTCTCACCGGACGCCGCGCGCACGGTCCTCACCGACCACCTCGACCGGCTCACCAGCACCCCCACCTGCGGTGGTTGAGGAGGCCGTCCGCGGCCGCCTCGAAACCACCCGACCCGCCTACCCGACGGTGGTCGAGGAGCCCCCCCCACGGCCCCCACGGTGGTTGAGGAGGCCGCCCGCGGCCGTCTCGAAACCACCCGGCCCGCTTACCCGACAGTGGTCGAGGAGCCCGCCCCCGCCGCCCCCACGGTGGTCGAGGAGGCCGCCCCCGCCGCCCCCACGGTGGTTGAGGAGGCCGCCCGCGGCCGTCTCGAAACCACCCGACCCGACCGCAGCGCCACGAGCACCCCCACCACCATCACCAGTCCCCCACCCGCCTCGGCTGCGTTGGGCAGCTGGTCGAGCAGCACCGCGGCCGACAGCATCGCGACGACCGGCGCGAGAAGCACCCAGGGCACCACCGCCGCGGACGGGTTGCGCGACAGCAGCGTGTTGAAGATGCCGTAGCCGACCAGCGAGGCCAGCCCGGCGGTGTAGAGCGTGGAGACGGCGGCCTGCCAACCGAACGCCGCGAACCCGTCGGCGACGGCGGCCGGGCCATCGACGAGCAGGGAGAGAAGCAGCAGCGGCACGGGTACGACCACGGCCGACCACACGGTGAGCGCGAGACCGCCGGTGGCGCCCGAGGCCCGGGAGACGACGTTGCCGACGGCCCACGAGAGCGCACCGAGGAGGCACAGCCCCAGGGCCACCGCCGACACCGCCCCTCCGCGTCCCAGCGCCACCACGACCAGCCCGCACGAGCCGATCAGGACCCCCGCGGCCTGCCGTGTGGTGGGGCGCTCGCGCAGCACGCCGGCGGCGATCAGCACGGTGAGCAGCACCTGCGCCTGCAGCACCAGGGCGGCCAGGCCCGGCGGCATGCCGGCGTCCATGGCGACGTAGAGGAACCCGAACTGACCGAGGGACATGAAGACGCCGACGGAGGCGAGCGTGCGCCACGACACGTCGGGACGCGGCAGCAGGAACACCGCCGGGACGAGCACGACGACGAACCGGATCGCCACGAAGAGCAGCGGCGGCACCCCGTCCATCCCCCAGTCGATGACGACGAAGTTGAAGCCCCAGATGCTGGCCACGAGAGCGGCCAGGAGACAGTCACGGCGGGTCATGGTGCCCAGCCTGATGGCCCTGACCATGAAGCACCAGCGACGGGAACTGCGGCAACAGCGGTAGCGTTGCTTCATGATCGATCTCGCCGCACTGCGGTCCCTGCACGCCGTCGACACCTACGGCTCGGTCGTGGCCGCGGCCGACGCGCTGGGCTTCACCCCGAGCGCGGTCTCGCAGCAGGTCAAGCGCTTGGAGCGGCAGACCGGGGTGGCGCTGCTCGAACGGGTGGGTCGCGGGGTCATCGTCACCGACGGCGGCCGACACCTGCTCGACGAGGGCGGTCGCCTGCTCGGCGACCTCGAGGCGGTGGAGGCCGGCCTGCACCGTCGTACGGGCCTGGTCGCCGGCCACCTGAGGATCGCGGCCTTCTCGACCGCGATGCGGGGACTGGTCGCCGAGACGGTGCGCGACCTGCTCGACGCCCACCCCGACCTGCGGGTCTCCCTGGCCGAGCACGAGCCCTGGGACACCGTCGACCTGGTCGCGTCGGGGCAGCTCGACCTCGGCCTGTTCCACACCTGGGGCGACGTGCCGGTCGACGTCCCCGACCACCTGGTCCGTACGACGGTGGCCCGCGACGTCGCCGACGTGATCGTCCACCGCGACCACCCGCTGGCGGGACGCCGCTCGGTGACCCCGCGCGACCTGGTCGACGAGGGCTGGGTCGCCACGCCGGAGGGGACGATCTGCCGCCAGTGGCTCAGCCGGATGTACGACGGCACCGGACGGCGCCCGCGGATCGCGCACGTCGCGATGGAGTTCGACTCCCACCTCGCCCTGGTCCGTGCCGGTCTCGGCATCGCCCTGGTCCCGCGACTGGGCCGGGCCGCGCTCGGCGACCGGCTGGTCGCCCTCGCGGCGCGCGCCCCGGTGCCGACCCGCGAGGTCGTCGCGGTGCACCGCCGCACCATGGCCGACTCCCCCGCCGTCGTCGCCGTCGTCGCCGCGCTCATCGCTCGCTCACGCGCGACAGGATCGATGGCGTAACAGGAATGGCACAGACCTTTTCCTCGCCAGCACCCACCTCGATGCACTAGAAACGTAGTCCACGTCGAGAGGGGTTGGCATGGCACAGGCAACCGAGAAGCACCCCGAGCAGCAGCCCGCCCTCAAGGCCGGCGCGATCGGCTTCGTCGACGCCCTGGTCATCGGGCTCGCCGCCACGTCCCCGGCGTACTCGCTCGCGGCGGTGATCGGGGCGATCGCGGCCGCGGTCGGCGTCTACGCGCCTGGTGCGCTGCTGGCCTCGTTCGTGCCGATGGCCCTGATCGCCACCGCGTTCCTCTACCTCAACCGGGTCGACGCCGACTGCGGCACGACGTTCAGCTGGGTGACGCGGGCGATGGGCCCGTGGTTCGGCTGGATCGGCGGCTGGGCCATCGCCATGACGGGGATCCTGGTCGTCGGGTCCCTGGCCGACGTCGGCGTCAGCTTCACGCTGCGCACGTTCGGTGCCGACGCCGCGGCCGACAACGCCTGGATCCGGATGCCGCTCGCGGTGCTGCTGATCATCGCGCTGACCTACGTCTGCATCCTCGGAGCCGACGTCTCGGCCAAGCTGCAGAACGCGCTGATGATCGCCCAGGTCGCCTCCCTGCTGGCGTTCGCCGTCGTCGCGATCACTCGGGCCGTCACCGACAACACGCCGGGCGCGGTCAGCCCGATCGACCCCTCGCTGAGCTGGCTCAACCCGTTCGGCGCTGGCGGCAGCGGGCTCACGACCGCCCTGCTGCTCGGCGTCTTCGCCTACTGGGGCTGGGAGTCGGCGGTCAACCTCAGCGAGGAGACCAAGGGCGCGAGCAGCACGCCGGGTCGTGCGGCCGTGCTCTCGACCGTGATCCTCCTGGTCACCTACGTCGCCGTCGCGGTCGCCGTGGTGTCCTTCGCGGGCACCACGTGGCTCACCGACAACGCCGACTCCGAGGAGGCGATCTTCGCCGACCTCGCCGACCTGGTGATGGGCCCCTGGGGCTGGGTGGTGCTCGCCTCCGTGGCGACCTCCGCGATCGCCTCGACGCAGACGACGATCATCCCGGCCTCGCGCACGGCCCTGTCGATGGCGCGACGCCACGCGCTCCCCGCCTCCTTGGGTCGCATCCACCCCCAGCACCGCACGCCCGACGTCAGCACCTGGACCGTCGCCGCGATCGCGATCGCCTGGTACGTCGGCATCTACCAGATCAGCGACAACGCGCTCTTCGACTCCCTCACGGCCCTGTCGCTCCTGATCGCGTTCTACTACGCGCTGACCGGGATCGCCTGCGCCGTCTACCACCGCAAGCACCTGCTCGAGAGCCCCAAGAACCTGCTGCTGATCGGCGTCGGCCCGCTCGTCGGATCGGCGCTGCTGATCTGGCTGCTCGTGCTCTCGGTCCGCGACATGTCCGACCCCGAGAACTCCTACAGCGGGGTCTCGTGGCTCGGCGTCGGACCACCGCTGGTGATCGGCATCGCGATCTTCCTGGTCGGGGTGGCGTTCATGCTCTTCTGGCGGGTCAAGGACGGCCGCTACTGGCAGGAGCGGGCGAGCCTGCCCGATCCCGACGTCGTCCACGGCATCAAGGCCGGTACGGCGGACCCCGACGGTCTGGAAGGCTGAGCGACATGGCAGTGGTGGTCGGCTACGACGAGTCCCCGGGCGCGGACGCCGCCCTCGCCACGGCGATCTCGGTCGCCCTGCGGTTCGGCGAGGTGCTCGTCCTCGTCTACGGCGCCGGACCTCCGGGCGGCCTCGGCGAGGAGTCCAACGCGCACCGTGACGCCCTGCGCGAGATCGGCCGGACCGCGCTCTCCCACGCGGTCGAGCGCGCGCGAGCCGCCGGGGTCGACACCCGGATCGAGCTCGTGGACGCCAAGCCCGCCCAGGCGATGCTCGAGGTCGGCGAGAGGCACGACGCCAGCGTCCTGGTCGTCGGCACGGCCGGCGAGAGCCCCCTCAAGGGCGCCATGCTCGGCTCCACACCCCACAAGCTGCTCCACCTCAGCACCCGCCCCGTGCTCTGCGTCCCCTTCGCCGACTGACACCCACGCCGCCCCACGCCGGCCGACGTACGACGACCCCCGACCCACGTCGGTCGAGGTGCGAAGGCCGCCAGGCCTGAGCCTCGAGACCACCGCAGCCGACCCACCCAACCCAGCCCATCACTGCCGACCCCACGTCGGTCGAGGTGCGAAGGCCGCCAGGCCTGAGCCTCGAGACCCCGCAGCGTCACGCAGTTCGCGCGTTCCTCCACGGCCACGTCGCAGGGACCGTAGCGTTCCGCCCATTCCATCCCCACGATGACGGGCACGACCATCACCGACGACGTCACCACCTCCGGCCAGAACCCGGCTCGCCCCAGCCGGAGGACGGTACTGGGGGCAGCAGCCTGGGCGGCGCCGGCGATCACCGTCGTCGCCGCGTCGCCGGCCGTGGCGGCATCGGCCCCGTCCGGGGCGACCCTCATGGAGCGCACCAACCCGTCGGGGCCTGCGTTCGCCGAGGACACCGCAGCCTCCCGGGTCGTGAGCGTCTCGTTGTACGACGACGAGTTCAACGCCATCGTCGGCGCGACCGTGATCTTCACCCTCTCCTCGTCCTCGTGGCTGCGGTTCACCGGCGGCGCCACCAGCGCCGCGGTGACCACCGACGCGAACGGCACGGCCACGACCTCCCTGACCGTCGCGCCGGGGGCAGCGCCGACGCCGGGGGACACCGTCACGCTCCTCGCGAGCCACCAGGCCCTCTCCGAGTCCTGGACGATCACCTACCGTCCCTTCACCGCGATCTCCACCGGCCCGACGGCCAACCACGTGCTCGCGATCAGCTCGGGCGCCGTCTACGCGTGGGGCGCGGGCGGCGGCGGCCAGCTCGGCGTCGACAACCAGGGCGACTACGCGACGCCGGTCGCGGTCATCACCACCGGGACCCCGATGGCCGGCAAGACCATCACCGCCGTCGCCACGGGCGACTACCACAGCCTGGCTCTGGCCTCCGACGGGAACCTGTACGCCTGGGGCAGCGGCAGCTACGGCAAGCTCGGCACCGGCAACACCTCGAACGCGCTCAAGCCGGTCAGGGTCAACACCTCGAGGAGGTTCACCGCCATCTCCGCCGGCCCGGTGCACAACCTCGCCGTCGCCACCGACGGCACCGTGCACGCCTGGGGTAGCGGCGGGAGCGGGCAGCTGGGCAACGGCGGGACCGCCAGCTCCAGCGTGCCCGTCGCGGTCACCACCACCGGCACCCCGATGGCCGGCAAGACGATCACAGCCGTCGCCAACGGGGCCGGCCACAGCCTCGCCCTGGACTCCGAGGGCAGCGTCTACTCCTGGGGCAGCGGCGCCGCCGGCGCTCTCGGCAACGGCGCGAGCACCGACTCCACCGTGCCGGTCCTGGTCACCACCGCCGGCACCCCGATGGCCGACAAGGTCGTCACCGCCATCGCCACCGGGTTCGACCACAGCCTCGCCCTGACCTCCGACGGCACCGTCTACGCCTGGGGGAACGCCGGCAACGGCAGGCTCGGGGACGGCACTGGCACAGGCAGCTCCTCCGTACCGGTCCTGGTCGACCGCAGCGCGATGGGGACCAGGACGATCGTCGCCATCAGCGCCGGCAGCAGCCACAACGTCGCCGCCGCCTCCGACGGCAGCGTCTACGCCTGGGGCTTCAACGGCAACGGCCAGCTCGGCAACGGCACGACGACCCGGGCCCTGGTGCCGGTCGTGGTCACCTCGACCGGTGCCGGCAACCCGCTCGCCGGCGCCGGTGCCACCGCGGTCACGGCCGGCTACTCCTCCAGCTGGGCCCTCACCAGCACCAGGCTCACCGCGTCCTGGGGCCAGGCAGCCCTGGGTCGGCTCGGCAACGGCACCATCACCCCGAACGCCCTCGTCCCGGTCAAGGTCCTCACCCCTCGCTGACCCACGCCGGTCGAGGTGCGACGAGCCCCGGCGAGGAGCCTCGAGACCACCGCAGCCGACCCACCCAACCCACCCGAAGACCCACCCACAAGCCCACGACCTACCAGGCCCGCAGCTCCCCCGCGTACGCCGGACCCCGCTCGTCCGGCAGCACGTCACGCGCCAGCACGGTCGCCCCGGCGACGGCCACCGGCATGATCAGCACGCCGCCCAGCGGCACGAAGAAGCACGCCTGCGTCGCCACCCCGAAGCCCAGCACCTTGCGGCGGTGCGGGTCGAGCAGCGTGCGCTGCGCCGCCCGGTCCAGGCCGCGCGCCTCCAGCGGCCGACCCAGGAGCTCGCGGGCCAGCAGCCGACCCGACAGCACCAGTCCGAGCACGATGCCGAGCACGGGACCCACGACCGGGATGAGCCCGCTGAGCAGCACGAGCAGCGACGTCGCGAGCCCGACCGCCGCCAGCTTGATACCGCCGATCACCGACGGCCAGAAGCCCAGCCCGTCGCCGAGCTTGACCGGGCCGATCAGGTCCTCGCAGGCCCGCCAGATCCGCTCGTAGAACGGGTCCCCGACCGCCAGGGTGAGTGCGGTGAAGGTCGCCGTCCAAAGCAGGACGGACCCGACGACCAGGGCGATGCCCACGAAGAACCGTGTCGCGTCGCGCACCGGCGCCGCCCAGTCGTCGGCGAAGGGGGTGACCCAGCCGGCGATGTCGGTCAGGTGGAGGACCAGGGCGACGAAGGCGGCGGCCAGCACCAGCCACACGAGGAACGCTGGCACCATGCCGAGCAGCAGCAGCCGCGGGCGCTGGCGCAGCAGACGCCAGCCACGGCCCAGGCAGGCCGCGCCGGCGGCGTACTCGCTCACCCCGACCACCGAGCCCTGAGTCCCGACGACCGCGTCAGAACAGAGCGGACGCGAGGCTGCGGCGCGCGGCGAGCACCCGCGGGTCGTCGTTGCCGACGGCGGCGAACTGGCCGATCAGGTGCTCGCGGGCGCGGTCGCGCTCCTTGTCGGCGGTCACCCGGACCAGCTCGACGAGTCGGGAGAACGCCTCCTCGACCCGGCCGTGCGCGAGGTCGAGGTCGGCCACGAGGCTCTGGGCCTCGACGTCGGCCGGGGCGGCCTCGGCCGCGGCCAGCGCTGCTGCTGCGTCGACACCCTGGGTGCGCTGCAGGACCTTGGCCATCGCGAGACCGGCGACGGCCTCGTGGTCGGCGGGGTTGGCGTCGACGAGCCGCTGGTACTCGAGGACCGCGGTGTCGATGTCGTCGCGGGCCAGGGCATCCTCGGCGGCGGCGTAGCGCGGGTCGGCCGCCGGCTCGCCGTCCTCGTCGTCGGGTACGCCGGCCGCGAGCGGCTGGTGGCGCCCGGTCACCCCCTGTGCGGTGAGCTGCTGGCCGAGCTGGTTGAGCAGCGCGCTGAGCTCGTCGGCCGGGACGACGCCCGGGATCGGCTGGGTCACCGGCCGCCCGTCGAGCAGCACCAGCAGCACCGGGACCTGGGTGATCTGCAGCGCCTGCCCGACCTCCGGGGCGGTGTCGAGGTCGACGAGCCCGGCCAGGAAGCGGCCCTCGTACTGCTCGACGAGCGCGGACACGTCGTCGGCGTACTGCGCGCTCTCCGGCGAGCGGGAGGCCGAGAAGACCACCATCAGCACCGGCGCGGTCATCGACGCCTCGACGACGTCCTGCATCGTCTGGGCCGTGACGTGGACCGTGTAGGAGCCGGCGCCGCTCGTGGGCGCGCCGCCGGGGGCCCGGCTCGCGGACGGCGGCGGGGTCGCCGGGCGCTTGAGGGCCGAGAGGTCGAAGGCCCCGGGACGGGAGAACGGCTGCTGCGTCATGGCCCCAATCCTAGGGAGGGCGGCCGCGGTCCGCTCATCGGCTCGGTTACCGACTCGTTCACCCCGCGTTGGCCCACCCCGGCCCCGACCCGTGGCAGGGTGGCCGGCATGACGACGCTTTCTCGGGCGCGCCTGGTCGCCCTGCCCTCCCTGATGATCCTGGCGGCCGGTCTGCTGGCCGCCGCCCCCGCCGACGCCGGCCGTCACCCTGGCCCCGGGCCCGGACACGGGTCCGGACACGGGCACGGTCAGACCGGCCAGACGGTGCGCTTCCAGACCTTCAACGCCTCCCTCAACCGGGCCACGGCCGGGGCGCTGGTCAGCGACCTGAGCACCCGCACCAACGCGCAGGCCCGCTCGGTCGCCGAGATCATCCAGCGCACCCGCCCCGACGTGCTGCTGGTCAACGAGTTCGACTACGAGCCGGGCAACCGTGCCGTCGACCTGTTCCGCGACAACTACCTCGAGGTCCCCCAGGGCGGGGCCCGGGCGATCGACTACCCCTACGCCTTCGTCGCCCCGTCCAACACCGGTGCGCCCAGCGGCTTCGACCTGGACAACAACGGCACGGTGGGCGGCGGCAACGACGCCTACGGCTTCGGTGACTTCGAGGGCCAGTACGGCATGGTCGTGCTGAGCAAGTACCCCATCGACACCCGCGGGATCCGGACCTTCCAGCAGTTCCGCTGGGCCGACATGCCCGGCGCGCTGCTGCCGACCGACTTCTACTCCCCCGCCGAGCAGCGGGTCCTGCGCCTGTCGAGCAAGTCGCACTGGGACGTCCCGGTGACCATCGGCCGCAAGACGGTGCACTTCCTCGTCTCCCACCCGACGCCTCCGACCTTCGACGGTCCCGAGGACCGCAACGGCAAGCGCAACCACGACGAGATCCGGTTCTGGGCCGACTACGTCGCCGGTGGCCGCGACGCGGCGTACATCTACGACGACCGCGGTCAGTACGGCGGCCTGGCGCGCGACGCGTCGTTCGTGATCGCCGGCGACCAGAACGCCGACCCCCTCGACGGCGACTCGGTCGCGGCCGCGGTCGACCAGCTGCTCGACTCCCCCCGCATCGTCGACCCCCGCCCGACCTCGGCCGGAGGGCCGGAGGCCGCAGCACGCCAGGGCGGCGCCAACGCCACCCACCGCGGCGACCCGCGCTACGACACCGCCGACTTCAGCGACGCACCTGCCCCGGGCAACCTGCGCGCCGACTACGTCCTGCCGTCGCGGCGCGGGCTGCAGGTCAAGGGCGCGGGCATCTTCTGGCCCGTCCCCTCCGACCCGCTGTCGCGCCTGACCGGCGAGTTCCCCTTCCCCTCCTCCGACCACCGCACCGTCTGGGTCGACGTCAAGCTCAAGTAACCCACCCCTACCCCACGTCGGTCGAGGTGCGAGGAGCCCCAGCGACGAGCCTCGAGACCCCCGCAGCCGCCGCTGCCAACCCACCACGCCGGTCGAGGCACCCCCACGCCGGTCGAGGTGCGAGGAGCCCCAGCGACGAGCCTCGAGACCACCGCCGCCGACGTTCCCAACCCACCCCACGCAGCCCCACCCATCAACCGCAGACCGATCAGTCCGCCAACAACCGGTCCGCGGCGGCGTACGGGTCACTGACCCCGGCGACGACCGCAGCCGCCAACCCATCGAGCTCGTCGCGCTCCCCCACCTGCGTCCACCGCGTGCGCAGCGCCGCGACCGCGATCGCCTCGATCTCGGCGCGGGCGCGACGCTCGCGCCGGCGCCGCAGCTCACCGGACTCCTGCGACCAGGCGCGGTGCTCGTCGAGCGCCGCTACCACCTCGGCCACGCCGTCGCCGGACGACGCGGCGGTCGTCAGGATCGGCGGCGCCCACGCTGCGGGGCGGCGGTCACCCAGGGCCAGCATCGAGCGCAGGTCGCGTACGACCTGGTCGGCGCCGCCGCGGTCGGCCTTGTTGACGACGTACAGGTCACCGACCTCGAGGATGCCGGCCTTGGCGGCCTGGATGCCGTCACCCATGCCGGGGGCCAACAGCACCACGGTGGAGTCGGCGAGGCCGGCGACCTCGACCTCGCTCTGCCCGACGCCGACGGTCTCGACGAGGACGACGTCGAACCCCGCGGCGTCCAGGACACGGATCGCCTGCGGCGTCGACCAGGACAGCCCACCGAGGTGGCCGCGGGCAGCCATGGACCGGATGTAGACGCCGGGGTCGTCGGCGTGGTCGCCCATCCGTACTCGGTCGCCCAGCAGCGCGCCGCCCGAGAACGGCGAGGACGGGTCGATCGCGAGGACGCCGACCCGTCGGCCGGCCTCCCGCAGCGCCGCGACCAGGGCGTTGGTGGTCGTGGACTTGCCGACACCGGGGGCGCCGGTGATGCCGACGACCTGGGCGTGGCCGGTGTGCGGGGCCAGCGCCGCGGTCACCTCGCGCAGCGCGGGCGACTCGTCCTCGACGAGGGAGATCAACCGGGCGACGGCCCGGGGCTCGCCACCCCGGGCCCGTGCGACGAGGTCGGGTACGTCGACCCGACGCCGACCGCTATGCCTTGGGGACACGCACGATCAGCGCGTCGCCCTGGCCGCCACCACCGCACAGCGCAGCGGCACCGACGCCGCCGCCGCGACGCTGGAGCTCGAGCGCGAGGTGGAGGACGACGCGCGCGCCGGACATGCCGACCGGGTGGCCGAGCGCGATGGCCCCGCCGTTGACGTTGACCTTGTCGTCGGGCAGGCCGAGCTCGCGGGCCGAGGAGATGCCGACGGCGGCGAAAGCCTCGTTGAACTCGACCAGGTCGAGGTCGGCGGGCTCGATGCCCTCCTTCTTGCAGGCCAGCGCGGTGGCGTTGGCCGGCTGCAGCTGCAGCGAGGAGTCGGGCCCGGCGACCATGCCGTGGGCACCGATCTCGGCGAGCCAGGTGAGGCCGAGCTCCTCAGCCTTGGCCTTGCTCATCACGACCACCGCGGCCGCGCCGTCGGAGATCTGCGAGGAGGACCCCGCGGTGACGGTGCCGGTCTTGGAGAAGGCGGGGCGCAGCTTGGCGAGGGAGTCGGCGGTGGTGTCGCCGCGCACGCCCTCGTCCTGGCTGACGACCACCGGGTCGCCCTTGCGCTGCGGGATCGAGACCGGGACGACCTCGTCGTCGAAGACGCCGTTCTTCCAGGCAGCGGCAGCCTTCTGGTGCGACAGGGCGGAGAACTCGTCCTGCTCCTCGCGGGTCAGGTTGGTGCCGGCCGCGTTGATCTCCTCGGTCAGCAGGCCCATGGCCTGCTGGGTGACCTGGTCGAACAGCGCGTCGTAGGCCATCGAGTCGACGAGCTTGGTGTCGCCGAACTTCGTGCCCTCGCGCGAGCCCATCAGCAGGTGGGGCGCGTTGGTCATCGACTCCATGCCCCCCGCGACGACGATCTCGCACTCACCGGCGCGGATCAGCTGGTCGGCCATCGCGATCGCGTTGAGCCCCGAGAGACAGACCTTGTTGATGGTGATCGAGGGGACGTCCATCGGGACGCCACCGGCGACGGCCGCCTCGCGGGCGGGGTTCTGGCCGGCGCCGGCCAGGATGACCTGCCCCATGATCACGTAGTCGACCTGCTCGCCGGTCACGCCGGCCTTGTCGAGCGCCCCCGCGATGGCGACGCCACCGAGGTCGGTCGCCTTGAGCGACTTCAGGCCGCCGAGCAGGCGGCCGATCGGCGTACGCGCACCGGCGACGATGACGGATCCGGACATGAGGTGCCTCCGCGGGTGGGAAAGGGTGGTCTGTCCGCGAGGTTACCGATCATTCACCTGATCCGGGCAGAGGGTACGACGGCCCGCGAGTGAGGCGAGGGTCACACGGACGCCCGGAGGTCGACAGCCCGGAGAACAGCACAATGGCCGCCATGACGCTCGAGATCCCCGACCACCTCTTCACTGCGATCGACCACGTCGGGATGGCCGTGCCCGACCTCGACGAGGCGATCGCGTTCTACCGCGACACGTTCGGCATGCGCCTCGCGCACGAGGAGACCAACCACGAGCAGGGCGTCCGCGAGGCGATGATGGCCGTCGGCGACTCCGGCTCCCACGTGCAACTGCTCGCCCCGCTCAGCGAGGAGTCGACGATCGCCAAGTTCATCGGGCGCAACGGCGTCGGCTGCCAGCAGGTCGCCTACCGCGTCACCGACGTCGAGGCGGTCAGTGCGATCCTGCGCGAGCGCGGCCTGCGCCTGCTGTACGACGCCCCCAAGCGCGGCACGTCCGACTCGCGCATCAACTTCGTGCACCCCAAGGACGCCGGCGGCATCCTCGTCGAGCTGGTCGAGCCGGCGGCGCCGACCACTTACTGACGGATCGGCCGTGCGGCCGGTCTCTGGGGCGCGGGGCGCCCGACGGCTCGGGTGACACAGCCGCGAACGCCCATCGGCGGCGGGCGCCGCCCGGCTCAATCAGCTCGAGCAGACCCAACCGGGGCTGATCCCTCCTGGGCGACAGCCACTTTCCACCGCGTTTGCACTGCCGGTCCTTGATGATGAGCGGCGTGGCGCTCACGCTGGGCGGTCAGGTCTATACACGTCCCTGGATTGACTGGTTCTAGCTCTACTCCGAGCAGACGACGACCTCGGTCTCCTCAGCCCACCTAGCGACCGTCGAGAGTACCGCCAGGTACTCGAGCGCCTCTTGTTCAGTCCACCCCGTCTCAACTGAATGCGCCGCGACGTTCCTGATACCGGCGTACGCACCCATTGCGAGGTTGTGCAGACCGTCCTGACGGGACTTCCATGTGTCTTGGTCTCGGTCGCCCGGTAGCCAGAGGCGGGTGGCCCCGGCCTTTGCCTTCTGCGAGAACAGGTCTGCAGCCATCTCCCGGTCGGCTAGCCTGCTCCCGGACTTCGTCTGCACAAAGGCGGTCAAGGCCTTCGCACCGGTTTCGACGCCAGCGGCGAAGTGTCCGGCTGTCCAAAATGCGGCTGCGGCATCCCAAACCCAGGGGTGGAGCGACTTGGCGTTTAGCGTCGGGGACTCGGTGCGGTTCATCTCAGCGACCGCATCGAGGTGCGTGAGGACGCCCTGAGCGTGTTGACCGTTCCTCACCCAGTACCAGGCCGGGTCGGAGCGGTCGTGGTCACCGAGGCCGGCGCTGATCGGGGGCTCATTCAGCTTCGCAAAGATGGCGTTCACTGCGTAGACGAGGCGTTGCAGCTCGTCATGTTGCTCGTGGGCCTCCTCCGGGACCTGCATCTCTTCGGCCATGTTGATGAGGTTGGACAGGCGGACGTACTCGTCGAGGATCCCGCGCATCCACTCCACATTCATGGCGGTCACGCTAGTTGCTGGCACGGACACGCACGGCAGCGCCGGACTGCGCCGCTCTACAGCCCTTCATTCGGCGTACTGCGAAGACCGATGGACGCGATTGTCGCAACGAGGACCATCGACCTTGCGTTTGCAGGGGCTGGCCAGACGGGACGGCCCAACGTGGACCCGACTGTCTTGGGTGCGTACGTGCCCTCCCCGGCTCACGCCTCACCTGCTGCCGCCTCGAGCCCTGAGCCCCGCCCTCCCGGTGACTCGACCGCGGACAGGACGTCCCAGACGACCCGGATGGCCCTTGCACCCTCGGTCTCGCCCGCCCGCGCGCGACCACAGGACGAGCCCGGCTTCACAGCCCGACCACCGTCATGCATACTGATAACGATTCTTATTAGGAGGCGGATCTATGAAGAAGACCATCCACCCCGCCTACGGGCCGGTCGCCTTCCGCGACCGCTCGACGGGCCACGTCGTGCTCACCCAGTCGACCTTGTCCTCGCGCGCGGACCTGCCGTCGATCGACCTCGAGGGGGCGACCTACCCCGTCGTCGACGTCGACACGAGCAGTGACAGCCACCCGTTCTGGACCGGGACCGCGCGCACGCTCGACTCCGAGGGTCGCGTCGAGGCGTTCCAACGGCGCTACGGCAAGCGGGCGGGCGCCGGGGAGCAGTCGCGATGAGAACGCCCTTGATCGTCGTGACGGGAGTGGACGAGACCGCCATGGACAGCGCGTTGATGAGCCTGTCGTGGGACCTGGCCAACGCCGTCGTGGTCCGCCACCGGATCGACCCGCTGCACCAGGTGCTGTCCCGCGTGGTCAGCGACGCGACCGGCGTCATCGAGCACGAGACCACCGCGCTGGAGCACGCCTGCACGAGCTGCGCGCTGAGGGAGGACGTGCTGCCCACCCTCGAGCGCCTGGCACGGGAGCACCGCTGGAGTGCCATCGTGGTCGGCCTGCCGCTCTCGATGGAGGCCCAGCAGGTCACCCGAGCGGTGTCTCGCGACCGGCGCCTGGCCCGTCGCCTCCGGCTGGCCCAGCTGGTCAGCGCGGTCGCGGCAGCCGACGTCGTCGACACCCTCCTCTCCGACGCGGCACTGGCCGAGCGTGGCCTCCACACCGGTCCCGACGACGACCGCGGCGTCGGCGAGGTGGCGTGCGCGCTGGTCGAGGCCTGCGACCTCGTGGTGCTCGACCGCGACCCGGGTCCGGAGGGGCTCGACCTGGTCCGGGCACTGGCTCGGCCCACCGCCCACATCGCCTCGGGGGCCGACTCGCTCGACCCCACTGCCCTGCTGGCGGGCCGTCACTCGCCCGCGGCCGCCGAGGCCTGGTCGTTCCCGATCGACGAGACCCCGCTCGCGACGTTGACCGGGAGCCTGGCCTGGCGCCTCGACCTGTGCTCGCCCCGCCCCTTCCATCCCGAGCGCCTGCTGGAGAACGTGGAGTCGCTCGGCGCAGGACCACACCGCTCCCGTGGCTGCTTCTGGGTCCCGACGCGGCCCGGAGCCCTCCAGCACTGGGCGGGAGCCGGCGGACAGCTCAGCATCGGCACCACGGGCAGGTGGGGACGGCGTACCCCGCTCACCCGGATCGTCCTGACCGGCCTGGGCCCGACGCCCAGCGACCTGCCCCGTGCGTTCGAGGACCTCCTGCTCACCCCGCAGGAAGGTCTGGAGGACCAGCGCACCTGGGCCGTCGTCGAGGACGGTCTGGAGCCGTGGCTCGGCGACGTCCTCGACGCCGCCTGACCCACTTCCACGCACCGACCACCAGAGGAGTCCCCATGGCCGTCCCCAAGCGACGCACGTCGCGCAGCAACACCCGACACCGACGCTCGCAGTGGAAGTCGACCCCGACCGACCTCGTGCCGGTGGTCGTCGCCGGCGAGGTCCACCGGGTCCCCCGCAGGCTCGTGCGAGCCGTCCAGCGCGGCCTCGTCGACCCCGTCACGGGGTCCGCGCGATGAGCGACCGCACGACGAGGTCCCGCGCGCCCGTCGTCCGGCGCAAGCGCAGGTCACCCCAGCTCCACCCGGGCGTGGCCAGCGTGGACTACAAGGACGTCGCGCTGCTGCGCACGTTCGTCTCCGACCGCGGCAGGATCCGCGCGCGCCGCATCACGGGGGTCACGCCTCGCCAGCAGCGCATGGTCACCCGCGCGATCAAGAACGCCCGGGAGATGGCCCTGCTCCCCTACTCCAGCCACCGCTGACAACAGCTCAGACCACTACCCGCTACCGACCATCCCCAGGAGGAACCAGATGAAGGTCCGCAACTCGATCCGCTCGGTCAAGAACCAACCCGGCTCCCAGGTCGTACGCCGACGCGGCAAGACCTACGTCATCAACAAGCTGAACCCCCGGCTCAAGACGCGGCAGGGCTGAGATGGCGCGCGTCTGCCAGGTCACCGGCACCACGCCCCAGTTCGGCAACCACGTCTCCCACTCCCACCGGCGCACCCGGCGCCGGTTCGACGTCAACGTGCAGAAGAAGCGCTACTGGGTGCCCAGCCTCGGGCGCCACGTCACGTTGACCCTCAGCGCACGCGGCGTCAAGACGGTCGACCAGCGAGGCATCGAGCGGGTCGTGTCCGACATCGTCGCCCGGGGCGGGAGGGTCTGATGGCCAAGAAGTCCAAGATCGCGGCCAACGAACGGCGTCGGCAGACCGTCGCCCGGTACGCCGAGCGCCGTGCCGCGCTGAAGCAGACCCTGCGTCACGCCGTCGCCACCGGCGACACCGAGGCACGCGACGGCGCCGTACGTGCGCTGAACAAGCTCCCCCGCGACGCGAGCCCCAGCCGGGTCCGCAACCGCGATCAGGTCGACGGACGACCGCGCGGCTACCTGCGCAAGGCCGGGGTGTCGCGGATCAACCTGCGCGCGATGGCCCACCGAGGCGAGCTGCCCGGGATCACCAAGTCCTCGTGGTGAGGACCCTCACCTGCCCCCGAAGGAGCCGTCATGGCCAAGAAGAGTTCCGACGTCCGTCCCAAGATCAAGCTCCGCTCGACCGAGGGGACGGGTTACACCTACGTCTCCACCAAGAACCGGCGCAACAGCCCCGACCGGATCGTGCTGCGCAAGTACGACCCGCGGGTACGTCGACACGTCATGTTCCGTGAGGAGCGCTGAGACCGACGCGATCCCGGCGGACGAGGCACCTGCGTCGCTCGACCGCGCGACCATCAGGTGCTCAACCCGCCAGGTGGCTCATCTCCGGGCGTGAGGCGACGCTGGTGTCGAGGATGCTGCGGATCTCCTCCGCCGCGGCGTCGTCGCGCTCCGGGAGCGCACCGAGGAGGTCCCTGACCTCGGCCGGGGTGCTGTACGTCGCCAGCTCACGGCGCATCGCGACGCGGGCGGCACGGTTGCGACGGCGCTCGCGCAGCTCGTCGGTGAGACCGGCCAGGCGCGGGACGAGAGCGGTGGTGGTGTCGGCGTGCGAGTGCGAGTTCATGATTTCAGTGTCCGCAGATCCAGGCCATGCGTCCAATAGCGTTGAGCGCACTGGTCCATGCACTAGCGTCATGGGATGGAGACGGACGTCCTGAGATGGTTCCAGCACGTGGTCGACGGGGTCACGGTCACGGAGGTCGCCGACATCTACGGCGTCAGCCAGCCCGGCGTCTCGCGAGCCCTCACGCGGCTGCAACAGGATCTCGGCACGCCGCTCCTCCACAAGAACGGCCGTGCCCTGCGTGCGACCCATGCCGGGATGGTCTTCAAGCGTCATGTCGACGCCCTCATCCACGACCTCGACGACGGCCTCGCGGCGGTCAACGAGCTCATCGACCCTGAGGCGGGCACGGTCACCATCGCGTTCCAGCTGTCGCTCGGCACCTGGCTCGTCCCCCGGATGATCGGCGACTTCCGGACCACCCACCCGCGGGTCCAGTTCCTTCTTGAGTCGTCCCACGACGCACTCGGGTCCTCCCTGGTCGCCCAGGGTCGGACCGACCTCGAGTTCACCGCACGCCGTCCCCGCAACCCCGACGTGCGCTGGGCGCCGCTCTTCGCCCAGCCCCTCTGCCTCGCGGTGCCTCCCGAGCACCGGTTGTCCGGCCGCGTCGAGGTCTCGCTGGCTGAGGTGGCGACGGAGGACTTCGTCATGCTGCGTCCGGACTGGGAGTTGCGCTCCCTCACGGACTCGCTGTGTGCCGCCGCCGGCTTCTCCCCCCGCGTGGCCTTCGAGGGCCACGACCTTCCCGTCGTCCAGGGCTTCGTCGCAGCCGGCCTGGGCGTCGCCGTCGTACCCGCCGAGGAACCGACGTCGCAGTCCGCACCCCACGGAACCGGACGACTGATTCGACTGACCGATGCGGGCGCCCACCGCGACGTCGGGCTGGCCTGGTCTCGGAGCCGACGCCTGCTCCCGTCGGCGAAGCTGTTCCGCGAGCACGTCATGAGAGCCGGGGGTCCTGCCTGGCCACAGGTCTCACCCGAGCGCACGCGCTAGGTCGTGTGGTCGGACTGCAGGACGACGACCAACAGCACTCCACGGTCCATGCGCGTCGCCACGACACGTGAACGTCATGCACTGACCACTAGACGTGACGTACGCCACATGTGAATATCCGAGTCCATCCATCGTCACTCGGGAGACACCATGACATTGAAGAAATGGGCAGCTCGCCTCGGCGCAGCCACCGCCGTCGGCGTCATCAGCATCGCCTCGGCGACACCAGCGCTCGCTGCCAGCGGGTCCGTGCTGTCCCTGAACCAGAACGCCAAGAGCATCTTCAACGACCAGAACGATGCGGTTTCTGCGTGCGACCGGACGGCCAACAACGAGTACGCCGTCGCCTTCATCGACGTCCGTCAGGCCGACGGGTCCTGGCTACGCCGACCTTCGGTCGTCGACACCGTCGCCGACGGCACCTGCAACACGGAGATCAGGAACGTCAGCCGCGAGGGGGCAGCGCTCCGACTCTGGTCCTGCGAGATCACCATCAACGGCACCCTCAACGCGTGCCGCTACATCCAGCTCGACGGCTGAAAGGACCATCCATCATGCGCACACTGATCTTGGCTACCGGTTCCGTGGTCTCGGCCACCGTTCTCGCCCTCACTACTGCATCGCCCGCTCTCGCCGCCAGCGGCGAGGTCTACTCGGTCGGAGCGAACGCCCGGAGCTACTTCAACGACCAGACCGACCGCCTCCAGGCATGCGATCGCGCCGAGAACGGCGAAGCAGCCGTCGCGTTCTTCGATGTCCGTCAGGCCGACGGGTCGTGGCTACGACGCGGTTGGGTCGTGGACGGAAACGCCGACGGCAGCTGCGTGGGCGAGACGGTAGGGGTCAACCGCGAAGGAGCCCAGCTGCGATTGTGGTCATGCGAGATCCGCAACGGGGCTCTCAACAACTGCAACTCGGGCATCCTGCCCGGCATCTGAGCCGGTAGCCGACCGCACGCACGACGAGGGCTCTCCAGCCATGCTGGAGAGCCCTCGTCGTCGACACCTGCCCGGTTGCCCGTGGCCGACACCCATCCGTCGCACGTCAGCGGGGTCTCAGCCAGCGCGCGTCACTTCACCTTCAGCGTCATCGACTTCGCCGCCGCAGCGACGGTGGCAGAGCCGAGGTAGCGCACGACCAGCTTGTGCGTGCCCTTCTTCAGCTTGGTCATCCGGACCGTCACCACGCCGTTGCGCAGGATGCCGGTGCCGACGACCTTGGTGCCCTCCTTGACCTGCACGGTTCCGGTCGGGACCACCCCGGTCGCCCGGACCGTCACGGTCACGGCCCTGGTGCCGGCCTTGACGGTGACCGTCGGGGTCGCCTTGGTCACCGTCAGGGTGCGGGCCGCGGACTGCGAGGCGCCGAGGTACGGCGACCCGCCGTACGACGCGGTGAGGACGTGGCGGCCGACCGTCAGGCTCGCCGGCAGCGCCAGCGTGGCCCGGCCCCCGACGAGGGTGCGGGTGCCGACGACCCGGGTGCCGTCCTTGATCGTCACGGTGCCGCTCGGCGCCGTCGGTCCGGTGACCGTCACCGTCGCGGAGACCGCCTTGGCGAACGGGGTCGTCGCCGCGACGGCGAGCGTGGTCGTGGAGGCCTGGGCGACCGCGGCGAAGTCGGCGCTGACCGTGCGGGCCTCCCCCAGCGTGACCTGGCAGGGCTCGGTGCCCGTGCAGTCGCCGGACCAGCCGGTGAAGGTGGACGTCGCGCCGGGCGTGGCGGTCAGCGTGACGACCGCGTCCGAGGGCAGGTCCACGGTGCAGGTGCCGCCGCAGTCGATGCCGGCCGGGTCGGAGACCACCGAGCCGGTGCCCAGGCCGGTGCGGGTGACCTTCAGGGTCCGCAGCGGCAGCAGGTCGAAGGTCGCAGCCACCTCGGTGGCCCGGTCGAGGGTGACCGTGCAGACGGGCTCGGCGGTATCGGCGCACGCACCGCCCCAGCCACCGAACGACGAGCCGGCCGACGGCGTGGCGGTCAGGGTGACCGAGGTGCCGTGCGCGTAGTCGGCCCCGCAGGTCTCCCCGCAGTCGATG
Organism: Nocardioides plantarum; assembly: GCF_006346395.1. NCBI lineage: Bacteria > Bacillati > Actinomycetota > Actinomycetes > Propionibacteriales > Nocardioidaceae > Nocardioides > Nocardioides plantarum. The sequence continues at coordinate 436,724 of NZ_VDMS01000004.1, forward strand.
CCCGCGGGGTCGGTCGTGACGGCGCCCTTGCCGGATCCGCGCAGGGCGACGTCGAGGTGCCGCGACGTCAGGGCAAACGACGCCGTCACGTCACGGGCGTCGTCCATGGTCACCGTGCAGGTGGGCGCCGTGCCGGAGCAGGCTCCGTCCCAGCCCGCGAACGTCGAGCCGGGCGCGTTCGCGGTCGCCGTGAGGACCACCGTCGAGCCCGCGTCGTACGACGCCGAGCAGGTCTCGCCGCAGTCGATGCCGGCGACGTCGGAGCTGACCGTGCCGGAGCCCGCGCCGCCGCGCGCGACGTTCAGCGCGTAGGGGTCGTGGGCGTAGACGGCGGTCGCCGTCGAGTCGCGGTCGAGGACGAACGAGCAGGCCTGGGCCTGGCCGGCGCAGGCGCCCGTCCAGCGCACGAAGTGGTGGGCGGGGCTCGGATTGGCGTAGAGCCGCACGGTGGTGCCGTTGTCGAAGGTCGCCGCGCACGAGGCCACCGCGCAGTTCGCGGGGTTGAGCGTCGAGGTGATCGATCCCCGACCGTCGTTGGTGATGGCGAGCGCGCGCGACACCCCGCGGAACCGTGCCGTGGTGTTCTTCGCCGCGTCCATGGTCAGCACGCACGTCGTCGCGGTGCCGGTGCAGGCGCCGGACCAGCTGTCGAAGCGGCTGTCCGGACCGGGCACCGCGACCAGGGCCACCGGGTCGCCCTGGTCGAAGGCGGGCGTGCAGGTCCCCGAGGTGCACGACGTGCCCGTGGCCGGGACGACGACGGAGCCGGTCGACGTACCGGTGCCGATGCCCTGCACCACGGTCGTCAGGGTCCGCCGGATCGGCTCGAAGACCGCGACCGCGGAGTGGTCGGTCTCGAACATGCTGAGGTAGCAGCTCCCTGCCGCGACCCGCCCCGAGCACGAGGCCCAGCGCACGAACTGCATGTTGGCGGCGGGCTTGGGCGTCAGCGTGACGTTCGTGTCGGACCGGTAGGGGAACCACGCCGTGCAGGTGGCGGCGCAGTCGAAGGACGGCGACGTGCCCGAGAAGGTCAGCGAGCCGGCGCCGGACCCGCCGGACGACGACCCGGTCAGACGCACCTTGTCGTGGGTGAAGGTCGCGGTCACGTCCCGGGCGACGTAGCCGACGGCGAGCTCGCAGACACCGGTCTGGTCGGAGCCGACGTTGGTGCACACACCGGGCGTCCATTTCGTGAAGGTCGAGGCAGCCGCCGGGGTCGCGGTGAGCGTGATCGTCGTGCCGACCTCGAAGCTGGCCCCGCAGTCCAGGCAGTCCGCGATCCCGGCCGGGCTGCTCGTCACGGTGCCCGCGCCGGTGTCGTAGGCGTTCGACGAGACGTAGACGTAGCCGGTCTCGAGCCCGAACGCCGCGCCCACGGTGACGTCGTCGTCGACGGACACCTGGCAGGAGCTGCCGCTCGTCGCGCGGCAGACCCCCGAGGTCCAGCCGTCGAAGACGGTGTGGGGGCCGGGGTGGGCGGTCACCCAGACCAGGCTGCCCGCCTGGTGTCGGGTCGAGCAGGTGTCGCCGACGGCACACTGGCTGTCGCCTGCGATGTCGGTCGTGAGGTAGCCGTGACCGTCGCCGCGAGGCGTCAGCGCGAGGCCGTATGTCGGCTTCGCCGTGAAGGTCGCGGTGACGGCCCGGTCGGCCGCCAGATCGGTGAGGTTGCACTGGCCCGAGCCGGAGCAGTCCCCCGACCAGCCGGCGAAGGTGGAGTCCGCGTCGGCGGTCGCACCGAGGCTGAGGTGGTCGTCGATGCCGAGCTCGACGTCGCAGACCTTCTCGGTGCACGAGAAGCCGGCGGGGGTGCTCACCACCGCGCCGTCGCCGCTGCCGGCGTGGGTGACCGTCACCGTGCGGGTGCGGTGCGCGAACACCGCGGTCACCTCGAGAGCGTCGGCCGGGGTGAGGGTGCAGGTCGTGGCGGAGCCGGAGCAGGCGCCCGACCAGTGGTCGAAGCGCACGCTCGAGCCGCTGTCCGAGAAGGCCGTCAGGGTGACCGTCTGCCCCGGGGAGTAGGTCGCCGAGCAGCCCGCGAGGCCCGCGGAGCCGCAGGAGATCCCGCCGCTCGACGCTGCGACGGTGCCGTGGTCCGCACCGGTGCCGGCGATGGACACCGTGATCCCCGGGGTGGTGATGAACGTGGCCGTGACGGTCCGGGCGCCGGCCATGGTGACCGCGCAGGTGCCGGTCCCTTCGGTGGCGCACGGGGCGGACCAGCCGGCGAAGGTGGAGCCCGCCGCGGGCGTCGCGGTCAGCACGACCCGGGCGAGGTCCGGGTACGACGCCGTGCAGGTGCTCCCGCACGCGAGGCCGGACGGACTGCTGGTGACGGTTCCGGTGCCGCCGCCGGCTCGCTCGACCCGGAGGGTGTTGAGCTCGAAGTGGGCCGTCGCGGTGGCCGCGTCGGCGAGCTGGGTCGTGCACACCACCGCCGTGGTGACGCAGGCGCCGGTCCAGCCGACGAACCGGGAGTCGGCCTGCCGCGGGACGGCGGTGAGCGACACGCTGGTGAACCGGTCGAAGTCGGCCTCGCACACGGTGCCGCAGTCGAGGTCGGTGCCACCGACACCGATCACGTCGCCCGTGATCGTGCCCGTGCCGGAGCCCGCGGTGGCGACCGCCAGGTGGCGTACGTCGCGGGTGAACTCGGCGGTCACGTCGCGGGCTCGGTCCAGCTCGACCCGGCACTGGCCGGTGCCGGTGCAGGCGCCGCTCCAGCCGGTGAACAGCGCGTTGGCCGCCGGGTGCGCCTCGACGAGCACGGACGCGCCGTGCGGGTAGTCGGCCGCGCACACGCCGCCGCAGTCCAGGGAGATGTCCTCGGGGAAGGCGCCCGCTCGGACGAACTCGCTGGTCACCGAGCCACTACCGGTGCCGGTCCGGCCGACGCTGAGCTGGTGGCGACGCAGGGTGAGCACCGGCGACACCGTCCGGGACTGGTCGAGGGTGACCGTGCAGGTGGCGCCCTGCGTGACGCAGGCACCGGTCCAGCCCTCGAGGACCGAGGTCTCGGGGTCGGGCACCGCGGTCAGGGTGACCTGGGTGCCGGTGTAGAAGTCGCGCTGGCAGGACGTCGTGCAGACGAGGCCGTCGACGTCGGTGAGGATCGTGCCGGTCCCGGAGCCGGTCCAGCCGGGCACGGTCAGGGTGTGTCGCGGCACCAGCGTGAAGGTGGCGCCGACGGTCCGCGCCTGGTCCAGGGTGACCGTGCAGGTGCCCGTGCCGGAACAGGCCCCGGTCCAGCCGGTGAAGGTGCTGTCGTACGACGGGGTCCCGGACAGCCCGGTGGCGGTGAGGGTGACGGTGGTGAACTGCTCGACGTTGAACCAGCGGTCCACACAACCGTCGCCGCACGAGATGCCGGGGGTGTCGCTGGTGATGAGCCCACCGCCCGAGCCGTGCTTCTCGACGTCGAGACGTCGCGAGTTCTTGGTGAACCCGGCGGTGATGCTCCGCGAGCCCTCCATGGTGAACGCGCAGGTCGCGGCCGACTGCTCGCAGGGATAGCTCCAGAACTGGCCGGTCGACCCGGACGCCGCATGGTGGGTGAGCACCACCTCGGCGCCGTACGGGTGCCGTCCGGAGCAGTCGGTCGCGCACGCGACACCGTCCACCGTGCCGGTCACGGTGCCGCTGCCGGCGCCGCCGGTACGGACGGTCAGGACGTTCTGCCGGAAGTTGGCGTAGAAGTGCACGTCACGGTCGCTCAGCGTGATCGAGCAGCTGCCGAGCCCGGGGCAGGTGCCGAAGCCGTTGTCCCAGGACCGGAAGACCGACGAGGCGTCGGGCGTCTGGGTCAGCGTGACCCTGGTCCCGGTGTCGACGTCCACGCAGCCGGAGCCGCACGGGAAGCCGGCGGGATCCGTGGCGATCGTGCCGGACCCGTTGCCGGTGATGCTCCAGGTGAGCCGGCGCAGCTGGTTGAAGGTGGCCGTCACGGCGCGGACCTGGTCGAGGGTGACCGTGCAGGTGGGGGTGGTGCCCGAGCAGGCGCCGCCCCAGCCGGCGAACCGCTGGTGGCTGCCGGGGGTGGCGGTCAGCGTGGTCGTCGCGCCGGTCGCGTACGTCGCCGCGCAGACGGTCGCCTTGGTGCCACAGGAGATCGCGCCGGAGATCCCGCCGGAGTCGGCGGTCACCACGCCGGACCCCGTGCCGTCGACCGCGACCTTCAGCTTGCGCGTCGCGGCGGGCGTGATGCTGACGAACGGGGCTCGACCGCCGGTCTCGACGGCGAGGTCGGGGGTGGTGCCGGCCGCGGCACGACCGGGGTCGACGTAGTTGGATCCACCGCCACCGCCGCCGTACGTCGTCTGGTAGTTGCCGCCCTGGCCGCCGCCGAACCAGCCGCCGCCACCGCCGCCGCCCCACTCGCCGTCGGACGTCACGCCGCCGCCGTTGCGGTAGAGCGCGGCCGCGCCGGTGCCGGTCGGGGCGGAGCCGAGGTAGGCGCCGCTCGACGCGAACGGGCTGCCGCCGAGCCCGCCACCGTGCAGGCCACCGGCACCGCCGCCGTTCTGGCCGTCGGAGCAGCCGCCGAAGATCGGCCAGCAGAAGCGCGAGTAGCCGCCCGGCCGCCCGGCGTCGCCGCCGGCGCCACCGTTGCTCCCGTTGGCCTCCGAGCCGCCACCGCCGCCACCGGCGGCGACGGCAAGCACGGCGTCGCCGTTGACCGCCGTGCCGGACCCGTTGCAGGAGGAGCCGTCGGTGCTCACCCAGGAGGCCCCACCGCCGCCCCCGCCGTAGTCGATGGAGTCCCAGAGTCCCCAGCCCTTGAGCGCGTCTCCGCCGCCGCCGCCGACGTGGCGGGCACCACCGCCGACCTGCTCGCGGCTGGAGCCACCGGCAGCGGGCGCGGCCACGACGTAGAGGTACTGGCCGGGCTCCACGTCGAGACGGGCGGTGACCTTCCCGCCCCGGCCCCCGGGGCTGCCCGGTCCACCGCCGGCGAAGCCGGCGCCGCCGACGAGCTCGACGTCGACCTGGCCGACGTTCGCGGGCACGGCGTACACCTGGCACGCGCCGGAGGCGGTGAAGGTCGTGGTTGGCTCCACCGCAGCGGTCGCCACGGCCGCGGCCGCCGGAGCGGCGAGGACGGGCGGAGCCGCCACCGTGAGCAGCGACGCGGCGACGGCCCCCAGGGCCAGCGCGGCTGCGATCCGTCGTCCGTGCGTGCCCGAGCGCCGCTGTGCCATGCCGTTCCCCCAAGTCACCGGGCCCGGACGGGCCGGTCGACGGTAGCCCGGCGGGGGAACCTCGCGCGGGGGAATGCCGAACATCCACGCCCGGCCCGACCGTGACGTCCGGCACACTCGGGGCGACACCCGGTTACCGGCCGGTATCTTGCGGGCTGGTCGCGCCCCGACCGCCTCGTCGACATCCACAGGAGACTTGAGACCGTGCAGCAGATCCTCGACGCCATCCAGGCCGCCAGCGCAGATCCGAGCAGCATCTCCAGTGAGGACTTCGCCGCGCTGGCCCTCCCCGACCACTACCGGGCCGTGACGGTCCACAAGGACGACGCCGGCATGTTCGAGGGTGTCGCCTCGCGCGACAAGGACCCGCGTCGCTCGCTGCACGTCGAGGACGTCGCGCTGCCCGAGCTCGGCCCCGGCGAGGCCTTCGTGGCGGTGATGGCCTCGGCGATCAACTACAACACCGTGTGGACCTCGATCTTCGAGCCCGTCTCCACCTTCGGGTTCCTCGAGCGCTACGGCCGGCTCTCCGAGCTCACCAAGCGACACGACCTGCCCTACCACGTGGTCGGCTCCGACCTGGCCGGCGTCGTGCTCAAGACCGGGCCCGGTGTGACCAAGTGGAAGCCCGGCACCGAGGTCGTCGCGCACTGCCTGTCGGTGGAGCTCGAGGACTCCGACGGCCACGACGACACGATGATGGATCCCCAGCAGCGGATCTGGGGCTTCGAGACCAACTTCGGCGGCCTGGCCCACATCGCGCTGGTCAAGTCCAACCAGCTGATGCCCAAGCCCGCCCACCTGACCTGGGAGGAGGCCGCCTCGCCGGGCCTGGTCAACTGCACGGCGTACCGCCAGCTGGTGAGCAAGAACGGCGGGCAGATGAAGCAGGGCGACAACGTCCTGATCTGGGGTGCCTCCGGCGGCCTGGGCGGCTTCGCGACCCAGTACGCCGTCAACGGCGGCGCCAACCCGGTCTGCGTGGTCTCCAACGACGAGAAGGCCGCGATCGCCCGCTCCATGGGTGCGGAGATGATCATCAACCGCGCCGAGGAGGACTACCGGTTCTGGAAGGACGAGCACACCCAGGACCCCCGGGAGTGGAAGCGGTTCGGCGCCAAGATCCGTGAGCTCACCGGTGGCGAGGACATCGACATCGTCTTCGAGCACCCCGGCCGCGAGACCTTCGGCGCCTCGGTCTACGTGACCCGCAAGGGCGGCACCATCACCACGTGCGCCTCGACCTCGGGCTACATGCACGAGTACGACAACCGCTACCTGTGGATGAACCTCAAGCGGATCATCTCCTCCCACTTCGCCAACTACCGCGAGTCGTGGGAGGCCAACCGCCTCGTCGCCCAGGCCAAGATCCACCCCACCCTCTCGCGCACCTACACCCTCGACGAGGTCGGCCAGGCCGCGCTCGACGTGCACCACAACAAGCACCAGGGCAAGGTCGGCGTGCTGTGCCTGGCTCCCGAGGAGGGCCTCGGCGTCCGCAACCACGAGCTGCGCGCCCAGCACCTCGACGCCATCAACCGCTTCCGCGGCGTCTGAGCCGCGCCCGGTCGGGCGGGTCGCCCACGACACGCTGAGACGCGCCGTGCCGGGCTGGGAACCGCGCGCCGGATCAGGGAGGATGGGCAGTCTTCCCCACCCCCAACCCCCAGTGAGGTTCACCGGATGACTGACCGAGGCCTGTCCATCTTCGACGAGGAGCCGGACGACACCGAGGCCCGCGAGGGATCCTCCGCCGTCCGCAAGGGGGGTCCGGCAGGGTCGCCCGACCCCGATTCCCAAGACACACAGGTCATCCCGGCCATCCCGTCCATCCCGGTCACCAGCCAGGGCGGCCGGGGCAGCCAGTCGGGCCGGTCCGGCCAGGGCGCCTCCGGCCGTACGTCGGCCGCGCAGCCCGCGCAGACCCCTCCCTCGGGTCGGCCGGTGATGCCCCCGGCCGCGCCGACGTCCGGTGGCCCCGGCGCCCCGGCCGCCCCGCCGGCCACCACCGCGGCACAGAGCACCTTCCCGGTGACGCGACGCAACGGCTACGACCGCGCCGCGGTCGATGCGCGCGTCCGCCAGCTCAGCAGCGAGAAGGCCGGTCTCAGCGCCAGCCTGACCGAGTCCGAGCGCCGGGCCCTCGAGCTCGAGAAGCAGATCAACGACCTGCGCGAGCAGCTCGCCGAGCAGAAGTCCCCCTCCTACGCCGGACTCGGCGGGCGCGCCAGCACCATGCTGCGCCTGGCCGAGGAGGAGGCCGACGAGATCCGTGGCGCCGCGCAGCGCGACGCCGCCGAGATCCGGTCCCAGGCCGAGCGCGACGCGCGGGCGGTCCGCGCCGACGCCTCGCGCGAGGTCGAGGACATGAAGATCGTGCAGCTGCGCGAGCTCGACGAGACGCGGTCCCGACTGGCCGCCGACGCCGAGCAGGAGCGCACCCTGGCGCGGGCCGAGGCCGCCGACATCGTCGCCGGCGCCCAGCGTGAGGCCGACCAGCTGCGGCTCGCGGCCCAGCAGGAGACCAGCGAGATGCGCACCGGCGCGACCCGCGAGGTCGAGCAGGCTCGCGCTGCTGCCGACCGCGAGGTCCAAGAGGCCCGGCGCACCCTCGCCGTCGAGAAGGAGCGGCTGGCCCGCGAGGCGACCGACCACCACAACACGGCCGTCGCCGAGACCAAGCGGCTGGTCGAGGAGGCCGAGCGCCGTGCGTCGGCCGCCGAGGAGCGAGCTGCCGCTGCGACCAAGCAGTCCACCGAGAGCCGCGCCGCCGCCGCCGGTGAGGCCGAGGGCGTGGTCCAGCGGGCCAAGCGCGAGGCCGAGCAGATCGTGGCCGCCGCCCGCCAGCAGGCCGAGTCGGTCCTGGCCAGCAGCGACGACGCCGCGGCGCGCGAGGTCGCCGCGACCCGGGCCGAGCTCGACCGCCTGGTCCGGCGCCGCGACTCCATCACCGCCCAGCTCGCCTCGCTGCGCGACGTGGTCGCCGGCTTCGCCGGTGACGACGACTCCACGGACGAGGACCCCGGGTCCGACAGTTGAGCCAGCCCGCCGAGGGCTCCGACCAGGCCGGTCCGGTCGAGCCGGGTGCGCCGCTGATCGAGGCACACCGCAGCAACGCGGCGGCCGAGGGTGACGGCGTACCCGTCGGCGACGGCGAGTTCGGCCGGCAGGGTGCGCCGTTCGACAAGCGCAGCCCGTTCTACCTCGGTTTCGTCGGCGCGCTCGGGGCGCTGACGGCCTGGTTCCTGTTCGTCGCGATCACCGGCATCGGCTCCGTGCTGATGCTGGTGGTCGTCTCGCTGTTCCTGGCCTGCGGCCTCAACCCCGCCGTGATGTTCCTCGAGCGGCGCGGCCTGCGCCGCTCGTGGGCCTGCGCCGTGGTCATCGTGGCCTTCCTCGGGGCGGTCGCCCTGTTCCTGGTCGCGATCGTGCCGGTGATCACCGAGCAGGTCACCCGGCTGACCGACAACGTGCCGGGCTGGCTCGACGACCTGCAGACCAACAAGAAGGTCCAGGAGCTCGACGACGAGTACGACGTCATCGCCAAGCTCAAGGAGTTCGTCGCCAACGGCGACTTCGTGTCGGGCCTGTTCGGCGGGGCGCTCGGCTTCGGCCTCAAGATCCTCTCGGCGCTCTTCAACGCCTTCATCATCGTCGTCCTGACCCTCTACTTCCTGGCCTCGCTGGAGACCACGAAGAACGCCCTCTACAAGCTGGCCCCCGCCTCGCGCCGCGACCGGGTCGCCCGGCTGGGCGACCGGGTGATCGTCAACATCGGCGGCTACGTCTCCGGCGCCTTCGTCGTGGCCCTGTGCGCGGGCCTGACGTCGTTGGTCTTCCTGATCGTCATCGGCCTGGGCGAGTACGCCGTCGCGCTGGCCTTCGTCGTCGCCGTGCTCGACGTCATCCCCATGATCGGCGCCACCATCGGCGCCGTGGTGGTGACCGCGATCGCGTTCGCCACCGACGTCAACGCCGGGATCGCCTGCATCGTGTTCTACGTGATCTACCAGCAGGTCGAGAACTACGTCATCTACCCGCGCGTGATGAAGAAGTCGGTCGACGTCCCGGGTGCGGTCACCGTGATCGCCGCCCTCGTCGGCACCGCCCTGCTCGGCATCGTCGGCGCCCTGCTCGCCATCCCCACGGCCGCCGCGATCCTGCTGATCTCACGCGAGGTCGTCGTCAAGCGCCAGGACGAGCGCTAGCCACGTCGGCCGAGGTGCGAGGAGCCGCACCCGACACCACGTCGGTCGAGGTGCGAGGAGCCCCAGCGACGAGCCTCGAGACCACCGCAGCCGACCCACCCGGGCCCACCATGGGGTGCGTCACCCCTGGACACCGATGAACCGGTCGTAGGCCCAGGCCTCCGGCGGGCCGGTGAGCAGCCGCTCGAACTCCGGGCCCGCCCAGGGCACGGTCGCCGCGGTGACCCGGCGGCTCGAGGGTGCCCGGTCGAACGGGTGGGCGACGCTCACCACGCCGCAGCTCAGCCGGTAGACGACGTCCCGCTCGAGGGCGACCTCATGGGCCGGGCCGTAGGGATCCGCATAGCCGCCGGTCAGCACGACGACCTCGGACGAGGTGCGCCCGCACGACTCGGCGACGGGCGCCTGGTCGACCTCGTCGAACGTGGTCTCGAAGTCGCTCCGGCCGATGGAGGCCGCGTAGTGCAGCTCGTACGTGCCGGCCTCCGTGGCCTCGTACGCGCACAGTCGCGCACGCACGAAGGGTCCGTTGCCCTCGACCGTGTTGTCGTAGCGAGGGTCGGGCACGGAGGCCATCGTCGGAGAGCACAGGTCGCCGGCCGTGGCGGTGCCCAGGATGCTCGCGGCAAGGCCGGGATCGTGGGCCGCCACGCTGACTCGCACACCCGCCTGCTCGATGGTCGTGCGCTCCCAGCCCCCGCCGAGGTCGACGGTGCCGACAGCCACGTCGGGAACGTCGAACCACAGGTACGGCGCCGTCGGGGTGGTGTCCGGGTCGAAGACACCGCAGACGTCGGTCGTCGTGATCGGGCGTCCGACGTAGGACTCACCCACGGGCGCGTCGCCACACGCGACCGGGTTGCCGTAACCCCAGTCGGCCGGCACGTCGACCTGCACCCCGCGCCAGTACTCGGTGCGGACCGGTCCGGTCAGGGGGGCCGGGGGCGACTGGGTCGGGTCCGTCGCCGCGGAGTCCGCGGGGGCCGGGGGCGACTGGGTCGGGTCCGTCGCCGCGGAGTCCGTCGCCGACGGTGGGCGGGTCTCGTCCCGGTCGACCACGGCCACCAGCACCCCCGCCACGGCGACGACCGCCGCGGCGGCACCGAGCACACTCACCCTCGTCGTACGCCGCCTGCGTGCCTGGCCCCTGGCTCGCGAGACCACCAGCGTGTCGACCTGCGCCCGGGCGGCCTGCTTCGCCAGGTCGGTCCGCACGACCTGCTCGAGCTCGTCGTCGTCCATCAGTGCTCCTCGGAGTTGTCGGGGTCATGGGTGAGCTCGAGGCGCATCGCCGTCAGCCCGCGGTGCACGTGCGAGCGCACGGTCGCCTCCGCGACGTCGAGGACGCGTGCGATCTCGGGGTAGTCGAGGTCCTCGTAGAACCGGAGCACCACCGCGGCCCGCTGACGGGGCGGCAGCGCGAGGCAGACCCGCCACACGGCGTCGTCACGGGCCACGTCGTCGCCCGGGTCTCCGCCGACGCTCGACGCGCCGTCACGGACCTCCGCGACGCTCAGCTCGCGACGGCCGCTCCGGCGCCAGGCCGACACGTGGGCGTTGACCACCATCCGGCGGACGTAGACGTCCGGGTCATCGGTACGCCCGACCCTCGACCATCTCGCGCAGGCCTGGGCGAGTGCCGTCTGCACGGCGTCGTCAGCAGCCTGCTGCGACCCGGTGACCAGGTAGGCGAAGCGCACCAGCCTGGCGAACCGCACCTCGACCCAGTCCTCGAAGGTCGGCGCGTCCGGGCCGAGGGTGGCGCGCGCGTCCGGAGAGCCGGGGCCGCGATCGGTCATCCTCACATCCACGCACAACACACGCCCGGGTGCGGGCCTGTGTTGCACTCAGGCGGAGGTTTCTCGGACGACCCCTCAGACCCTGACCTCGGGCTCGTCCGCCCCGGCGAGCACGTCCCGCTCGCCGAGCTTGACCCCGACCACCCCGAGCAGGATCAGCACTCCCCCGAGCAGCTGGACGGCGGCCGGCAGCTGGTCGAGCAGCAGCCACGCCCAGAGCACCCCGGCGACGACCTCGCTGAGGGCCACGAACGAGGCCAGCCGCGAGCCCAGCCGGCGCGCGGCGGCGATCCCGGTGACGTAGGCGATGGCCGCGGTGACCAGGCCGAGCGCCAGCATCGGCAGCCACCAGTCGACGCTCGTCCCGGCGTAGGCGACCTGGACCGACGTCGCGCGCATCGGCATCAGCCCCACGACGCCGAGCAGGGCCAGGGCCACGGCGCCGACGAGCAGGCCGCCGGCGGCCAGCGTGATCGGCGGCAGCCCGGTGGAGTCGTCGCCGTTGATGATGAAGTACGTCGCGCAGCCGACCATCGCCGTCAGGGCCCACAGCACGCCGGTGGTGCTGAGGTCGGCACCCGACAGCAGGTCGAGCACGAGAACGAGACCCAGGGCGCAGAGCGCCGCCCCGCCCAGGGTGACCGCACCGGGGCGCTGTCCGTGGCGCAGCCAGAACCAGACGACGACCGCGGCGGGCGCGGTGTACTCGATGAGGAGGGCGGGCCCGACCTCCATGTGCGCGACCGCGGAGAAGTAGCCGAACTGGGCGCCGGCGACGGCCAGCAGTCCGTAGAGGACGATCAGCCCGGCGTTGGCGCGCACGAGGTGCCATCGCCCGCCCAGCGCCCGCACGCCGAAGGGCACCACGACCAGGGCGCCGATGGCGATCCGGCACAGGACGACCGACCCGGCGGTCCAGCCGGCGTCGAGCAGCGGGCGGGCCAGGGCGCCGGAGAGCCCGAAGGTGACCGCCGAGGTGAGCGCCAGTGCGAGCCCGGACACGGCCGGCGTACGGCGGGAGGTCGAGCCGCCGGTCCGGGCGGCGTCATCAGCCAAAGAGGTCATGGCTCATGACCGTAGGTCCGGTGCTGTAATCTGTCAACGTGGTATTCGCCCATGACGTCGAGATGGCCCTGCAGGCTGCGGTCGTGCTCGCCAACAGCGCCCTCGAGCCAGTGACGATCAGCACCGTCGACGAGCTGTCGGACTTCTTCACCGCCTACGCCTACACCGGGCGTCACGACCGCGACGACGCCGAGCTCGGCGCCGTGCTCGCCCTGCGTGACGAGCTGCGCACCCTGCTCACCGCCGAGCGCGACGACGCCGTCACCCTGGTCAACCGGATGCTGGCCGAGGAGCGTGCGGTCCCCCGGCTCGAGCGCCACGACGAGTTCGACTGGCACCTCCACGCGGTCGCCCCCGACGCGACCTGGGCGGCACGCATCCGGGTCGAGACGGCGATGTCGATGATCGACGTCATCCGCGCCGACGAGATGTCCCGCCTCGGGGTCTGCGCCGACGACGACTGCGAGGGCGTCGTCCTCGACCTGTCCCGCAACCGGTCGCGGCGCTTCTGCTCCACCGCCTGCGGCAACCGCAACGCCGTCGCGGCCTACCGCGCCCGCCAGTCCGCGGGCTGAGCCGGCCCTCCCCGACCAGCCCCGACCAGCCCCGGTCAGCCGCCCGGGTGAGCCGGTCGCCGGGCGGTCTACCTAGCGTCGAGTCATGACCACCGTGAGCCGTACCTTCCTCGTCCAGCCCGAGCCTGCCGTCGTCATCGACTACCTCAAGGACTTCGCCCACGCCGAGGCATGGGACCCGGGCACGGAGAAGTGCACCCAGGAGTCGCCCGGCGAGATCCGCGTCGGCACCCGCTGGCACAACGTCTCCAAGATCGCCGGCGTGACCACCGAGCTGACCTACACCCTCGAGACCCTCACGCCCGGCCGGCTCGTCTTCCGGGGCGAGAACGACTCGGCCTCGACCACCGACACCATCACCGTGCAGGCCAAGGGCGGCGGCAGCGAGATCACCTATGACGCCGTGATCGAGCCCAAGGGTGCCGGCAAGCTCGGCGAGCCGCTGCTCAAGCTGCTCTTCGAGCGCATCGGCACCAAGACCGAGAAGCAGATGACCGAGGTCCTCGACGGCCTTCCTGCGTGACGCGTCGCCGCCGGGCACTCACCCCGGGAGGTGTCCGTCCCGGACGCGCGGCTCGACTACACAGGACCCATGGCTTCCACGATCGATCCTGACCAGGTCACCGCGATCCAGGCGGTCGTCGACCGCGTCTCCTCCTACCAGGACGGCGCCACCGAGGGCACGGTCGAGTCCGAGCTCCGCAAGGGCCTCGACGAGGCCGGCATCACGCTCGGCGACCACCAGGTCTCGGCCCTGGTCGCGGCGATCGAGGCCGACGCCGGTGACGCCGACGCCGGTGACGTCCTTGCCTGAGGCGTGGGTGGTGGTGCTGATCCTCGTGATCGGCATCCCGCTGGCCGCCTGGCTCGGCGTCCGCATGCTCCGCGACCCGCACCGCAAGGGCCACGGGCCCGACGGCAGCTGAGGATCGCCCGACGACCGGTCAGCAGAACCTGGGCGTGTACGACGGGCTGAGGTCGAGGTCGCGCAGGACGATCGGGTGGGTCCGGCCGTACCGGTCACAGCCCTTGTCGAAGTCGGCCCGGCGGTACTCCACCATGACCACCTGGCTGCCGTAGTAGCGCGCGTAGCGCCAGCACTCGGCGAACTCCGCGCACGACTCGGCCACCGCGAGGTCGAACCCGAGCCGGGTGCCGTCGAGGTCGGCGAGGTTCTTCTGGGCGGCGGCCAGTCCGGCCGAGTGCGCCTCGCGCACCAGCAGCCGGGCGAACGCGACGGCGTCGGCGCGCTCGATCAGCCACCGGGACCGCGTGTAGGAGTCGAGGTTGTCGAACTCCACGGCCTGGAAGCCGTGCTTGGCGCAGCCGGCGACCCATCGGCCCATGATCGAGGCGATCCGCTTGCGCTTGGCCGGGGTGCGGATGTCGAGCAGCCACTCCCCCCAGTTCTCGTCGACCACCGGCTTGCCGTTCTTGCGCAGCACCAGGTCGCGGTGGCTCCGGTGCTGCCAGAACCGCTTCTCGTTGGGCTGGGTCTGGAAGCCGTTGACGTAGCAGATGTTGTACTTCCCGCCGACCGAGCGCTCGGTGCGGTCGCGCGCCACGATGCCGACGTGCGCGGGCACCGAGTCCTCGCCGCCGAGCTGGTAGTCGGCGTCGGTGCCGCGCGGCATGGGCTCCACCCGGGCGTACGCCGTACCGCCTCCGATCGGGACGAGCAGCACGGACACGAGGAGCAGACCCAGGAGACGACGCACACCGCCACGGTACGCACCCGGTCGCACCGGCGGCTCGGCGGAGCCGCCGCTCAGCCGGTCACCGGCAGCAGCCCGAGGGCGACTCCCTCCTCGCGCAGCTCCTCTCGTACGTCGGGGTGCGCCGCGTGCTCGATCAGGTTGACGGCCTGGGTCGTCTGGTCACGGCCGAACATCTCCGCAACGCCCTGCTCGGTCACCACCGCGCTCATCTGGAACGACGTCACCGGCTCCTCCACCATCGGCACGATGGTCGACACGTCGGCCCGCGGGTGCCAGGAGCGCAGCGCGATGACGGCCTGTCCGCCCGGGCTGTGCAGTGCACCGACGATGAAGTCGGTCTGCCCGCCGAAGCCGGAGTGGATGCGCGCCCGGATCCGCGAGGCGTTGGCCTGCCCGAACAGGTCGACCTGCAGAGCCGTGTTGACGCTCACCATCGCCGGGTTGGCGGCGATGCGCGCGGGGTCGTTGGTGACCTCGGTGCGCACCATCCGGATCCGCTCGTTGCCGTCGACCCAGTCGAGCAGCTCGTCGGAGCCGAACAGGAACGAGGCGACGACCGGGGCCGACCGGTCCAGGGCGCCCGCCTTCTCCAGGGCCAGGACGGAGTCGGAGAACATCTCCGTCCACACCTTCAGCCCCCGCCGCCCCACGAGCCCGTGCATCGTTGCGTCGGGCACCGCACCGATCCCCGCCTGCAGCGTGGCGCCGTCCGGGACCCGCTCGGCCACCAGCGCCCCGATCGCCGCCGCCGCCTCGTCGACCGGGACGTGCACCGGGACCGGCAGCGGCTCGTCGGCCTCGACGAGCACGTCGACGAGGTCGAGGTCGACCTCGGCGTCGCCGAACGTCCAGGGCAGCCGGTCGTTGACCTGGGCCACGACCAGGCCGCCGCGCCGTCGTACGGCGTCGACGGCGGCCGGCAGCACGTTGACCTCGATGCCGAGCGACACCCGTCCGCCGCGGGGCCGCGTCGTGTGCAGCAGCACCAGGTCGGGCACCTGGGTCGTGCTCAGCAGGAGCGGCACCAACGACAGCCGCGACGGCACGTAGCTCAACCGCGGGCTCCCCCGCATGCCCGGACCCACGAACGACGTCTCGAGGACGACGCCCGCCCGGTCCGGCAGCCCGCGCTGACCGTTGAGCGCCCAGAGCCGGTAGGAGTCGAGCGCGGCGTCGACCAGCGACAGCGTGTGCCACGGCGTCGCGTGGTTGCCGCTCACCAGCACGCGGGGGTCCGGCGGCAGGCGACGCAGCGCCGTGGTCAGGTCCATGGCACCCATGACACCAGCCGCACCCCGCCACCGACGCAGCGAGGGTGCCACCCACCGGGCGGCACCCTCGCTGTGCGTCGGTGAATCGGCTGGATCAGCGCTTGAGCGTCGCCAGGATCCTCTTCTCGCCGCCACCCTTGAGCGTGACGGTGAGGTTGGCGCGCAGGCTGGGCTGCTTGGCCAGCGCGGCCTTGGCCCGTGCCGACAGCCGGATCACGACGTTCGACGTGCGCCCACCGGCGACGTCGATGCGTCCCAGGCCGAGCAGCTTGCCGCCGGCCCGCAGCTCGACGGGACCCACGCAGCGCACCCCGGCGGGCACGCACTCGATCTTGATCCGGCCGGTGCTGCGGTCGGCCACGGCGTCGACGACCTTGGACCGGACCTTGATCGCGGGGCGCGGCGCGGCCTTGACCACCAGGCGAGCGGTGCCGGACCCGGCGGCGACCGAGGCGCTGCCGGCGTACGTCGCCATGAAGGTGTGCGTGGCCGCGCCGGCGTAGGGCCCGACCGTGAAGGTGGCCTTGCCGCTCCTGAGGGTCCCGGTCGCGAGGACCCGGCCGTTGTCGCGCAGGGTGACCGCGCCGGCGGGCGTGGTGCCGTCCGCGGCGACGGTGACGGTGACGGCGGCCCGCTGGCCGACCTGCACCGTGCCGGGGCTGGCCACGACGGTGACCGTCGAGGCGACCGGCTCGGGGTCCGGCACCGCCGTCACGCTCAGCGAGCCGGTGCCGGTCGAGCCGGCCACGGTGTCGTCGCCGTCGTACGTCGCGGTGTAGGTGCGGGTGCCGGGGCTGGAGAACGGCCCGTCCTCGAACGACACGGTGCCGTCGACCAGGTTGCCCGATCCGACGAACACGCCGCTCTCGCGCAGGGTCACCTTGCCGGTGGGCGTGGCGCCCTCGGCCGAGACCGCGACGGTGATCGTCGCGGACCCGCCGACCTGCACGCTGCCGGGCGCCGCCGTGACGGTCACCACGGAGGCGATCGTCTGCGGGTCAGCGGCGGTCACCGTCAGCGAGCCGGTGCCGGTCGAGCCGGCCACGTCGTCGTTGCCCAGGTACGTCGCGGTGTAGGTGCGGACGCCGGCGCTCGCGTACGGCCCGACCTGGAAGGTGGCGGTGCCGTCGTTCAGGTCGGCCGACCCGATCACCTCGTCACCCGCGCGCACGCTGACCTGTCCGGTGGGCGTGATGCCCGGGGCCGCGACCCGCACCGTGAGGATCGAGGACGACCCGACCGGCACGGTGCTGGGCGCTGCCGAGACGGTGACCGTGGACTCGACGGGGTCGGGGTTCGCGACCACGACCAGCGAGCCGGTGCCGGTCGAGCCCGCCACGGCGGTGTCACCGGCGTAGGTGGCGCTGAGCGGGTGGTCGCCCGCCGCGGTGTAGGGGCCGACCTGGAAGGTCGCGCTGCCGTCGGTCAGGGGGCCGGAGCCGACGACCACGGGGCCGTCGTACAGGGTCACGTCGCCGGTAGGCGTGGCGCCGGGTGCGGCGACCTGGACGGTGACCGCCGAGGGCTCGCCGACGGCGACCGAGGCGGGTGTGGCGGACACGGTGACGGTGGAGTCGACGCGGACCGGGGCCCCGACGGTGAACTCGTCGAAGCGAGCGGTCTCCGCGCCGGTGCCGTTGAACGCGCCGAGCCCGACGTAGGGGCTGGTGAGGCCCTCGGTGCCGTACTCCGCACCGATCACGGTCCAGGTGGCGCCGTCGTCGAGCGAGTAGGAACCGCGCAGACGACCGGCGTCGGCCCACAGGCGCAGCCGGACGTCGTCCTGGGCACCGGTGGGCAGGGCGGCGGAGTCGGCGTACTGGTGCTTGCCGTCGGTGACCTTGCCGAGCTCGACGGTCCAGCCGTCGGCCGGCGTGCGCATCACCATGATCTTGGCGAAGTTGGCGGCGTTGCCCCACAGGACCAGCCCGGCCTGGAGGTAGTTGTCGGTGCCGTCGAGGGAGACGGCGGTCTCGGTCATCCAGGCATCGGTGGTCGGCGCCGGCTGCAGGACGACGTTGCGCGCGTTGGCGACGCCGCCGCTCAGGTCACCGTCGCGGGCGTCGATCTCGAGGGCACCGTCGGCGACGCGGTAGCCGTCCGCGGACTCGTTGAGGATCGTCGTCCACCGGCAGCGGTCGAGCTCGTCGCCGTCGAAGGCGTCGTCGGCCACGATCGTCTCGTCGCACGTCGGCGGCACCGGGGCACCCACGTCGAGGTGGTCGATGTTGACGTTGCCGTCGTCACCGGGGGCGAAGCGGATCGCGACCTCGTTGGCGCCGGCACGCAGCGGCAGGGAGAGGGGGAACTCGCCCCAGTCCTTCCAGGTGTCGAACCCCGGCAGGATGATCGGCTGGGAGGCCCCGTTGACGACCAGGGTCACCCGCTTCGCACCGTTGAACGGGTTGGGTCCGGCTCCGTAGCGCAGCACGGCGGGGCTCTCCCCGGCCTCGTCGGCCGGTACGGCGAACGTCGTGGTCGCCCCCTCGTTCCAGTAGCCACCGACGAAGCCGGTGCCGGTGAACCCGGCGTGCTCCGTCGACACCGCGGCGCCGTTGGTGAGCGCCGCGTCCTCGGCCTGGTAGCGGGTGCCGATCTGCGGGACGACCTTGAGGCGGTCGAGGTTGAGGCTGCCGCTGTCGGCTGCGTTGCGCCGCAGCTCGACGACGTTGGCGCCGTCGGTCAGGTCGATGCGGGTCGGCAGGGTCCCGTAGTTGGCCCAGCCGCCCGTGCCGGGCAGCGTGAGCTGGCGCTCGGTGCCGTTGACCACCAGCGTCAGCGTCTTGGTGCCGCCGCCGTTGGCGTAGCGGACGTCGAGGTCGTACGTCGCGGTCGCGGCGGCGGTGACCGTGGTGAGCACGCTGTTGCCGGTGGCCCCGAACCCGCCCACGTAGCCCGTGCCGCTGTACCCGGCGTGCTCGGTCTGCTTCGTGACGCCCGTCAGGACCTGGTCCTCGGCCTCGTAGACGGTCCCGACCGCGGCGCGCTCGTGGCCGGCACCCGAGTCGGCAGCAGAGGCCGACGCCGCGGAGGCGGTCTGGACGGCCCCGACGCCGAGGGTCAGGGCGAGCCCGGCGGCGAGCAGGTGGCGCGCACGGCGCCCTCGCGGTGCGCGCGTGCTGAGGGTTGAGGACACGGAGACTTCCTTCCGGAGGTGGTGACGACGATCACACGACGCCCCATGATGGGGCCGACTCCGGGACTTTTGTCTGCGAATGCGACAAAACAATGCAACTGGTCTAGCGGAAGTGTCTCGACGGGCACCGCACAGCGCGGGCGGCCGTGCCCACCGACGCAACAAGGCCCGATCTGCATCTCTGCAGATCGGGCCTTGTGTCTTGTAGCGGGGGTAGGATTTGAACCTACGACCTCTGGGTTATGAGCCCAGCGAGCTACCGAGCTGCTCCACCCCGCGCCGGTGAACAGAACGTTACCGGACGGGCTCGGTGGGACTCAAATCGGGGTGCCCCACCGGGCCCGTCGGCCGGGCCCGGTCAGCCCGCGGGGGTCTCCGTGGCCCCGGCGGACGGCTCGTCGCTGGGAGTGGCGGACGGTGTCTCGGTCGGCACCTCGTCCCCCGGTTCCCCGCCGTCGATCCGCGCCCGGAAGGCCGCGACGTCCTCGAGCGCGGCCTGGGCCTTGTCGATCTCGGCCAGGTAGGTCTCGAACTTGCCGGCGTCGCGGGCGGTGTCGGCATCCTTGAAGGCCTGGATGGCGACGTCGAGCGCGGCGTCGAGCTGCTGCTGGAGCGTCTGCCCGCCCGACGGCGGGTTGCCCGGTTCGTTCGAGGGCGGCGGAGTGGCCCCGGGGTCGGTGCCGGCGAACGTGTTGCGGATCGCCGCCTCCAGATTGGTCCCGAAGCCGATGTAGCGGTCGGTGTTGCCGTACTTGACCAGGACGTAGCGCAGCTCGGGATAGCTGGTCGTGTCGGCCTGCTTGTTCTGCGCGTAGACCGGCTGGACGTACATGATCGAGCTGCCGACCGGGAACGTGAGCATGTTGCCGAAGGTGACCTTGGCGTTGATCTGCAGCGACGTCAGCGTGTCGTTGATGCCGTCGTCGTTGGCGAAGTCGTTGGCCACCTGGCCCGGGCCCGAGGTCTGGTCGCTCTCGGAGTCCTTGTTGGCGTTGCTCAGCTCCCGGACCTCGAAGCGGCCGTAGTCGTCGCTGGTCGCGTCGGAGTTGACCGACACGACCGAGGCCAGGTTGCCACGCTTGTACGGCACGTAGACCGAGGTGAGGGCGAAGTCCTGGGCCTGGTCTCCGTCGATGAACAGCCGGTACGGCGCCTGGAAGCGGCTGGTGACCTCAGGGTCGCGGGCCACCTCCCACCGGTCGTTGTTGGCGTACCAGTCCCCCGCGTCGGTGACGTGGTAGCGGGCGTACTGGTAGCGCTGCACCTTGAAGAGGTCCTCGGGGTAGCGCAGGTGCTCGCGCAGGCCCTCGGGCATCTGGTCGGCGTCCAGGACGCTGCCGGGGAAGACCTCGCGCCACGCCTGCAGGATCGGGTCGTTCTCGTCCCACGCGTAGAGCGTGACCTCGCCGGTGTAGGCGTCCACGGTCGCCTTGACGGCGTTGCGGATGTAGTTGACCTCGTCGGTCGGCACGGTCTGCAGGCCGGTGTTGACCTGCAGGGCATCGTCGATCATCGACTCGAACGACTCGCGCTGCGCGTTGGGGTAGCGGTCGGTCGTCGTGTAGCCGTCGAGGACCCACAGGATGCGCCCCTTCTTGCCGTCCTGCCCCGGCACGATCACCGGGTAGGCGTCGGAGTCGACGGTCAGCCAGGGGGCGACCTTCTCGACGCGCTCCTGTGGCTTGCGCTCGAACAGCACCTTGGAGTCGCCGTTGACGCGACCCGAGAGCAGGAAGTTGGGCTCCCCGAACTTGAGCGCGAACATCAGCTGGTTGAACGTGCTGCCGACCGAGGCGTCGCCGTCGGCGCCGTACGTCGTCCGCTCGCCGAGGTCGGAGCCCGGCACCGGGAGGTTGAGCTCGACGTTGTTGTCGCCGCCGACCACCGAGTAGTCGGGGCTCTGCTCGCCGTAGTAGATGCGCGACTCGTAGTCGCCGAGCTCGGCGGTGAGGTCGTCCTGCCCGCCGAGCCCCTGGGCCCACTGCGGCTGGCCCGACTCGTTGGAGTTGGAGGCGCCCGAGACGTCGTCGCCGCTGTCGCGCTGGTTGGCGTAGGCCGCGATGATGCCGTTGCCGTGGGTGTAGACGGTGTGCAGGTTGGACCAGTTGCGGGCATCGGAGGCCAGCGAGCTCTGCTGGAGCTCTCGGGCCCCGAGCACGAGCGCGCGCTGGGTGCCGTCGACCTCGTAGCGGTCGACGTCGAGCACCGGGGGGACCGAGTAGTAGCCGAGACGCTGCTGGAGGTTCTCGAACGCCGGGGACAGCAGCTTGGGGTCGACCGACGGGACCGAGCTCGTGTCGGAGATCAGCTGCTCGATCCCAGGGTTGGCGTTGGTCGGCGAGAACGGCTCGGTCTCGACGTCGCCGATGTCGTAGGCCTGACGGGTCGCGTCGATGTTGGCCTTGATGTAGGGCTCCTCCTTGTCGGCCTCGGACGGCTTGACCTGGAACTGCTGGACGACGGCCGGGAAGATCATCCCGATCAGCACCGCCGAGAGCGCCAGCAGCGCGAGACCGACCGACGGCAGCTGCCAGGTACGGCGCCACACGTTGAGGAAGAACAGCACCGCGCAGATCACGGCGACGGCCATCAGGATGTTCTTGGCCGGCAGCACGGCGTTCTCGCCCGTGTAGTTCATGCCGGTGAAGAGCCGGTTCTTCTGCGTCACCAGGTCGAAGCGGTCGAGGTAGTAGTCGACCCCCTTGGCCAGCACGAAGAGCCCGAGCAGCACCGAGAGCTGGGCCTGCGCCGAGCCCGAGAGCCGGTCGCGGGTGACCTGCAGCCGGATGCCGCCGTAGAGGTAGTGGGTGACGATCGCCGCGATCAGTGCCATCACCATCGTCGCCATCGTGAAGTCGACGACGAAGTGCCACCACGGCAGGTCGAAGAGGTAGAACCCGATGCTCTTGTCGAAGTAGGCGTCGGTGGCCTGGACGTCGGGGCCGTTGCGCCACAGCAGGTAGGTGCGCCAGTGGCTCAGGCCCGAGGCTCCGGCGAAAGCGCCCACGAGGACAACGATGCCGATCAGCAGCCAGGTGCGGATCGGGGTGACCACGTCGCGGTAGCGGTCGAGGTTGGACTGCTCGCGCGACGTCGGCCGGAACAGCGGCCGGAAACGGTAGGCGAGGTAGATGTTGAGCGCCACGGCCCCACCGAGCAGGACCCCGAACACCAGGAACAGCACGACCTTGGTCCAGAGCATCGTCGAGAAGACCTGCCCGTAGCCGGCCGACTGGTACCAGAGGCGGTCGGTGTAGATCTTGGCGAACGCGGTCAGGGCGAAGATCACGACCAGCAGCGCCACCGCGGTGATCACCAGGGCCCGGGAACGGCCACCGCCGGTGCGGGAGGGCGCGGTCGCCCGGGGGTCGTCGTCGAAGAGCTCGCTCACGGCGTCTCGTCCTTCTCGTGGTCGTCGTGCAGGTCGTCGGTCGGGTCGTCGGTCGGGTCGTCGGTGAGCGTGGCGCGGACCAGCTCGATCAGCCCCGGCACCAGGTCGAGGCCGCCGACGACCGAGGTGTCCTCGTCGTGGGCCCGCAGGCGCAGGGCGCAGTAGGTCGAGCCGGTGCGCGTCGCGCCGGCGACGATGCGCACCTCCTGACGGTCGGGGTGGTCGCGGGCGAACGCCTGGGCGGCCTCGACGTCGTCGGGCAGGTCGTCGTCGGACCCGGGCGGCAGCACCAGGCGCTCGACCATCACCGCGCAGCCGGTCACGGCCGGCGGCCAGACGATCGACTCCAGGACCTGCTCGAGGGGCCTCGCCGGGTCGAGGGCCTCCTGCTCGACCGCCGAGAGCGAGCCCTGCTCGGCCTCGGTGTCGAGGCCCATGGCGGCCGCGAGGGCCGGCTCCTGGGCCGCGAGGGCGGCGGTGTCGACCAGCGCGTAGAGGCGCGCGGGCTGGTCCCAGCCCTCGCCGGCGAGGTGCCGCTCGATCTCGATCACCGCACTGGCCAGCGCGGGGTCGGCGTCGAGGTCGCCCCAGCGCGGGTCGGCCGTCAGCACGTCCTCACCGGTCTCGAGCTCGGTCTCGGGCTCGGTCTCCGAGTCGGGCAGCAGGTCGGGGTCGGGGTCGCTCATCGCGCCGCCTTCTTCAGGATCTTGTCGGCGTCCTGGCAGGACGGGAGCGGGGCGTCCTCGTCGGCGGCGTACGCCTCGAGGGAGGTGCGGACGTCGTGCATCGTCTGGGCCATCATCAGGCGCATGTCGCCGTTGTCGGCGCCCAGCGCCTCGTCGCAGTTGTCGATCGGGACGATGAAGAGGTCGGCACCGTCCTCGCGGGCTCCGGCGATCTTCTGCTGGATCCCGCCGATCGGCCCGACGGTGCCGTCGGGCGCTATCTCGCCCGTGCCGGCGATCTCGTGGCCGCCGGTGAGGGACCCCTTGGTCAGCGTGTCGTAGACCGCCAGCGAGAAGATCAGTCCGGCGCTGGGCCCGCCGATCTGCGGGCTGATGTTGATCTTGACCTCGAACGGGAAGTCGTAGTCGGCGACCACGGGGGTGATGCCGATGAGCGTGCGGCCACCCTGGGCCACCGGGGTGATCGCGACGTCGCGATCCTTGCCGGAGCGGGTGATCCCGATGGTCAGGGGCTTGCCGGCCGGCCGGGTCGTGATCAGGTCCACGAGCTTGTCCGCGTCGTCGACCGACGTCCCGTCGACGGTGCGGATGACGTCGCCGACCTCGAGCACCTTGCTCGCCGGCAGGCCCTTGATCAGGGCACCCACCTGGATCACCTGGGGCACGTCGATGCCCATCTCGGACAGCGCCACCTCGATCGCCGCGTCCTGCGAGGTGGTCATCTGGACCTGTCCCTCTGCGCGACTCTTCTCCGGGGTGTCGTCCGGCTCGTGCACGTCGTCGTAGGGCAACACCGCGTTGTCGCCGTCGAACCACACGCCGAGCAGGCCGAAGAGGTTCTCGCCCTCGTCCCCTCCGGGCGGCGCGGGCGGCGAGACGCGCACCGTCGTCATCCGCAGCTGCCCGTCGTCGCGGTAGGTCTTGTGCCCGGCGACCTGGATGACCTCCGCTCCCCCGTTGTCGGGGTCCGAGCCCAGGACGTCGACCGTCGTGCCGGGCTGGTAGGTCGCGTAGGGCAACGGGTTGAGCAGCGCGTAGACGAACAGCGCGACGATCAACGGCGCCGCGACCAGGGCGGCGACCAGACGCTGACTCATGGGCCACAGCCTCTCATCCGACCCCAATCGATCCCGGACGGGTCGTGGCCGACGACACGCGACGACTCAGGAGGCGCGGCGCTGCTGCTCGGTCGGGACCACCGGGGTCGGGGCCGTGGCCGGGCGCGTGGCCGGGCGCGAGGGGCGGACGGCCACCCCGGTGCTGCGCTCACGGCGTGCCGGGGCGACGTACGACGGCAGCGGACGACGTCGGCTGCGCGACAGGACCCGGCGACGCGGGGACGGGTCGAGGGCCCGGGCCACGCGACGCAGCGCGACCTCGCGGTCGACCTCGCCACGGCCCTCGCGGCCGGCCCACCCGACCCAGAGCATCGCGACGACCGTCACGACGACCGTGGGCACGAGCCAGAGCAGGACCATCCCTCGAGGGTAGGTCGCGGCAGCGTCGTTCCCCGGGACGTCCTACGGCGTGCCGACCCACTCGTCGGTGCCGTCGGCGAACACCTGGTGCTTCCAGATCGGCACCTCGTTCTTGAGGGTGTCGATCAGGTCGCGCGAGGCCTCGAAGGCGGTGCCGCGGTGCGCGGCCGCCGTCCCGACGACGACGGCGAGGTCGCCGATCGACAGCAGCCCGACCCGGTGGATCGCCGAGACCCCGTGCACGTCGTGGCGCGCGGCCACCTGCTCGCAGACCTCGCGCAGCCGGTCCAGGGCGCTGGGGTGGGCGGAGTAGTCGAGCCCGCGGACCGCGCGACCACCATCGTGGTCGCGCACCTTGCCGACGAACAGGGTCACGCCACCGTCGACGTCCTCGTCGAGGCTGGCCAGGACGTCGTCGACGACGAGCGGGGTGTCGCGGATCTCGACGAGCCGGACGGGGCCGTGGGATCCGGTGCTGGAGGTCACGCTGGAGGTCACGTGGGCACCCTATGCGTGCGGCGTACCGTGGAGGCATGAGCGACAAGCCCGACGACGAGCAGCCCAACCCGTTCAAGGGCACGCCGTTCGAGCACCTCTTCGCCGGTGGGCAGGGTGGGCTCGGCGGCTTCGACCTCGGCAGCCTGGGGCTGGGCGGCCCGGGTGGGGGCGGCATGCCCGACCTCGGTGCCCTGTTCGGCCAGCTGCAGTCACTGATGCAGCCCTACGACGGCCCCCTCAACTGGGACGTGGCCGCCGACCTGGCCCGCAAGGGCGTGGCGCAGAGCCCCGACCCCACACCGAGCACCAAGCAGGCCGACGCCGTCGCCGACGCCGTCCGGCTGGCCGACCACTGGCTCGACGAGGCCACCGAGTTCCCCTCCGGCGTCGTCTCGAGCGCTGCGTGGAGCCGCGCCGAGTGGGTCGTCGGCACCCTCGACGTCTGGAAGGTCCTGGTCGAGCCCGTCGCCGAGCAGTCGGTCAACGGCCTCAGCGGCGCGCTGCCCCCCGAGGCCGCGGCCCAGGCCGGGCCGCTGATCGGCATCCTCGGCAAGGCCGTCGGCGCGATGCTCGCGACCCAGGTCGGATCCGGGCTGGGCGAGCTCGCCGGCGAGGTCCTCACGGCCTCCGACGTCGGGCTCCCCCTCGCCGCCCCGGGCAAGGCCGCCCTGGTCACTACCAACGTCACCGCGTTCGCCGAGGGACTCGGCCTCGACGAGGCCGACGTCCTGCTCTACCTGGCGCTGCGCGAGGCCGCCCACCACCGCCTCTTCAGCCACGTGCCGTGGTTGCGCGACCACCTCCTCGGTGCCGTGACCGACTACGCCCGCGGGGTCGAGATCAACCCCGAGAGCCTCCAGCGCCGGATGGAGGAGCAGCTGCGCGGCGTCGACCCGTCGAGCCCCGGGTCGATGCAGCAGATCCTCGAGGGCGGGCTGTTCGACCTGCCCCAGTCCCCCGCCCAGACCGCCGCGCTCGAGCGTCTCGAGATCGCCCTGGCCCTGGTGGAGGGCTGGGTCGACGAGGTCGTCGGCCAGGCCACGGCCCAGCGGATGCCCGCGGCCGCCAAGCTCCAGGAGGCCGTACGCCGCCGCCGCGCTGCCGGTGGTCCGGCCGAGCAGACCTTCGCCGCACTGGTCGGGCTCGAGCTCCGCCCGCGCCGGCTGCGCGACGCCTCGACCCTGTGGGCCTCGCTGCGTACCCGCCAGGGCACCGAGGCCCGCGACGGCGTCTGGCTGCACCCCCACCTGCTGCCGACCTCCGCCGACCTCGACGACCCGCTCGGGTTCCGCGAGGAGGCTGCCGCCCCCGTCGAGCTCGACGAGGACGCCTTCGACACCGAGCTGCGCAGGCTGCTCGACGGCGACGACCCGACCGACAAGACCGACGAGACCGGCAACCCTCCGGAGTGAGCCTGCACGCCGACGCGCTCGCCACCCTGCGAGCGTGGGCACCGCCGACTCCCGGCCAGGCCGCGCTGCGCGACCGCTACGTCACCCACCTGGAGTCCCACCCTGACGCGATGACCCGCGCCTGCCGGCCCGACCACCTCACCGCCAGCACCGTCGTGCTCTCCCACGACCGGTCCCACGTGCTGCTGACCCTGCACGCCAAGGCGCGCCGATGGTTCCAGCTCGGCGGGCACCCTGAGGTCGACGACCTCACGCTGGCCGGGGCGGCCCTGCGCGAGGCGACCGAGGAGTCGGGTCTGCCGAGCCTGCGGCTGCGACCCGCACCGGTCCACCTCGACGAGCACGCCGTCCCCTTCTGTGGTGGCGGCGGCCAGGCGGACGACGGGCCGGTCGTCCACCACCTCGACGTGCGGTTCGTCGCGGTCGCGCCGCCCGCCGCCGTACCGCAGGTGAGCGAGGAGTCGCTCGACGTCCGGTGGTGGCCGGTCGACGACCTGCCCGAACCCGACCTCGTCGAGCTGGTGGGGCTGGCCCGGCGCGCTCAGTCGCTGTCGGCGGGCTCGAACTCCGAGGGCGGCGTGATCTCCGCGGCCGCCGACCAGCCCAGCAGGTAGCCCTTGGCCCGCTCGGTGCGCGGGTAGCGGTCGACCCACGCCCAGAACCGGGCGTCGTGACCCGGCTCGATGAGGTGGGCCAGCTCGTGGACGATCACGTAGTCGACCACCCATCCCGGCATCGTCTTGAGCCGCTCCGACAGCCGGATCGTGCGATCGACCGGGGTGCAGGAGCCCCACCGCGTGTGCTGGTTGCTGACCCAGCGCACCGACCCCGGGGTCGCCAGTCCACCGAGGTGCTCGTCGCTGAGCCGCTGGGCCCGGAGGAGCAGGTCGTCGTCGGTGATCTCGGCCCTGGCCTCCGAGCGCGCGATGCGGGCCACCATCGTCGCGACCCACTCCGCCTCGTCGGCGGCGCTGAACGCCGCCGGGATGAGGACGACGATCCGCTCACCGTCGCGGTAGGCCGAGACGGTGCGCCGGCGCCGCTTGGAACGGCGCACCTCGACGTCGTCGGAGCCGGTCATGGGGTCAAACTAACTCGCGGCCCACTCCAGGAGTCGCTGACGCGGCCACGTGTTGACGATCCGGTCGGCCTCGATACCGGCATCCTCGGCGCGCTCGCACCCCAGGACCAGGAAGTCGAGCTGCCCCGGCGCATGGGCGTCGGAGTCGATCGAGAACAGGCACCCCGCGTCACGGGCCAGGGCGAGCAGGTCGTCCGGCGGGTCGCAGCGCTCGGGTCGCGCGTTGATCTCGACCGCGACGTCGTGCTCGGCGCACGCCTCGAACACCGCCCGGGCGTCGAACGTCGACTGCGCCCGGGTGCCCCGGTTGCCGGTGACCATCCGGCCGGTGCAGTGACCCAGCACGTTGGTCCGTGGGTTGGTGACCGCACCGATCATCCGTCGGGTCATGGGGGTGGCGTCCATCGCCAGCTTGGAGTGGACGCTGGCGACGCGGACGTCGAGACGGTCCAGCATCTCGTCGGTCTGGTCGAGCGAGCCGTCGTCGAGGATGTCGACCTCGATGCCACGCAGCAGGGCGAACCCGTCGCCGCCCGCGCCGCCGAGGTGCTGGTTGACGGCGTCGACGACGTCGAGCTGACGTCGCAGCCGCTCGACGCTCAGCCCGCGGGCGATCTTGAGGCGGGGCGAGTGGTCGGTGAGCACCAGGTAGTCGTGGCCGAGCTCGATGGCCGTCATCGCCATCTCCTCGATCGGCGACCCGCCGTCACTCCAGTCGGAGTGGGAGTGGCAGTCACCGCGCAGCGCGGCACGCAGCTCGGCGCCGCCGGCGGTGAGCGGGGCGGCGTGGGTGCTCTCCAGCTGCGCCAGCCGGTCCGGCAGCTCGCCGCGCACGGCGGACGCGATCACCGCGGCCGTGCTCGCCCCGACGCCGGGGACGTCGGTGAGCGAGCCGTCGTCCACCGCCCGGGCCACCGCGTCCTCGCCCAGGGGCAGGATCGCGGCGGCCGCGTTGCGGAAGGCCTTGACCTTGTAGGTGTCCTCACGGTGGCGCTCCAGCAGGAACGCGATCCGTCGCAGTGCGGCCACCGGGCCGGCGTCGTACTCGTCGGTCACGGGTGTCTGTCCTCCACAGGCAGTGGACGAGCATCGGTGCAGGTCACGGCGCTGGTAGCGGCTTGGAACGCGGCTCTTGTGCACACAGGTTCCACAGGCTGCCCCGGCGTGTCTCCACGGTTCTGCGCGTCATCCACAGCTTTGTCCACAACGTTGTCCACAGGGTCGGGTGGGCCGGGATTGACCACCCCTCGTGGCGACCCTACGGTGTGCCACAGACGGCCCCCGGGCCGGCGAGCGACACGCGCAAGGGGAAGGCACGTGTCGTGAGCCGGTGCGGGGGCCCTCCTCGTTCTCGGTGTCGCGCAGGTCGTGCGGTGACCGTCCCAGAAGGCCGACCGGGTGGCTGTCAGCGCCCCTCGAACCTCGGCGGCCGCTTCTCGCGGGCGGCCCGGATCCCCTCCTGCAGGTCCTCGGTGGCCAACGTCACCGGCTGGGCGAGGGCCTCCCACTGCAGGGCCGCCTCGAGCGAGGCGTGCCGCTGCCTCAGCGCCAGGGTGGTCAAGCGGCTGGCGACGGGCGCGGTCGCCGCGATGCCCGCGGCGGCCTCGAGCGCGGTGTCGAGCAGCGCCTCGGGCGCGACGACCCGCGAGACCAGGCCGAGGGCCAGGGCCTCATCGGCCTCGACCAGGCGGCCGGTCAGCAGCAGGTCGCGCGCGGCGGCCTCACCGACCACCTCGGGCAGCAGGTAGGTCCCGGCCATGCCCGGGTGCATGCCGAGCTTGAGGAACGGCACCCCCAGCATGGCCCCGCGCGCGGCGTACCGGAGGTCGAGCGCGAGGGGCAGGCACAACCCGGCACCGATCGCCGCCCCGTTGATGGCCGCGATGGTCGGCACCTCGAGGCGTCGTACGGACAACCAGGCGCGGTAGAACGGGAGCATCCGCGAGCGCAGGCGGTCGACGCTCGCGTCGGGCTCGCCGGCGATCCAGCTGGTGTCGCCTCCGGAGCAGAAGGCCCGGCCCTCGCCGGTCACGACGACCGCCCGCACGGACGGGTCCGCGGCCAGCTCGTCGATCGCGGCCACCCACGACTCGGTCATCTGCGGCGACATGGCGTTGCGCTGGTCGGGGTTGTCGAGGACCAGCAGCGCGACCCCGGCGGAGGGGCGTTCGAGGCGCAGGTGGGCGAGTTCGGGCATGCCGAGCACGATAACGGCGCGCCGGGCGCCTGCCGACGGGCCCCGACAGGGTGTCGTAGGGTCGAGACGGCCCCGCGGTGCGCGGGTCCCCGGGCGGGCTTCCCTGATGTCCCCCGCCGTGGCTACCCAGACAGATCAAGGGCAAGGAGGCCGTCATGGCGGAGACCTGGAGCGGTGAGTTCTACTGCGTGAAGTGCAAGGAGAAGCGCGAGGCGGAGGGCGAGGTCCGCGTCAACGACAAGGGCACCCGCATGGCCAAGGCCGTGTGCCCCGTGTGCAGCACCAACCTCAACCGGATCCTCGGCAAGGCCTGAGCCACACCGGATCTTCTCGCCGACCCGTCGCCTGCGCGGCGGGTCGGCGCGCTTTTCCCGCCGCCTGTGGATGACGCCGACGGGCCCCACGGTCACCGTGCGAGGGTCTCGAGATGGCCAGGACCCCGACCGCGGACACCCCCAGGCTCGCCCCGGGCGTGCACGTGGTCCCCCGCGACGACGACCACGTCCAGGTCGGGCTCGACCCGCCGGCCCGCGTGCTCGTACGCCGCCGCCCCGACCTGCTGGCCCTGCTCGACGACCTCGAGCGTGGCCGCCCGCCGTCGGTCACGACCCACGAGGCGGTCACGACCCTGGCCGCCCTGCGTCGCGCCGGTCTGCTCGTCGACACCCAGGACCCACCACCCTCGTCGTCCCGATCACCGCGCGTGACCGGGACCGTCACCCTGGTCGACCTCGGGCTCGGGCTCGACCCGCTGCGGGCCCTGCTCGCGCGCAGCGGGGTCCGCCCCGCGGCCGGCGGCCACCCGCCCGACCTGTTCGTGCTGGGCAGCCCGCGTCCGGTGTCGCGCTCCAGCCTCGACGGCTGGATCGGCGAGGGCGCGCCACACCTGCTGCTGGCCGGCACGGGCAGCCCCGGCAGCCTGCGGCTGGGTCCGCTCGTCGAGCCCGGCACCACCGCCTGCCAGCGGTGCGTCGACGCCGCCGAGGCCGCGCGCGACCCGCGCCGTACGCTGGTCGTCGAGCAGCTCGCGGCGTTGCCGGCGCGACCGCTCGACCCGGCCCTGGTGTCGCTCGCTCTCGCCTGGGCGGCACGCGAGGTCGTGACGTTCCTCGACGGTCGGCGCCCGCTGACCTGGTCGGGCACGGTCGACCTCGACGGCATCGCCCCCGTCGTCCGCACGTGGCAGCGACATCCGCACTGCGGCTGCGCCTGGGACGTGCTCCCCTACTGACGGCCTTGCCTCGGCTACCAGTGCTCCGAGTCGAGCTTGCCCTCCATCGCCCGCAGGTGCCGGCGCGAGCAGGCGTCGCAGTAGCGCCGGAACCGCTGGTGCTCGGTGCTGGTGGTCCAGGACAGCGCATCGGCCTCCTCGGCCTGGAGGCCGCACAGGTCGCAGGTCACGGTCATCTCGACAGGCTACGGACCCCACCCACCACGACCGGGAAGGCCGGGCCCGACGGGTGTCGGGCCCGGCCTTCCGGTCGGTCGTACCTGTGTAGTTGTGGTGCGTCCACCCGCGATCATGGGTGTTCCGGAGGTGACGGCTCCGAAGGTCCTACAGAACGCGAGCGAGGGCGAGGCGGGCCTGCTGCGCGGCGCGCTCGGCCTTGCGGCTCAAGCGCCTGGCGCGGGCGAGCTGGTGGCCCGCACGCAGCTGCTGCGCCTCTCCCAGGCGCGCGTCCATATGGGCGCGCGCGAGGTCTTCGTGCATGGTGTTCACGGTGGTGCTCCGATTCGGTTCGGTGGTCTGGATGGGGGTGCTGGTGGCGCCGGCCACGACGGTCTGGCTCATGCGACGGCGTCCTTGCGGGGTCGGCCTCGGGGTCGCTTGCGGGGGATGACGGTTCCCTGGAGGAACAGCTCACCGCCCCACACGCCCCACGGCTCGCGCCGCTCGAGTGCGCCGCCGAGGCAGACCTGCCGCACGGGGCAGTCCTGGCACAGGGCCTTGGCGAACTCGACGTCGGCCGGGAGCTCGGCGAACCAGAGCTCGGGGTCGTTGCCCCGGCACGGGAGCAGGGTCTCGTCGACCGCCCCGAACCGGTCGGCCTCGTCGTGCAGGTAGCCGAGGCTGGGGCCGGCGCTGGCCTGGAACTCGACCAGCTTGCCGTCGCTGCGCTGGAGAACGCTGGTAGTCATCGAGTCACCTCTTTCTTGTTCGATCGCGGATGGTGCTGAGGGGTGGTGCTGGTGGTGCTGGGTGCTGCAGGTCATCTCCTGGCTTCCTGTGCGGTGCTGCTCGAAAGCGTCGTGGGAAACAGAAAGGCCGCGGATCCCGGTGTTCGGGTTCCGCGGCCTGGAGGCAGCTCATCTGTTGGTGCTCAACAGATCGGCGGACTCCAGGCGGGGTAACCCGGGACGTAGGCGGCGATAGCCACGTGTCCCTTGGCAGCCAGGTCCTTGCGGTTGCGGACATCCGCACCATCGGTCGTCGAGAGACCGGTGGCCGGGATCCACGTGGTGCGCGCCTCGGTGAGGACGCCGAAGCAGGACTGGCCGTCGAAGGACATGCCAAAGCCGGACGCGGGTCGAACGCTGCTCGGGGCGAGCGTGCTCGGCGTCTGGATGTTCTGGGTGATCTCCATCAGGGGCCACCTCCTTCGGATCTTCTGGCGCGGGCCTTGTCAGGGCCCTGGTGCGCGGACTGGTTGTTGACGGGGACGCTACGCGGTCCCCGATGTAAGGAGCAAACTATTTTATGACCTATTTCTCCGATCCGGTCGAAATGAGGTACCTCAGTCCTCGGAGAGCAACGCCAGCACGTCCTCGCCGTAGCGGTCGAGCTTGTCGGGACCGATGCCGCTGATCGCCAGCAGCGCCTTCGGGGACGAGGGCCTGAGCTCGGCGACCGCCTCGAGCGTGGCGTTGCTGAAGACCATGAACGGGGCGATCTCCTCGGCGCGCGACCGCTCCAGGCGCCAGCCACGCAGCCGCTCGAAGAGGGCCTCGTCGTAGGGCGCCGGGCAGTCGGTGCAGCGCCGGCGGGCCTTGTCGGTGCCGGAGAGGGGCTTGCCGCACTCGACGCAGGTGCGGGCTCCGCGGGAGCCCTTGGCCTTGGCGGGCGCGCGGTCCGCGTCGGGCAGCAGCGGGTCGAGGAAGCGCGAGGGCTTGCGGCGGGCGGCCTGCCCGGGGTTGCGCGCCTGAGCCCACGACAGGGCGAGGTCGACGCGCGCGCGGGTCATCCCGACGTAGAGCAGGCGGCGCTCTTCCTCGATCGCGGCCGGCGTCTGGGCGTAGGTGATCGGCAGGGTGCCGTCCTGGAGACCGACGAGGAAGACGGAGTCCCACTCCAGGCCCTTGGCAGCATGGAAGGTCGCGATCGTGACGCCCTCGGCGACCGGCGCGTGCTGCTCGGACGCCCGGCGGTCGAGGTCGTCGACGAACGAGCCGAGGTCGCGGCTCGGAGCCTCGGCGGCGTGGGCCTCGGCCTGGCTGACGATCGCCTGCCAGGACTCCCAGCGGTCGCGGGTCTGACCGCGGGCCTCGGGCGGGTCGGGGGTCCAGCCCTGGCCCGCGAGGGTGTCGCGCACCAGGTCGACCCAGGTGTCGCCGTCGGCGGGGTTGACTCCCCCGCGCGCCGCACCGCGCAGGCGGGTCACGGCCTCGCGGACCTCGGGCCGGTCGAAGAAGCGCGCCGCCCCGCGGATGACGTAGGGGATGGTGGCCGAGGTCAGGGCCTCCTCGTAGGCCTCGGACTGGGCGTTGATGCGGAACAGGATCGCTATCTCGGCCAGCGGCCGCCCGGCCGCGCGCTGGCGGGCGATCTCGCGCGCCACGGCGCTCGCCTCGGCGACCTCGTCGGGGTGGCCGTGGTAGCTCACCGCGGACCCGGCCGGGCGCTGGGCCCGCAGCTCGACGCTCGTCGAGCCGGTGCCGGCCAGCAGGGTGTTGGCCGCGGTGACGACCTGCGGGGTCGAGCGGTAGTTGCGCACCAGCTCGACCGAGGTGGTGCCCGGGTGCTTGACCGGGAAGTCGCGCAGGTAGTCGGCGTTGGCGCCGGCGAAGGAGTAGATCGTCTGGGCGGGATCACCGACCACGCAGATCTCGTCGCGTCCCCCGAGCCAGAGGTCGAGCAGGGCCGACTGGAGCGGCGAGACGTCCTGGAACTCGTCGACGACGAACCACTTGTACTGGCGGCGTACCTGGGCCGCGACCCGCTCGTCCTCGGCGAGCAGGCCAGCGGTGAGGAGCAGGACGTCCTCCATGTCCATGCGGCCCTGGGCGCGCTTGACGTCCTCGTAGGCGGTGATCATCCGGCCCACCACCTCGGGCTCGACCTTGGACACGGAGCGACCGCGCGCCACGGCGATCGCCGCGTAGTCGTCGGGACGGACGTTGCTGACCTTGGCCCACTCGATCTCGGAGGCGAGGTCGCGCAGCATCGCCTGGTCGGGCCGCAGTCGCAGCGTGCGGGCCGCAGCCACCACCATGGAGATCTTGGACGCCGTCAGCTCCGGCAGCTCGGTGCCGTGGGTGTGCGGCCAGAAGTAGCGCAACTGGCGCAGGGCGGCGGAGTGGAAGGTGCGGGCCTGGACCGTCGGCGCGCCGAGCGAGCGCAGCCGGCCCCGCATCTCGCCGGCGGCCCGCGTCGTGAACGTGACGGCCAGGACCTCGGTCGGGGCGTAGACCCCGGTCGCGACGCCGTGGGCGATGCGGTGGGTGATGGCCCGGGTCTTGCCGGTCCCCGCGCCGGCGAGCACCCGGACCGGGCCACGCAGGGTCTCGGCCACAGCACGCTGCTCGGGGTCGAGCGCGGAGAGGAGATCGGCGGCAGCCATGGTGGAACAACACTCCCGGGCAGGTGGTTGGATCGGACGACACCCGACCCTAGACGTCCGAGGGGACACTTCAGCGATGAGCAGCTTCACGATGTACACGACGCCCTGGTGCGGCTACTGCCACCGGCTCAAGAGCCAGCTCGACCGGGAGGGGATCGCCTACGACATCGTCGACATCGAGCAGGTGCCCGAGGCCGTCACGATCGTCGAGACCGCCAACAACGGCAACCAGACCGTGCCGACGCTCGTCTACTCCGACGGCACCGCCCAGACCAACCCGTCGCTGGCCCAGGTCAAGGACAAGGTCGCCTCGCTGGCCGGTTGAGCCCTGCTCGGGGCCCGCTCACCACGAGCCCGGCAGCGGGCCGCCGTACCAGTGCTCGATGAGCGAGCGACTGATCGAGACGCCGCCGGGGAGCACGAGGGTGCCCGCGGCTGCCTGCTCGCGCATCTCGGCGCGGGTGAGCCAGCGGGCGTCCTCGATCTCGTCCTCGTCGATGTGGATATCGGTCGTCAGCGCGCGACCGAGGAACCCCAGCATCAGGCTCTGCGGCAGCGGCCACGGCTGGTTGCCGAAGTAGGTCACCTCGCCGACGGTGATGCCGGCCTCCTCGGCGACCTCGCGGCGTACGGCGTCCTCGAGGGTCTCGCCGGGCTCGCAGAACCCGGCGAGCGTCGAGAAGCGACCCGCCGGCCACTGCGGCGAGCGACCCAGCAGGCAGCGCTCGTCGTCGCTCCCGGGCTCTCCCGTGGCGACCAGCATGATGACCGCCGGGTCGGTACGCGGGAACTGGGTGCGCCCGCACTGCGTGCACCGCAGCTCGTGGCCCGCGGCGGTCGCGGCGAGCGCGCCTCCACAGCGCGGGCAGTGCCGGGTCGCCCAGTGCCACTCCGCCAGACCGAGCGCGTGGAACACCAGCGGCGCGTCGACGACGCCGTCGCCGGCCAGGCCCGGCAGCAGCCCGCGCAACGGGTACCACTCCCCCTCCTGCGAGGCCGCCACCTCGGGTCCGGTGATGACCGCCCAGTGGGTCGTGCCGTCACGCTCGCCGAGCAGCACGCGGAGGCCGTCGGGCGCCTCGCCCGGGGCCACCCACGGCAGCGTCCCCTCGACCGGCCGCACGAGGGTCCCGGACACCACGAGGACCCGGGACCGGTCGTCGTCCCAGCGTTCGGCCAGCCAGGCCTCGTCCTTGCGGTGGACCCCGAGCCGGTCGTGGGTCCCGGCGGTCAGCAGCAGGTGCGGGTGGTTCACCCCACGAGCCTAGATCGCGCCCGGACCTCGCCGTTAGGGCACCCGGACCGGCGTCGGGACTAAGCCCCGAGACGTCGGCGTTGCCCCGACATGGACGTTCTCGACAGCGTGGTGCTCGGCGCCGGGCAGGCCGGGCTGTCGGCGTCGTACCACCTGACGCGGCGCGGGATCGACCACGTCGTGCTCGACGCCGACGAGACGCCGGGCGGCGCCTGGCAGCACCGGTGGGACTCGCTGACCATGCACGACGTCCACGGCGTCGCGGCGCTCCCCGACGCCACGGCGCTCGAGGCCGACGACGGCGCCCGGGCCAACGTGGCGGTGCCGGCCTACTTCGCGTCGTACGAGCGCGAGCACGACCTGCCCGTGGTCCGACCTGTCCGCGTCGAGCGCGTGCACGACGACGCGGGCCTCCTCGTCGTCGAGGCCGGAGGCCGGTCCTGGCACACCCGCGCGCTCGTCAACGCCACCGGGACCTGGTCGCACCCGTTCGTGCCGTACTACCCGGGCGCCGAGACGTTCACCGGCCCGCAGTGGCACACCGCCGGCTATCCGGGTGCCGAGGCGTTCCGCGGCCTGCGGACCGTGGTGGTGGGAGGCGGGGCCTCCGCGGTGCAGCTGCTCGGCGAGATCGCCCTGGTCACCGACACCCTGTGGGTGACCAGGCGACCGCCTGTCTGGCGCACCGACGACTTCACGCCCGAGGCGGGCCGCGCCGCCGTCGCACTGGTCGAGGACCGGGTACGCCGGGGACTGCCGCCGGCCAGCGTGGTCAGCGTGACGGGACTGGCGCTGCGCGAGCAGGAGCGCGCGGCGCAGGCCCTGGGCGCCTACGACCGGCGGGCCGTGTTCGACTCGATCGGTCCGCGCGAGGTGCGCTGGTCCGACGGGTCCACCGAGCCGGTCGACGCGATCGTGTGGGCGACCGGGTTCCGACCGGCCGTGGCACACCTGGCGCCGCTGCGCCTGCGCAGCCCGTACGGCGGCATCGAGCTCGACGGCACCACCGCGGTGGCCGACCGACGGGTCCAGCTCGTCGGGTACGGGCCGTCGGCCAGCACCATCGGCGCCAACCGGGCGGGTCGTCTCGCGGCCCGCCGGGTGGCCGAGACGCTCGACCTCAGTCGCGACGCCGTCACGGCCTGAGCAGCCGCTCGAGCTCATCGCGTCCGGGGAGGTCGCCGGGCTCCACGAGCTCACCGGACCGCACGTAGTAGAACGCGGCCCGTACCTGCTGGGGGTCGACGTCGTGCAGCTCGGCCCAGGCCAGCCGGTAGACGGCCAGCTGGAGCGGGTCCGCGGTGCGGCCCCGGCTCGTCTTCCAGTCGACCACGAGGTAACCCTGGGTCTCGCGGTAGACCGCGTCGATGCGGCCGCGCACGACCTGACCGTCGAGCACCAGCGCGAACGACGGCTCGACGGCGAGCGGCGGGCGTTCGGCGAAGGGACCCCGCTCGAACGCCTCGATGAGCTCGCGCAGGTCGGCGTCGTCCTCGATGTCGGCATCGCCCCGGCCGGGGAGGTCGTCGGGATCGATCAGCAGCTGCTGGCCGAACCGCGCTTCGACCCACGCGTGGAAGCGGGTGCCGAACCGGGCGGCCGAGGACGGCCGGCGGGGCATCGGACGGGCCAGGTCGCGTGCGAACGTGGCGGGGTCGTCGCGCAGCCGCGAGAGCGACGTGGCCGACAGGCTCGGCGGCAGGGCGACGACGATCTCGGGCGAGCGGTCGTAGGAGGCCTCCTGGACGAGCCGGTCGATCTCATCGTCCCACTGCTCGACACGCTCGAGCTCGAGCACGTCCTCGAGGTCGTCGGCGGCCCGGGGATCGGCCGCGCGGACCCGGGCCGCAGCGTCGTGGCGGCGCTGCACCTCGGCGGTGTGGTGGGAGATCGGCCAGGGTTGGTCGACGACCTGGTCGGCGTAAGGACTCGACTCGCCCTTGACCACGACGTCGCGCCACTCCTCGGGCTCGCCGCCCCACGCCGCCATCGCCTCCCGGGTGCGGTCGAGGTAGGCCGAGGGCCCGAGCCCGCCCTTGAGGTGGGACGCCCACCGCCAGGCCGAGACCCACAGGGTGTGACGTGCGCGGGTCCAGGCGACGTAGCCGAGGCGGAGCTCCTCGAGGGCCTCGTGCGCCTTGGCGCGGTCGCCCAGCTCGAGCAGGTCCGTAGGTGCGAAGCCCGCCAGCTGAGGCAGGTCGCGGGCGTCGCCGCGCAGCTCGGTCGGCATGACCGAGGGCAGGCTGAGCCAGCTCGACCGGCCCCGGTTGTTGGGGAACTTGTTCTTGGTGACGCCGACGAGGAACACGGCGTCCCACTCCAGGCCCTTGGCCCGGTGGACCGTCAGGAGCTTGACCGAGTCGGCCTCGGACGGCGTCGCGACGTCGAGACCCTGGCCCTGCTCGTCCTCGGCCTCGAGCCAGGCCAGCAGCGCGGAGAGGGTCACCTGCCCGTCGGGGGCCTGGAACTCGGCCACCGCCTGGACGAAGAGGTCGAGGTTGTCGCGTCGTGCTGCCGCGGCCGGGCTGACGGACGACGCCAGCTCGACGTCGATGCCGGTGATCTCGATGATCCGGCGCACGAGGTCGAGGATCGGCTCCCCGATCGAGGCCCGCAGCCGCCGCAGCTCGCGGGCCAGCAGCACGAAGCGATCGAGTGCCTCGGTGGAGTAGTCGCCCTCGCCCGGGTCGTCGATGGCGTCGCACAAGGACGCGATCTCGGTCGGGTCACTGCCCTCGACCGCGGCCGCGAGCTGCTCGTGCACGTCGGGGTAGGTCTCGGCACCGGTCCGAGACCCCGCCAGCTCCGCGGCCCGCCGCCCGAGCAGCGCCAGGTCGCGCGGGCCGATCGCCCAGCGCGGGCCGGCCAGGAGGGTGAGGAGCGCGGCGTTGGCCGTGACGTCCTGGACCAGGGTGAGCGTGGCGACGACCTCGGCCACCTCGGGCAGCCGCAACAGCCCCTTCAGCCCGACGATCTCGACGGGCACCTCGCGCGCGGTCAGTGCGTCGAAGACCGCAGCGGCGTGGGAGTTGTCGCGGGTCAGAACGCCGATCTCCTTCCAGACCGGCCCGTCCCGCAGCTCGGCGAGCCGGGCGTGCGTCTCGATCACCCGCTCGCCCAGCCAGGCCAGCTCGTCGTCGTAGGTCTCGTGGACGATGGCCCGGACCTCGCCCGGCGCCGCTCCTGCAGGAGCCTCGAGCGGGAGTAGGTCGGAGCGCAGGGCGTAGAGGTCGGCGGCGAGGTGGTTGGCGGTGGCCAGGATGCGTTCGTCGGAGCGCCGGTTGACCACCAGCGGGTAGGTCGTGCGCGTGCCGTCGGCCGAGGGGAAGTCGGCGCCGAACTCGAGGATGTTGGACACCGAGGCCCCGCGCCAGCCGTAGATCGCCTGGTTGGGGTCACCGACCGCCGTCACCGCGTGGCCACGGCCGGACGCGGAGTCCGGGCCCGAGAAGAGCCGGCTGAGCATGAGCGCCTGGGCGACCGAGGTGTCCTGGTACTCGTCGAGCAGGACGACCTTGAACTTGGCGCGCTCGGTCGCGCCCACCTCCGGGCACGTCTCGGCCAGCCGGGCGGCCAGGGATATCTGGTCGGAGAAGTCCATGAGACCGAGATGGGACTTGAGCCGCCGGTAGGCCTCGACCAGCCCGAGGAGCTCGCCTCGGGCGTCGATCGTCGCGACCGCCTTCTCGCTCCTGGCCCGGTAGGTCTTGCGGTGCTCGGCGGCCAGACCCGCCTCGAGGAGCGGGCGCACGCGGGCGTCGTGCTCTCGCACCTGGTCCGGGTGGACCAGGTGCTCGCTCATCTCGGCGTCGAGCGCGAGGAGGTAGCGCACCACGTGGAGCGGTGAGTCGCTCAGGTGGACCACGGGCCGGGTGTAGCGCTGCATCGCCCGCGCGGCGAGCTGGTATCGGCTCGCGTCGGCGATCAGGCGGGTGTCGGGCTCGTGGCCGATCCGCAGCCCGTGCTCGGTGAGCAGCGCCGAGGCGTAGGAGTGGTAGGTCGAGACGGTGGGCTCCTCGACCTCCTCGTCGTCGCCGGACCGGGGGGCCGAGCGCTCGGACAGGAACCCCGCTCGGCGCAGGCTCTCGCGGATGCGGGTCTCGAGCTCGGCCGTGGCCTTGGTGGTGAACGTCAGGCCGAGGACCTCCGACGGCGCCACCCGGCCGGTGGCGACCAGCCAGACCACGCGGGCCGCCATCACCGAGGTCTTGCCGGACCCCGCACCGGCGATCACCACCGCGGGCCCGAGGGGGGCCGTGATGGCGGCGAACTGCTGGTCGCTGAAGGTCCACGTCTCGCCCAGGAGCGCGCGCAGCTGCTCCGGGGTGTCGAGCCGGGTGTCGAGCGGGTTGGCGACGGCTCGGTGCGGGCGGGGGTCGGTCACGACAGCACCGTCCCGGAAGCCTTGTCGGGACAAATAGCCTTGAAGGTGCACCGGTCGCAGTGCTTGCCCGGTCGGGCCACGAAGTCCTCGTCGCGCAGCGTCGTTGCGGCCTGCGCGAGCTGGAGCTCGACCAGCCGCGGGCCCTCGCCCACCGGCGGCGACTGGTGCTGGACCTTCGGGAGCACCTCACCGTGTCGCAGCTGGACGAGCTCGGCGCCGCCCGACACGACCGCGCCGTCGACGTGGCCGTCTGCTGCCTCGTCAGCGGCCCCGTGGTCGACGGCGAGCTGGTAGAGGCCGAGCTGGGAGTGCCGCTCGACCTCGGGTCCGGTGGGTGGGTACTTGCCGGTCTTGAGGTCGACCACGACGACTCGCCCGTGCTCGTCGAGCTCCAACCGGTCGGCGTATCCGTGCAGGCGGACCACCTGCCCGTCGGGCAGCTCGACCTCCGCGCGCAGACGAGGCTCGACGGCGATCACGGTGCGGGCGCCCGGGCGCGAGTGCCAGGCGACGAAACGGCCCAGGACCGCAGCCACGGCCTCGCGCTCGCGCTCGCCGGACCAGGGGGTGCGGAAGTCCATGCGCGCCCACACCTCGTCGACCATGGTCATCAGGTCGGCGTCGACCTCGAGCTCCTGCTTGGCGATCCGTTCCGCCACGGCGTGCACGATGGTGCCGAAGCCCTGGCTCGTCGAGCTGACCACCGCTCCCCCGGCCTCGCGGCTCAGGAACCACTGCGCCGGACAGGTGAGCAGTCCTTCGAGGGCACTCGCGGACAGCGTCAGCGGCTCGTCGGCGGGACGGACCGGTCGTGTCGAGCGGCTCGGCGCCCGGAGCCCCCACCAGGACGAAGGATCGGCCTGGGGCGCGACCGGGTGGCCCTGGACGTCGGTGTCGGCGAGCCGACGCAGGCGTACGGCGGCCGCGCGACGCATCGGCTCGCTCTCACCCGGATCGGCGACGACGCGGCGCAGCTGGGCGACGAGCCCGGCCATCGACAGTGGACGCGGTGGCCGGCCGATCCTGTGGTCGGGACGCGCGCCGAGCTCGTCGAGAAAGCGGGAGGGCTGCTCGCCGTCGTCGTCGGGTGAGCGGACGGCGGTGACGACGAGCCGCTGGCGCGCCCGGGTGACGGCCACGTAGAACAGTCGCCGCTCCTCGGCGAGGATCGCGCGCCGCGTCACCGGCTCGAGCAGCTCGTGACGTCCGATCCGGTCGGCCCCCAGAAGCGAGTCACGGCGGCGCAGGTCGGGCCAGGCGCCTTCCTGCACGTGGGTCACCACCACCAGCCGCCACTCCAGGCCCTTGGCCCGGTGGGACGTCAGCAAGCGCACCGCCTCGCCGCGCACCCCCCGCTCGGCGAGCGTGTCGGCCGGGATCTCCTGGGCGCGCAGGGTCTCGATGAACGAGGAGACACTCGTGTGGCCCTTCTGCTCCTCGGCCCGGGCCGCGGTCTCGAACAGCGCGCAGATCGCGTCGAGGTCGCGGT
The DNA here is from genome assembly GCF_006346395.1 of Nocardioides plantarum. NCBI lineage: Bacteria > Bacillati > Actinomycetota > Actinomycetes > Propionibacteriales > Nocardioidaceae > Nocardioides > Nocardioides plantarum. Next base: position 478,346 of record NZ_VDMS01000004.1, read on the forward strand.
GCCCGAGGCGCGCGGCCTGGCCGCCGGTCTGCGTCGCCGCGCGCAGTCGCCGACCCCAGTCGCTGCCCTCCCACACGGTCCAGAGCACCTCCTCGACCGTGGCGTCCTGCTCGAGCGAGACGCGGGCCTGGCTCAGCAGGTTCGCGAGCCGCAGCGCACGACGTGCGGCCTCGCCACCGATGCCGTCGAGCAGTGACGGGTCGAGCACCGCGCGACGGAGCAGGTCACGGGGACGCGCCTCGGCGTCGCGGGCGCGCAGGGCGCGGGTCAGGGAACGTACGTCAGTGGCGTCGAGCCCACCCAGCGGCGAGGTGAGCAGGCTCTCGACCCGGTCGGCCCCGACGAAGTCGACGTGCGTGGGGTCCTCGATGTCGGCGTGGACGACGACCGCGAGCGCCGAGAGCAGCGGCACCACGGCCGGCTCGCGCACCAGGGGCGTGTCGTCGCTGGCCACCTCCACCGGCACCCCGGCGGCCGACAGCGATCGCCGCAGAGCGGGGATCGAGGCGCGACCCGAACGCACGAGCACCGCCATGTCGGACCACGCGACGCCGTCACCCAGGTGGGCGCGGCGCAGCAGGTCGGCGACGTGCTCGGTCTCGGCCCGGGCGGTGTCGAACGTGAGGACCTCGACGGTGCCGCGGCCCAGACCGTGTGGCGCGGCCTCCGGGTTGCGGAACTGGGAGTAGGCGGACGCGGGGATGGACCCGGTCACGCCGATGGACGCCGCCACGGTGCGCGAGGCCCGGAGCAGCCGAGACCCGAACCGTCGGGTGGTGCCGAGCGCGATGACCCGGGCGGGCTGGCGGTCCTGGGTCGGGAACTCGGCCGGGAAGTCGAGGATGCCGCGCACGTCGGCGCCGCGGAAGCCGTAGATCGACTGGTCGGGATCGCCGACGACGGTGAGGTTGCCGCCGTCTCCGGCCAGCGCCCGCAACAGCGCGACCTGGCTGGGATCGGTGTCCTGGTACTCGTCGACGAAGACGTGGGTGAACTGACGTCGCAGCTCGGCCCGATGACGCTCGGCCTCGATCACCCCGCGCGCGATCAGGTCGGGGTAGTCGATGGCGGCCTGGTCGCCGAGCACGTCGAGGTACTGACCGAGGAACAGACCGGCCGCCTCGAACTCGGGCACCCTCTCGCGCCGACCGAGCTCCACGAGCTGGTCGGGGTCGAGGCCACGCTCGCGCGCCCGCCCGATCACCGACTGCACCTCGCGCGCGAAGCCCCGGGTGCCGACCGCGGCGCGCAACCCGTCGGGCCAGCGCACCGACTCGGGCGCGTCGGTCAGCAGCTCCTGCAGGACGACGTCCTGCTCCGGCGCCGAGAGGAGCCGCAGGGGCGAGACGTAGAGGTCGGCCGGGGAGTAGCGCCGCACGAGGCCGTAGGCGAAGGAATGGAACGTCGAGCTCAGACCGGTCGACATCGTGCGACCGAGGCGGGCGGTCACCCGGTCCCGGAGCTGCTCGGCGGCCTTGCGCGAGAACGTGAGCGCGAGGACCCCGTCAGGGCTCGCGTGGCCCCCGTCGATGCGGTCGACGATCGCCTCGACGAGCGTCGTCGTCTTGCCCGTGCCGGGACCGGCCAGCACCAGCAGCGGTCCGTCCCGGTGGTCGACCACGGCCTGCTGCTGCTCGTCGAGGAGCGGCACCTCGACGGCCGGGTGCTCGCGCACCAGGCGGTAGCTCGCCGACGCAGCGGCGGCCGCGGTGTCCCTCGTGGTCATGGCTCCACCCAACCAGCCACCGCCGACAGCGCCGCGCCCCCTCAGCGAGCCAGCTCGAAGTCGGCGAAGTCGAACCCGGGTGAGACGACGCACGACACGAGGGCGTCGGCCGTACCCGGCAGCGTGCGCTGCCACTCCCCCGCCGGTACGACGGCCTGCGCGACCTCGAGAGGGCCGGTGCCGACCACGTCCACCCGGCCGGCGACCGGCCGCCCACCGGTCCCGCCGTGCTGCAGCCGCACCGCGCCCGTGTGGGCCAGCCACACCTCGTCGGACCGCACCCGGTGCCACGCCGATGCCTCACCGGCCACGAGAAGGAAGTGGATCGCCGTCGCCGTCGGTCGCACCCGGCCGTCGGGCAGCGTCACCTCCACCGGTGAGCGCCAGGTCTGCCGGTACCAGCCGCCCTCGGGGTGTGGCTCCAGGTCCAGCCTCTCGGCGAGCGGCGGCTTCGTCGACCCGTCCCTCGAACCCATGACCCGATCATGCCGTGATCTCCCGACACCCGACACCCGACGACGCAGGCGGGGACGTCCCGGGCGAACCCGGGACGCCCCCGCCGAGGGTGCGTCGCTCAGTCGGACGTCAGTTGACCTTGACGGTGCGGTTGGCCGACGCGCTCTTGACCGAGAGGTCGTTGCCGAGGAACACCCCGCGCAGGACGTGGTTGCCCTTGCGCAGGGTCACCGACACGGTGCGGCTGGTGGTGCTGCCCGTCAGCGTGAACCGGCGGACCTCCTTGCCGTGGTCGGTGATCTTGACGATCCGGTCGCTCGGCACCGGGGCGGTCAGCTTGATCGTGACCCGGAAGAGCCGCGGGCCGACCTTGGTCACCGACAACGCCGTGGTCGACGCCGACTTGGCCACCCTGACGCTCACCGGCGCACTCGCAGCCGGCAGGAACTCCGCGGAGTCCGGCGTGAAGACCGCGGTGTAGGACCCGTTACCGGGCCGCAGCACGGCCTTGACGGAGGCCGACCCGTCGACCACCGCGGCGGACCCGACCTCGCGGTCGGTCGCGTCGACGATCGTCACCTCACCCGACGGCGTACCGCCCTCGGCGGTGACGTCCACCGTGAAGGTCGTCGACGTCGGGTAGGTCACCGCGGCAGGCGCGGACAGCGTCACCGTCGTGCTGTCGGGACCGGCCACCCCGTCACCGGACGGACCGGCCCAGAAGATCGCCCGGGCCGCCTGGGTCGCCCCGGCCTTGAAGTGGGTGCGGAAGAAGACCGACGTGCCGAACACGAACGCCTTGGCGCCGGTCGGACCGACCGCCGAGACGGCCGAGGCCTGGCCGGCCGCGTCCTGCGGCCCGTTGGCGACCGGCTGGCCGCCGCTGGTGCCGCGACGCCAGTGGCCGGCGAGCATCGGCGACGCACCGAAGGTCTGCTCGACCTTGGCGTTGCCGCTCAGGCCGGTGAACCAGTAGGCCGGGTAGACGAACGAGGTGTCCCCGGCGTACGGCGCCAGCACTGACCCGGCGGGCACGTCGACGTCGACGATGCCGTTGCCGGAGCTGTTGCCGTTGACCGTGGTGCCCGTGAGGATCCCGTAGGTCGAGGCGACGGTGAGAGCCTGGTTGGTGCGGCCCACGATCGAGCGGCCGCTGTCGACGAACGCCTGCACGGCGGCGCGACCGGGCGAGCCGGCCGCCTGGGTGAAGGAGCCGCCGATCCAGAGCAGGTCGGCGTCCTCCAGACCCGTGGGCGTGCCGTTGGTGGCCGCGGTGTTGACCCCGGCTGCGGTCACGTTGACGAGGTCGTCGAAGCCGAGCTCGAGCAGGGACAGCTTGTCGTCCTGGGTGCCGACGTAGGCGACGGTCAGGTCGGTCAGACCCTTGGTGGACTCGGCGTCGAGGGCCTCGACCTCCTCGTCGGTGGCGACGTCGACCGCGACGTCGTAGGTCTCGGAGACAGCCTCGACGGCCGCCCGGTCCTCGGGTCCGACGACCAGGGTGCCGTCCTCGAGCAGGGACACCTCGACCTGGTCCTCGAGCAGCGCGTTGAGCGCCTTCATGTCGGCGACGCCGGCGGACTCCAGCGTGAGGTAGCCGCTACCGGGGGTCGAGGCCAGCGGCGTGGGGGCGGTGACCGGCTCGACGTCGCCGATGGCGGCGTCGGTCGTCAGGCCGACCTTGTCGACGCTGGCGCCCCACAGGTAGGAGTAGCTCCACGCCGAGATGTCGTACATCGACGGCAGCTTCTGCGAGATGTCGTCGCCCAGGTCGAGCAGCGAGTTGGCCAGGCCGCGCTTGGCCTGGTGCAGGTCGACGACGTAGCTGCCGGCCGGGTAGGTGGTCTCACCGACGGTGGTGTCGGCGGTGAGCCGACCGACCTCGATGTCGTTGAAGAGCAGCTGGCGCACGAGGTTGTTGGCGTCGGAGGCCGAGCGCTGGTCGTCGCCGACCGGGATGACGTAGGCGCGGGGCAGGGTCACGGGCTCCTGGTCGTCGGTCACGTCCCACAGCTGCTTCCACTGCTGCGGGCCGGGGATGTCCGCGAGGTTGGCGGTGGTGACGGAGGTCTTGGGCTCGCCGAGCACGCCGCGGCGGAAGACCTCGATCTGGTTGAGGAGCATCGCGCGGGCGTTGGTCGTGTTGTTGAGGTAGCCGACCATCGACTCGTAGGTCTTGACCGCGACGGCCTTGTTGATCGCGGCCCGCTCGGGGGTCTGCCGACCGCCCGCGGCGCCGCGGGTCAGCGGCAGCTCCACAGTCGAGGTCGAGGCACCGAAGAAGGCGGCGTACTGCGCGGTGAAGATCGGCGGGAAGTCGTCCCAGCCGGACGGCGTGTCGCGGTAGGGGATCTTGATGTGCGCGGTCTCGGCGCTGGTGTTGGCCGGGACGACCTGGCCGGTCGTGGTGTTGAGGTAGGTGTTGCCCGGGATCGCGGCGGCGACGACGTCCTGCTCGACCTGGAGTGCGAGGGCGTAGTTGTGGGGCAGGTAGACGTCGTACTCGTAGTTGCTGCCGTGGGGCGGGCCGGTCGGCTCCACCTGGAGCACGCTGGTGTAGCCGTGGAAGTCGGCGCTGTAGATCGGCTGGATCGCCTGCGCGGTGCGCACGAACGACTTCGTCTCCGGCGTCGTGTTGGTGATCAGGTCGCGGTTGGGGTCCAGGCCCAGGGCCGTCGCGCGAGTCGCCAGGGTGCGGCCGTCCGGGTTGAGCGACAGCGAGAAGTAGAGCCGGTTGTTGCGCAGGATCGAGCCGACCTCGGACGTCGGGGCGTGCACCAGCTCGTCGATGTAGGCCATCGCCGCGTCGGTGCCCTCCCACTCGTTGCCGTGGATGTTGTTGCTGAACCAGACCGGGGTCTTGTACTGCCCGAGCAGCGTCGTGTCGGCCGCGGCGGCCACGGGGTCGGTCGCGACCTTCTCGCGCCACGCCGTCTGCCGCGCGGTCTCCGCCTCGCTCTCCGGGGCGGTGACGGTGACCAGGTAGAGGTCGCGCCCCGCGGTGGACTGACCGACGACCTGCGCCGAGATCCGGTCGCTCTCGCCCATCCACTCGTTGAGGAGCGGCGCGAGGTCGGGGTGCCCCAACAGCTTCGGGGTCAGGGCGGCGTCGTCCGGGTTGTCGCGGTAGAGCGGCAGCGTCGGCTGGGAGGGGTACGACGTCGGCATCTCGATCGGGTCACCGGCGACGGGTGGGTCGACCCGGGCGGCCCGGCGGACCACCTCGGCCCGCTCGACCGGCGAGACCGTCGTGGCGGTGCCGGCGCCTCGGCCGCCCGCCGTCTGGGTGGCCGAGCGCGAACCGCGCTTCTCGGCCTCGGTCTCGGCCGGGTCCGCACCGGCTTCTGGCACGGACATGCCGGTGGCCAGCAGGGTCGCGCCGGCCAAGCCGGCGAGCATGCGAGTGGTTCTCAACGAGCTCTCGTTCCTGTCGTGGAAGTCGTCCGGAACCGGACTTGTCTGACAATCCACGATGGGCCCCCGGCGTGTCACAGGTCGGGACGAATCGTCTCGCTATTCAGAATCAACATCGCGTTTCGTCGCGATGACGACCGACCGCAGGCTCGTAGGAAGACGCGGCACCTCGGGGCCGCCGTCAGGCGTCGGGGGTGCGCTCGTTGTAGGCGCCCGCCTGCTCCTGGCCCGACAACCCGGCGATCGCCGCCATCACCTCGTCGGTCAGCAGCCGCCGCGCCTTGCCCAGGGGGACGTCGTCGAACCGGCCGGACACCTCGATCGGCTCCCCGAACGCGACGGTCAGCGGCACCACCCGCGGCAGCCGTGATCCCACGGGCTGGACACGCTCGGTGCCGACCAGGCCCACGGGCACCACCGGTACCCCGGCCGTCAGCGCGAGGTGGGCGACCCCGGTCCGACCGCGGTAGAGGCGGCCGTCGCGCGAGCGCGTCCCCTCGGGATAGATGCCGAAGGCGTCGCCGCGCCCGAGCACCTCCAGCGCGACGTCGAGCGACGCGATCGCGGCGCGGGTGTCGTCGCGGTCGACGGGGAGCATCCCGAGTCCCTCGAACCACGCCCGTTGCAGCGCCCCGCGCACTCCGGGCCCCTCGAAGTAGTCGGACTTGGCGAGGAACACCACGTCGCGGGGCACGACGACCGGGATGACGACCGAGTCGACGAAGCTGAGGTGGTTGCTGGCCAGGATCACCCCGCCGGTGCGCGGCACGTGCTCGAGCCCGGTGACCGTCGGGCGCCAGACCGCCTTGGCGAGCGGGGGCACGACCGCGTGCAGGACCCGGTACATGACCACCGCCACAGTCTGGCGGTTACCGGTGGGTCCACCGAACGCATCCAGTCACCGGACGACCGGTCGACCCGGGGTGACGTCGGTCCGGCAGCCGGTCACGGGATCGCAGGCGCGCCGGACTCGTGGGCCACGATGTCGCGCGCCAGGCTCTCCCACTGCGCGTAGGCGTCGGGGCAGCACGACCGCTGCACCTCCTGGGCGGCCACGGTCACCGAGAGCGACTCCCAGCCGGCGATGTCGGTCAGGCCGGCGTTGCTGGTGTGCGTCGCGACGCCGTAGAACGCCTTGCTGGACAGCACCGCGTCCTGGATCTCCGCGACCGTGCCCCAGCCCTGCGACGTGCGCTGCTGGAAGAGCCCGACCGAGTCGCGGTCGCCGTAGTCGATGTTGATCAGCGTCGACTCCTGCATCGCGGTCGCGAGAGCGATCACCCAGCCGTACTCCGGGATCCCGGCACCCTTGCCGACCCCGATGATCGTGCGGGAGTTGGCCTTCTGGGCGTCGGACAGCGAGTCGTACGTCGTGCCGGGCGACCCGCCCCCGCTCGACCCGCCGCCGGTGCCGAGCAGCGCGGTCCAGGTGGCCGGACCGACGATCCCGTCGGCGTCGAGCCCGTTCGCCGACTGGAAGCTGCGCACCGCGGCGTCGGTGCCCGGCCCGAAGTCGCCGTCGGTGTCGATCGTGGCGCCGTGCTTGACGAGCTGGACCTGCAGGGCCTGCACCGCGGTGCCGGTGCTGCCCTGGCTGAGGGTGCTGACGAGCCTGCCGAACGTGTCGGGCCCGGCGGCGCCATCAGCAGTCAGCCCGACCGAGCTCTGGAAGGCCGTCACCGCGGCCTCGGTGCCGGAGCCGTAGGCGCCATCAGCGGTCGTGGAGAACCCGCGCGAGGTCAGCAAGAACTGCAGCGACGTCACGTTGGCGCCGCTGGAGCCGTTCTGCAGGGTCGGGTACGTCGCGGCGTACGACGGGGCCGCCGTCGCGACGAGGAGCGTGCTGACGAGGGCGATGAGGACGACCAGGACACGGCGCATACGACCACCACACCAGCCGACACCGGCGAGAGGTAGCGGGCAATCCCTCGTGACCGGCCCGGCTGAGCACGGGTGCTCACCCGACCTGAGCCATGGGAACCGGCCACGGGGCCGCCCCGCGGTGGTCCGATGTCCCCATGCTCACCTACGCCGACACACGCGTGTGCCCGTCCTGCCGCGAGCCCCTCCCCCAGCCGACGTCGCCCGACCACCGCTGCAGCACCTGCGGCGTCGCCGTCGGACACCCGTTCGCGGCCGACGTGTTCGTCGCCCTGCAGCGGGTCGACACTCTCGTCGAGCGGCTGCGGACGACCGTCGCACCCGTCGCCACCCCCGTGGTCGTCCCTCTGGTCGCACCGACCGCCGCTCCGACCGCCGCTCCGACCGCCGCTCCGGCCGTCGCTCCGGCCGCCACCTCGCCGTCCTCCCCGGTCGTCCCCCCGCTCGTCATGCCGACGCGCACCGGGGTCCGGACCTCCTCGGTCCCCGCGGTCCTGCTCAGCCTCGGCGCGCTGTGCCTCCTGGTCGCGGCGGTCATCTTCCTCGCCGTCGCCTGGAGATGGCTCGGCGTCGGCGGGCGCACCGCCGTCCTGGCCGCCCTCACCGTGACCGCCGCGGCCGGGGGCCTGCTGCTGCACGGCCGTGGCCTGCGGATCGCCGGCGAGGCGCTGGTCTCGGTGTCCCTCGGCCTCCTCGTGCTCGACGTCCTGGGCGCCGAGCGGTCCGGGTGGATCGGCGGCGCCGACGGCCTCGACACCGCCGGCCTGGCCCTCGCCACCGGTCTGGCCCTCGCCGCCGCCGGTGGGCTCCTCTCCGCCGTACGCCGCGCGCCTGCCGGCCGGCTCCTGGCGCCCCAGGTCGCCGTGGTCCTCGGGCTGTTCGTCGCCCAGGCCGCGCTGCCGTCGTACGTCGGCCACCCCCTGCTGATCGCCGCTGCCGCCACCCTCGGGTTCGTGGCGCTCGCCGCCGCAGCCCGCCACGGGCACGGACTCGCGGTGACGACCTGGGCGGCGCTCGCCGCGGCGACCCTGACCTGGCTCGACCTCACCCTCAGCGCGCTGATCCGTCTCGAGGACCTCCGGGCGCTCAGCGCCCACCACCTGTGGACGTCCGAGAGCGGCATCGCACTGCTGGTCGCCGCCCTGCTCCTCCTGGCACCGCTCGCCGTCCGTCGCGACGCGGCCCTGGTCCAGGTCTGCGTCACGGCGGCCGCCACGATGACCTCCGGGGTCGTGGCGCTCCCGGTCCTCGACAACGGCACCACCGCCATCGGGGTCGCCTCCCTCGCCCTCGGCGTGCTGTGGACCCTGACGGCGTACGCCGTCCCCCGCGGCTGGGTGGCCGTGCCGGCGGTCCCGGCGGCACTGGCCCTGTGCCCCGTCGTGCTGATCGCCGTCGGCCTCGGCGGACAGGCCCTCGAGTCGGCCCTGACCCCGACCGACGCGCTGCACCTGGACCCCGGCGACCCGGTCGGCTCCCCGGCCCTGCTGGTCCCGGCCGTCGTGGCCGTCGTCGCGCTCCTGCTCGCCCTCGTGCCGCAGGCGGCGCGACAGGGCACTGTCGTCCGCCTCGCCCTCGGCGCCGGGCTCCTGGCCGGTGTCGCGACCCTTGCGCTGCACCCCGTCCCGCTCTGGACGGTCGTCGTGGCCCTGGCCGCGGTCGCAGCGGCGTACGGCGCCGAGGCGCTGCGCCACGACGACAGCGCGGCCGTCGCACAGACGCTCGCCGCCGGCGGCCTGCTCCTCGCCGGGCTCCTCGTCGCCGCACCGAGCACCGAGCTGCAGCTCGTCCCCCTCGCACTCCTGACCGCGCTGGCGGGGAGCGTCCTGGCGGTGGGGCGCTTCGCCTCTGCGGCCGAGCTGGGCGGGCTCGCGCTGCCACCGGCCCTGGCCGGGCTGACGTGGGTGCTCGGCGACCTCGCCGGCCTCGACGGCTACCGCGCCGTCCCCGTGCTCGTGGTCCTCGCGGCCGTCGCCATGGCCGTCCCCCGCCTCGAGCTCGAGACGACCACGGGCCTGGCCGGAGCCGTCGCCGTCGTCACGGCGATCCCGCTCGCGAGCGACGAGACCGTCAGCCTCGCGCTGCACCTCACCCTCGCCGGGGCGCTGGTGGTCGTCCACTCCCTGGTGCACCCGTCGCGGCGGCCGCTGGCCTGGGCGGGGACCGCGCTGCTCGTCCTCGCGACGTGGGTCCGGCTGGTCGACCTCGGGGTCCACGCCCCCGAGCCCTACACGATGCCCACCGCGATGCTGCTGGTCGCGTTCGGCCTGCACCGGATGCGGCGCGACCGCGACGCGTCGACCGCCCTCGCCCTCCTCCCGGGACTGGCGCTCGCGACCGTCCCGAGCTTCCTGCAGGTGCTCGCCACCGACCCGGTCTCGACCCGGGCCGCCCTGCTCGGCGTGGGCTGCCTGCTGCTCGTCGTCGGGGGCGCCCAGCTCCGCTGGAGCGCACCGCTGCTCGTCGGCGCCGTCGTGGGTGGCCTGCTCGTGCTCGTCGAGCTCGCGCCGTACGCCGTGCAGACGCCGCAGTGGGTGGTCATCGGCCTGGCCGGCACCACGCTCGTCGCCGTCGGCATCACCTGGGAGCGACGGGTGCTCGAGCTGCAGCGGGCCGCGCACTACGTCGGCCGGCTGCGCTGAGCCGGTCCCCCGTCAGTCCCCCGGCTGCCAGAACGCCGCGACGATGTCCACCGCGACGCCCGAGCGTCGCAGCGGGGTCCCCTCCTCGAGGTAGCGCTGCCGGGCCTCGTCGTGATGACTCGGGGGCAGCGAGCCGTCGGCCCGCACCACCCGCCACCACGGGACCCCGGCGCCGTGGCGGGCCATCACGTTGCCGACGAGGCGGGGGCCGCTGCCGACGACGTCGGCGATGGCGCCGTACGTCGTCACGCGGCCGCGCGGTACGGCCTCGACCAGGGCGAGCACGCGCTCCACGAAGTCCTCGTCGGCCCGCACCACGCACGCGACGCTACCGAGCCTGCCGTCGTGCGGACAGCACGAGACCCCGTACGCCGTGGGGCGGACGGGGTCTCGCGTGCTCAGGCGGAGGCTGACCCCCCCGGTCACAGGACCGGGTTGAAGGGCTCCGTGCCGAGGGCCAGCCGCAGACCGCTGATGCCGGAGTGGGACTGGGCGTAGGCGAGCTCCTTCGCCAGGTCACCGATGTTGTTGGACAGCGGCAGCGGCGCCAGGCCCAGGGTCGACAGGGTGCCGACCGCCTTGCCGTCGGCGCTGACGAAGGCCGAACCCGAGTCACCGGGCACGCCGGGGGTCACGGTGTAGAGCGGGTGGCTCCACCCGCCCGCCGCGGCGTCGTCACCGAGGCTGATGCCGGTCTTGGGCGAGAGCGCGGTGACCCCGGCGCGCAGGCTCGAGTTGCCGTAGGACCAGACCCGGTCACCGGCGGCGGTGCCGTCGGTGTCGATGCCGGTCGGGCCGCCCCAGAACGGGATGGTCGGGTTGACCTTCCCGGCGTCGGCGGTGCTGACCTTGACCAGCGCGAAGTCGTTGTAGGCGCAGGTGGTGGCGTCGGTGACGCCGCGGGCCCGCATAGTGCGCCACGAGCTGTAGACCAGGGTGCCGGTGCCCAGCTGGGTGCCCTCCGAGACCAGCGAGCCGCCCTTGTTGAAGGTGACCTTGGTGCCGAGCGGCACCGACTCGTTGAGGCAGCCGTCGGTGTCGGTGGCCTCACCGAGACCGGCGCAGTGGGCGGCGTACCCGACGTAGACCCCGCCGGAGGCGTCGGTGAAGACGAAGTTCCCCGTGCACTGGGCGCCCTGGGTGTACATCTGCACCCCGGGCGTGATGGTGGCGCTCGAAGCTGGGGCGAACGACGTGGCGCGCGCGGCCGCGGCGCTGCTGCTCGGGGCGGTGCCGGCGAAGGACGTGCCCACGGCGACGGCGGTGGCGGCCGTGGCGACGGCGATCTTCATGGAGAGACGCATCTGCTGGTGGATCCTCCCGATAGGCCGTCCCGCACCGAGGCAGGGCGGACGTGGTCGTGTGACGGGAGCAACGATCCTGGCCCGGACGGGTTACGGGGCCCTGGTCACGCCTGACCAGGGCCCCGTCCCGAACGGGCGGTGCGCCGAGGGGCCGGGAGCGGCCCTCGACGTCAGTAGCTGGGCTGCGAGGGGTCGACCTGGTTGACCCAGGCGACGACCCCACCACCGACGTGCACGGCGTCGTCGTAGCCGGCGCCCTTGACGATGGCGAGCGTCTCGGCCGAGCGGACGCCGCTCTTGCAGTGCATGACGACCTGGGTGCCGGAGTCGACCGGCGGCAGCTGCTCCAGCGCCGAGCCGTTGAGGAAGTCGCCCTTCGGGATCAGCACCGACCCGGGGATCCGGTTGATCTCGAACTCGTTGGGCTCGCGGACGTCGACCAGCACGAAGTCACGGGTCCCCTCGTCGCGCTCCTTGAGCATGTGCTCGAGCTGGACCACCGAGATGGTCGACCCGGCGGCCGCGTCGGCCGCCTCGTCGGAGATGGCGCCGCAGAAGGCGTCGTAGTCGATCAGACCGGTCACCGTGGCGTTCTCGCCGCACAGCGCGCAGTTGGGGTCCTTGCGGACCTTGAGCTTGCGCCACTCCAGCTCGAGGGCGTCGTAGATCACCAGCTTGCCGACGGCGGGGTCGCCGATGCCGGTGAGCACCTTGATCGCCTCGTTGACCTGGATCGAGCCGATGCTGGCGCAGAGCACGCCGAGCACACCACCCTCGGCGCAGCTGGGCACCATGCCCGGCGGCGGGGGCTCGGGGTAGAGGCACCGGTAGCACGGGGCGTCGGGGCCCGAGTGGGGCCAGAAGACCGACGCCTGGCCGTCGAAGCGGTAGATCGAGCCCCAGACGTAGGGGATCTTCAGGAAGTACGCCGCGTCGTTGACCATGTAGCGCGTGGCGAAGTTGTCGGTGCCGTCGACGATGAGGTCGTAGCCCTCGAAGACCCGGAGCACGTTGTCGTTGTCGAGCCGCTCCTCGTGGAGCACGACGTTGACGTAGGGATTGGCCTCGAGCACCGACTCCTTGGCCGAGATCGCCTTGGACCGCCCGATGTCGGACTGCGTGTGGATGATCTGGCGCTGCAGGTTGGACTCGTCGACCTCGTCGAACTCGGCGATGCCGAGGGTGCCGACGCCGGCCGCCGCGAGGTAGAGCAGCGCCGGGCTGCCCAGGCCGCCGGCCCCGATCACCAGCACCTTGGCGTTCTTGAGCCGCTTCTGCCCGGTCATGCCCACGTCGGGGATGATGAGGTGCCGGCTGTAGCGGCGTACCTCGTCGATGGTCAGCTCGTCGGCCGGCTCGACCAGGGCGGGAAGGCTCACGGGGTTGCTCCTTGGGGGTCTGCGGGTGGTCCAGCGCTCGCGCATCCGCTGCGCGCACTGCTGGAGCTACTGGAACGCTCGTCCAGCGCCCCATTGTTCCCACCGCCGCCCGGCGCCGGGCGGGGCCGGTCCCGCCATCCGGACCCGCGGGTAGGGTTCGCTCGTGGCCACGACACCCCCCGAACTCGATGGCGCGCGCCCGCGCGGCGGTCGCCTCCCCCGCCGCGAGCGACGCGTCCAGCTGCTCGAGTCGGCCCTGGAGGTGTTCGTCCAGCACGGCTACCACGCCGCTGCGATGGACGACATCGCCGAGCGGGCCGGGGTCTCCAAGCCGGTCCTCTACCAGCACTTCCCGGGCAAGCTCGACCTCTATCTCGCCCTGCTCGACTCCTCGTGCGACGCGGTGATCGACAACTGTCGCGTGGCGCTCGACTCGACCCACGACAACAAGCAGCGGGTGGCGGCCGCCATCGACGCGTTCTACGACTACGTCGGCAAGGACACCGGCGCCTTCCGGCTCGTCTTCGAGTCCGACCTGACCAACGAGCCCGCCGTACGCCAGCACGTCGACCGGGTCACCTCCGAGTGCGCGTCGCTCATCGCGGCCGTCATCCACGACGACACCGGCCTGCCCGATCCCGCGTCGCGGCTGCTCGCCGTGTCCCTCGTCGGCATGGCGCAGGTGAGCGCCCGGTTCTGGCTCGCCGAGGCCGGCGGCATCGACCGCGACCAGGCCACGGCGCTCGTGTCCGGACTGGCCTGGCGCGGCATCCGCGGCTACCCGCTCACCGACTGACGACCACCCCTGTGTGATCCTGCTCAGCAGGGTGTTCCACGCCCAACGGCACCCGTACGAACCCGCCAGCACCGCGACAGAAGGAGCCCTCCCATGGAGGTCAAGATCGGCGTCCAGCACTCCCCCCGCGAGCTCCTGGTCGACACCGACGACACGCCCGAGGCCGTCGAGAAGCTCGTCGCCGAGGCCGTCTCGGGCGAGGGCGTCGTGACCCTCACCGACACCAAGGGCCGCAAGGTGATCGTCCCGGCCGCCAAGATCGCCTACGTCGAGATCGGTGGCGGCGTCGCCGGCACGGTGGGCTTCAGGTCGTAGTCGGTCGGGACGCAGCCCCACGTCGGTCGAGGTGCGAAGGCCGCCAGGCCTGAGCCTCGAGACCCCCGCAGTCGAGGCCTCCACCTCACCGCCCGATCCTCGAGCGGTGAGATAGCGACCGGACCCCGGCGGGGAAGCGTCGCCAGCTCACCGCCCCCGAAGGCTCGGAGTCGAGGACCGCGAAGACGCCCGCGCCGGCCTCGCGGCAGGCCTAGCTGTCGAGGCCGAGCTGAGCCATCCGGTCGGCGTGCCGCTCGGTGAGCCGGGTGAACATCCGACCCAGGGCCGCCAGGTCGAGACCCGGGCGGTCGACCCCGCCGGTGAGCAGCGCGGTCAGCGAGTCGCGGTCGGCCGCGACCCGCTGGGCCTGGGTGAGGGCCTCGCCCATGAGCCGGCGGCCCCACAGCGCCAGCCGGCCGGCCACCGTCGGGTCGGCGGCGATGACGCTGCGGACCCGGTCGACGACGAACACTGCGTGCCCGCCGTCCTCGTCCATCGAGGAGACGACGAGGTCGCGGGTGACGGGGTCGAGGAAGGCCGCGATCTCGCGGTAGAAGTCGTCGGCCAGGCCGTCGCCCACGAAGGCCTTGACCAGGCCCTCCAACCAGTCGGAGGGGGCGGTGTGCCGGTGGAAGTTGTCGATGGCGTCGCCGAACGGCGCCATCGCCTCGAACGGATCTCCCCCGAGCTCGCTGACCCGCTGGTGCAACGGTGCGACCTTGCCGAGCTCGGTGGCCGCCATGCTCGCCAGGGCCATCTTGTCCTGCATCGTGGGCGCCAGCTTGGCGTCCTCGGCGAGCCTCTCGAAGGCGGTGATCTCGCCGTACGAGATGACCCCGAGGAGGTCGATCACCGCCGCCCGGTAGCCGGGGTCGTCACCGGCGACGCCCGGGTCGGACGCCGGGTCGGAGACCGGGTCGGACACCGGGTCGATCCCGCCAGATTCAGCCATGCGCGCACCCTATCGATACAGTGGGCCCAGGAGCCGGTCGCCGTACGCCGCGACCAGCCCCCGTATGTGCGCGGTTGACTCCGCCCTTCAGGCTCCGTGAGTCGGCCGCACGATGCGATCTGTCGGCGCGGTTGCGCCGGCCGTCCGGCCGAACCTCATCGAAAGCAGAACGCTGTGACCAGCGAGACCCCCGAGAACATCGACAGCACCGACACCCCCGACGCCCCCGTGGTCGACGAGACCCGCGAGGGCTCGGAGGGATCCGAGACCGCGGCACCCCGCGAGGCCGTCACCTTCCGTGACCTGGGTGTGCACCCCGAGATCTGCTCCGCGCTCGAGCGCGCCGGCATCGTCACCCCCTTCGCCATCCAGGAGATGACGCTCTCGGTGGCCCTGATGGGCACCGACCTGATCGGTCAGGCCCGCACCGGCACCGGCAAGACCCTCGCGTTCGGCATCCCGGTGCTGCAGCGCAGCGTGTCGCCCAAGGACCCCGACTACGCCGACATCCCCCAGGGCAAGCCGCAGGCGCTCATCGTCGCCCCGACCCGTGAGCTCGCGCTCCAGGTCTCCAGCGACCTCACCCTGGCCAGCGCCGACCGGGGGCTGCGGGTCCTCACCGTCTACGGCGGCGTCGGCTACGACGAGCAGCTCGACACGCTCAAGGACGGCGTCGACATCGTCGTCGGCACCCCGGGCCGGCTGATCGACCTGGCCCAGCGCCGCTCGCTCGACCTGTCGCACGTGCACGCCGTCGTGCTCGACGAGGCCGACGAGATGCTCGACCTCGGCTTCCTGCCCGACGTGCAGCGACTGCTGTCGATGACGCCCGAGACCCGCCAGACCATGCTGTTCTCGGCCACGATGCCGGCCGCGATCGTCACCCTGGCGCGCACCCACATGCGGCACCCGATGAACATCCGCGCCGAGTCGTCCTACGACACGACGATGGTGCCGGCGACGGCCCAGTTCATCTACCAGGCCCACGACCTCGACAAGCCCGAGATCATCGGCCGGGTCCTGCAGGCCGAGGACGCCGACAAGATCATCGTCTTCACCCGCACCAAGCGGCAGTCGCAGCGCATCGCCGACGACCTCGCCGAGCGCGGGTTCAGCGCCTCGCCGCTGCACGGTGACATGGCCCAGGTGGCCCGCGAGAAGGCGCTGACCAAGTTCCGCGAGAACAAGATCCGGGTGCTCGTCGCCACCGATGTCGCCGCCCGCGGCATCGACGTCGCCGGTGTCTCCCACGTCATCAACTACACCTGCCCCGAGGACGACAAGACCTACGTCCACCGGATCGGCCGCACCGGCCGCGCCGGCGCCACCGGCACCGCGATCACCTTCGTCGACTGGGCCGACCTGCACCGCTGGAAGATGATCAACAAGACCCTCGACCTGCCGTTCGACGAGCCGCAGGAGACCTACTCGACGTCCGAGCACCTCTACCACGACCAGGGCATCGCGCCCGGCACCAAGGGCCGCATCGTCGACGCCGCACCGGTCGAGCGCAAGCCGCGCGAGGACCGTGGCGGGCGGGGCGACTCCCGTGGCGACCGTGGGGGCGAGCGTGGGGGCGACCGCAAGCCCCGCGAGCGCACCGACCGCAGCCGGACCCGCACCCGTGGTGGCTCCCAGGGCCAGGGCGCGGCCAGCACCGACGGCCCGGTCAGCACCGGTGACAGTGCAGCCGTCGTCGTGACCGAGGGCTCGACCGGGGGCGCCAGCCGCAACCGCCGTCGCCGTCGCTCGCGCAGCGGCGGTGGGTCGGGCGAGGCCTCGGCTCCCTCGGCCACCTCTTCCGACGCCTGAGCCTCCACGCAGGCGACACCACGGACCAACCACCGGCGCCCGGGCCACGCAGCAGCGTGGACCCGGGCGCTCGTGCGTCAGGCCGTGGTCGCCCCGGCGCGTCGGATCGAGGTGACGCCAGCCGGCGCGGCCGGACCGACCTGCCCGTTGCGGAGCAGGGTGCGCCACTTGGCGCGCGAGTAGGTCGCCGGCTGCGTCGTACGGATCCAGTCGTGGAGGATCTTGGCGAACCTCTCGGGATGGTCCTTGTGGGGGAAGTGCCCCGCGTTGGGGATGACCTCGATGCGCGCCTTGGGTGCGAGGGCGGCCGCATTGCTCGCGTGGCGTACCGGGATCACGTGGTCGTCGCGGCCCCAGACCACGGCCATGGGCATGGCGTCGGTGAGGTAGGCCCGGTCGGCCATCGTGACGATCTGGCCCTTCCAGTCCACGACTGCCCTGACCACGTGACGGATCGCCGCGCGGGCATGCGGGTCCTTGAAGGAGTCGTAGATGTCGGCGACCTCGCCGAGGTCGCGCGTCGCCCTCAGTCCCGTCGAGGAGGCCGCCTTGAGCCCGGCGACGCCGACGTGGCGCACGACCGGGAGCGTGAGCAGCCCCATCACCTGGTGGAAGCCGGGCGAGGTGATGGCACGGATGCCTGGTGACACCTCGGGCCCGAGACCGCCGGAGGCGACGAGCATCATCCGCTCGGTGCGCTCGGGGAACTGGTAGGCGAACTGCATCGCGACACCGCCGCCGAAGCTGTGGCCGACCACGGTGACCTTGTCGATGTTGAGGACCGTGAGCAGGTCGCGCATGCCGTTGGCATAGCCCCCGACGCTGTAGTCGGCACGCGGCTTGGCCGACTCCCCGTGACCGAGCAGGTCGGGTGCGATCACCGTGTAGCGCTTGGCCAGGGTGTCGATGACGGGCTCCCACGTGGTGTGGTCGCAGCCGAGGCCGTGGAGCAGGAGCAGGACCGGGCCCGAGCCGACCCTGACGTAGGCGCGGCGGTGGCCGTGGATGGTGACGTGCTGCACCTCGTGGCGCTTGTCGCTCATGCCGAGCCCCCTCCGTCGACGGCAGGCTCAGGATTCAACCAGACCTCGCACCTCGTTCACACGCTCCTGAGGGTGTCACCAGCCCTGACCCGGTCGACCATCGGTCCCACTAATCTCGAGGCGTGCCCCCCCGTGCCCCCCGCCACCCCCACGCCCGGGCTGCGGCCGCGCTGGTGCGGGCCAGCGGCTCGCTCAGCACGTCGGCGATCGCGCGGATGGACAGCGAGATGGCCTGGTTCCGGCTGCTGAGCGCGCAGGAGCGGGCCTGGGTGGGTCAGATCCTGCAGTCCGGCATCCGTGCCTTCGTCGACTGGTACGGCGCCGCCGACGAGGCCGCCGAGTCCGACGAGCGCAGCGACGCCTCGGAGTCGTTCGCCGTGGCTGCGTCGGTCTTCGGCGCCGCGCCCCGCGCCCTGGCCGGGACCATCAGCCTGCAGCAGACCGTCGACCTGGTCCGGCTCTCGATCGAGGTCGTCGAGCACGACGTCGACCGCATCGTCGAGCCCGCCGACGTCCCCGACGTCCGCGCCGCCATCCTGCGCTACGCCCGCGAGATCGCCTTCGCGACCGCCGAGGTCTACGCCCGGGCCGCCGAGATGCGCGGGGCATGGGACGCGCGGCTCGAGGCGCTGGTGGTCGACGCCGTGCTGCGCGCCGAGGGCGACGAGACCACTCTGTCGCGCGCCTCGGCGCTGGGCTGGTCGGCCCGCGGTGACGTGACGGTCGTGCTCGGCACGCTGCCAGAGCGGCGCACCGACTCCGACCTCTTCGACGCCGTACGCCGGGCAGCGCGGGTCACGGGGATGGACGCGCTGTGCGCGGCGCAGGGCGACCGGCTGGTCGTGCTGCTCGGCGGGGTCGACGACCCACGGGCCGCCGGGGCCGCGCTCGTCGACCTCTACGGCCCGGGCCCGGTCGTGGTCGGCCCGGTGAGCGACGACCTGCAGCACGCGCACGTCTCGGCGCGCGCGACCTTGGCGGCACACCGGGCTGCCGCCGGCTGGCCCGACGCCCCACGGCCGGTCCTGAGCAACGAGCTGCTGCCCGAGCGGGCCCTGGCCGGCGACGGGCACGCCCGCCGACACCTGGTCGAGGACGTCTACCTGCCGCTGGCCGCGGCCCGCGGGGGGCTCGCCGACTCATTGGCGGCCTACCTCGCCCAGGGCGGCTCGGTCGAGGGCACGGCGCGCGCGCTCTTCGTGCACCCCAACACGGTGCGCTACCGCATGCGACAGGTGGCCGACCTGACCGGCTTCACCCCGAGCGTGCCCCGGGACGCCCTGACGCTGCAGGTGGCGCTGGTGCTCGGTCGGCAGTCGGGTCGCATACCACCTCACGCCGGCCAGTCGGCCCCGACGACGTTGTAGGAACCCGACAAAGTTTCCCGGTCCAGGTTCGTGCAGGACTGATGCGCGACCCGGACGCCGGACCAGGCAGAGTGAGGGACGTGCTCGTCATCGTCGCTCCCGGACAAGGCGCCCAGACGCCTGGGTTCCTCGCCCCCTGGCTCGAGGACCGCGTCTTCGCGTCCCGGCTGCACTGGCTCTCGACCGTGGCCGGCATCGACCTGGCCCACCACGGCACGGTGTCCGATGCCGACACCATCCGTGACACCCGTATCGCCCAGCCCCTGCTGGTCGCCACGACCCTCGTGGCCACCCTCGAGCTCTTCCCGCACCCCGGTGACGGCTTCAACCAGGTCGGCGCGGTCGCCGGCCACAGCGTCGGCGAGCTGGCCGCCGCGGTGGGCGCACGGGCGATCAGCGCCGAGCAGGCGATGGTCCTGGTGCGCGAGCGGGGTGTCGCGATGGCCGAGGCCGCCGCGGCCACGCCGACCGGCATGACCGCACTCCTCGGCGGTGACCGCGACGAGGTCCTCGCAGCGCTCGCGCGACACGGGCTGACCCCCGCCAACGACAACGGTCCGGGCCAGGTCGTCGCCGCCGGCACGCTCGAGCAGCTGGACGCCCTCAAGGCCGACCCGCCGCCCGGGGCCCGCCTGATGCCCTTGTCCGTGGCCGGCGCGTTCCACACCGACCACATGGCCCCCGCGGTCGACCACGTCGCCCGCCTCGCCCTGTCGGTGTCGACGCACGACCCCCGCATCCCGCTGATCTCCAACCGCGACGGGCAGGTCATCCACGACGGGCGCGAGGTGCTCAAGCGGATCGTCGGGCAGATCGCCAGCCCGGTCCGCTGGGACCTGTGCCTCGACGCGATGTCCGACCTGGGCGTCACCGGCATCCTCGAGATGCCACCTGCCGGCACGCTGACCGGCATCGCCAAGCGCTACTTCAAGGGCCAGGGGGTCGAGACCTTCGCCCTCAAAACACCCGACCAGCTCGACGACGCGCGCGCCTTCTGCGCCAAGCACGGGGAGGGCTCGCTGATCGACGTCACCCCGACGTGGCGCATGGTGGTCTCCCCCGCCAAGGGCACCTTCGAGCTCGACGGGGCCGCGGGCGGGGCCGACCTGCTCACCGCCGGCGCCGAGATCGGCACCATCATCAGCCTGCGCGACCGGATCGTCGTCACCGCCGCCCACGGCGGTCAGGTCGTCGAGTGGCTCGTCGAGGACGGCGACCTCGTCTCCCCCGGACAGCCCCTGCTCCGCCTGCACCCCGAGGGTGTCGAGTGACCACCCCCATCGACCCCGTCGACCCCGTCGACCCCGTGAGCCCGCGACCGGCCCTGTCGACCACGACCGGCGCGACCCACGCCGCCGTGCTCGGCATCGGCGCCTACCGCCCGGCCCGGGTGGTGCCCAACTCCGAGCTCGTCGAGGCCATCGACAGCAGCGACGAGTGGATCCAGCAACGCTCCGGCATCCGCACCCGCCGCTTCGCCGACGACTCCGAGTCGGTGCAGATGATGAGCGTCGCCGCCGCCCGCGAGGCGCTCGCCCACGCCGGCATCGAGGCCGGCCAGGTCGACGCCGTGATCGTCGCGACCGTCAGCCACATGATGCAGACCCCGGCCATCGCCCCGGCCATCGCTCACGAGCTCGGCTGCCCGAAGCCCGCCGCCTTCGACATCTCCGCTGCCTGCGCCGGCTTCTGCCACGGCGTGGGCCTGGCCGCCGACCTGGTGCGCGGCGGGAGCGCCCGCCACGTCCTGGTGATCGGCGTCGAGCGGCTCACCGACATCCTCGACCGCACCGACCGCGGGACCGCCTTCATCTTCGCCGACGGCGCCGGCGCGGTCGTCGTCGGTCCGAGCGAGACCTCCGGCATCGGTCCGGTCGTGTGGGGCTCCGACGGCGAGCACTTCGACCACATCCGCCAGACCCTCGACTGGCGCGACGTGATGACCACCGACTCCCCCGCGATGCCGGCCCTGACGATGCAGGGCAGTGCCGTGTTCCGGTGGGCCTCGTTCACCATGGCCAAGGTCGGCCTCGAGGCGGTCGAGCGAGCCGGCATCACCGTCGACGACCTCGACTGCTTCGTCCCCCACCAGGCCAACATGCGCATCACCGACGCGATGGCGCGCTCGATGAAGCTTCCCGACTCCGTCCGGATCGCCCGCGACATCGCCGACCAGGGCAACACCTCGGCCGCCTCCGTGCCGCTCGCGCTGCACCGGATGGTCGCCGAGGGCGATGCCCGCTCCGGCGACCTGGCGCTGCTCATCGCCTTCGGCGCCGGGCTGGCCTACGCCGCCCAGGTCGTCGTCGTCCCCTGAGCCCACCGTTCACCCAGCTCCACCCACCACCACCCAAGGAGAAACCATGGCCACCACCGAAGAGATCCGCGCCGACCTCGCCGACATCGTCAACGAGGTCGCCGGCATCGAGCCCGACGACGTCCAGCTCGACAAGTCCTTCGTCGACGACCTCGACGTCGACTCGCTCTCGATGGTCGAGGTGGTCGTGGCCGCCGAGGAGAAGTTCGGCGTCGCCATCCCCGACGACGAGGTCAAGAACCTCAAGACCGTCGGCGACGCCGTGGCCTTCATCGAGCGGGCGACGGCCTAAGAATGGCCAACCGCACACGCGTCGTCGTCACCGGCCTCGGCACGACCAGTCCCCTCGGTGGTGACGTCCCCACCACCTGGGAGGGGATGCTCGCCGGGCGCTCCGGCGTACGCCGCCTCGAGCACGACTGGGTCGAGGACCTCGCGGTGAAGATCGGCGCACCCGTCGCGGTCGAGCCCAGCGAGGTGCTCGAGCGCGTCAAGGCCCGCCGCCTGGATCGCAGCTCCCAGTTCGCCATGGTCGCCGCGATCGAGGCCTGGGCCGACTCGGGTCTGGCCGCCGCCCAGGAGGCCGGCGACCTCGACCACGACCGCGTCGGGGTCGCGATGGCGACCGGCATCGGCGGCGTCACGACGCTGCTGGCCAACTACGACGTCCTCAAGGAGAAGGGGCCGCGCCGGGTCTCCCCGCTCGCCGTCCCGATGCTGATGGCCAACGGCCCAGCCGCCAACATCAGCCTCCTCGTCGGAGCCCGCGCCGCGGTCAACACCCCGGTGTCGGCCTGTGCCTCCGGCAACGAGGCCATCTCCCTGGCGATCGACCAGATCCGCCTCGGGCGCGCCGACGTGGTCGTGGCCGGCGGCTGCGAGGCCGCGATCCACCCGCTGCCGATGGCCGCCTTCTCCAACATGATGGCGCTGTCCAAGTCGGCCAGCGCCGATGGCGGCGACCCGGCGACGGTCAGCCGTCCCTGGGACACCGGCCGCGACGGCTTCGTCCTCGGCGAGGGCGCCGGCGTCCTGGTGCTGGAGTCCGAGGAGCACGCGCTCGCGCGCGGAGCACACATCTACGCCGAGGTCCTGGGCGCCGGCATCACCGCCGACTCCCACGACATCGCCCAGCCCGATCCGGCCGGGCGCGGCGGCTCGCGGGCCATCAAGCGTGCGCTGCTCGAGTCCGACATCGACCCGGCGGCGATCAAGCACGTCAACGCCCACGCGACCTCGACGCCGCAGGGCGACATCGCCGAGGGCCTCATGCTGCACGCCACGCTGGGCCCCCACGTCGACGAGATCGTGGTCACCAGCACCAAGTCGATGACCGGTCACCTGCTGGGTGGCGCCGGCGCTCTCGAGGCCGTCGCCGTGGTGCTCGCGATCCGCGACCGTGTCTCGCCGCCGACGATCAACCTCGACGACCTCGACCCGCAGGTCGAGCTCGACATCGCCACGACCGCGCGCGACCTCCCCTCCGGCGACATCGCCGCCCTCAACAACTCGTTCGGGTTCGGCGGCGCCAACGTCGCCGTCGTCTTCGCCTCGTACTAGGAGACCCCATGACGGTCCAGGCCCCGCAGAAGCCCGCCAAGCTCCCCCGCTCCGAGGACCCCCGCAACCCGGTCCACCGGCTGGGCGCGCTCCTCGACGACGGCAGTCTCGAACTGATCACCGCCGACGACGACAGCGGGATGCTGGCTGCCGTCGGGACGGTCCACGGCACTCGTGTCGTCACGTTCTGCTCCGACGCCACCGTGATGGGTGGCGCCATGGGCGACGTGGGCTGCCGGGTCGTGGTCGCGGCCTACCACCGGGCGATGGTCGAGCAGGTCCCGATCATCGGCCTGTGGCACTCGGGCGGCGCCCGTCTGGCCGAGGGCGTCTTGTCGCTGCACGCCGTCGGCCGGATCTTCCAGGTCATGACGCAGGCCTCGGGCAAGATCCCGCAGATCTCCGTGGTGCTGGGCCCGGCCGCCGGCGGGGCGGCGTACGGACCCGCCCTGACCGACGTCGTCATCCTGGGTCCCGAGGGCCGCATCTTCGTCACCGGCCCCGACGTGGTGCGGTCGGTGACCGGCGAGGCCGTCGACATGCTGCGTCTGGGTGGACCCGAGCCGCACGGTCGTCGCTCCGGGGTGGTGCACATCCTGACCGAGTCCGAGCAGGAGGCGCTCGATCGCGCTCGCACGGTGACGTCGTTGCTCGGCTCCCAGGGCAGCCTGGTCGTCGACGACGTCGCCGACCGTGACCTCGAGGACGCCCTCCCGGCTTCCAAGAAGCGTGCCTACGACGTGCACCCGCTGGTCGAGCAGGTGCTCGACGAGGGCACCGCCCAGGAGCTGCACGCCCGCTGGGCCCCCAACATCGTCACCGCGCTGGGCCGTTTCGGCGGCCGCACGGTCGGCGTGGTCGCCAACAACCCGCTGCGCCTGGGCGGGTGCCTCGACTCCCTGTCGGCCGAGAAGGCCTCCCGCTTCGTGCGGATGTGCGACGCGTTCGGCGTGCCGCTCATCGTGCTGGTCGACGTGCCGGGCTACCTGCCCGGTGTCGGACAGGAGTGGGACGGCGTCGTACGCCGCGGCGCCAAGCTGCTACACGCCTTCGGCGAGTGCGTGGTCCCCCGGGTCACCCTCGTGACCCGCAAGACCTACGGCGGTGCCTACATCGCGATGAACTCGCGCTCGCTGGGCGCCACCAGGGTCTTTGCCTGGCCCGGCGCCGAGGTGGCGGTCATGGGCGCCGTCGCCGCGATCCGGGTGCTGCACCGTCGGCGTCTGGCCGAGGTCTCCCCCGACATCCGGCCGCAGGTCGAGGCCGAGCTCGCCGCCGAGCACGAGCGGTTGGCCGGTGGGGTCGAGCGGGCGGTCGAGATCGGCGTCGTCGACGAGATCGTCACGCCGTCACAGACCCGGTCGGCCATCGCCCGGGCCATCGACGAGGCCGTCCAGCGTGACGGCGTACGCCGCGGGGCCCACGGCAACATCCCGCTCTGACCCGGGCGGCACCCCACGAGGTGACCGCCGTCACGTAACCTCCCGGCGACCGTGGCGTTGACCATGTCGACGCCACCATCCACGGGAGGTCCCACCATGCTGCGCCGTTCGCGTTCCGCTGTCGCCTCGATACTCCTGGCCGTCGGCCTCGCCGTGACGCTGCCGTCATCCCCGGCAGCCGCCTACGACAACGACATCGGTGTGATCAAGGTGCCCAACCAGATCCGCAAGGGCGGATGCGCCGGCTACCTCCTGCCGTGGAGCTTCACCCCGCCCACCGAGGACTGGACGGTCGTGGCTCGCATCCGCAATCCGCGCCGCGAGGGCGTCGCGAGCTTCTACTGGGACGCCAACGCGGGCAACAACATGGGCCGCACACACGGCCACCTGACGTTCCAGCTGTGCGGCGCGAGCGCACCGGTCGGCCGCTACTCGGTGTCCATGCAGATGATCTACAACGAGGGCCGCGACCTCTACACGCTCAACCGTGCGCCGACCCACTTCCGCCTGGTCCAGCGCCGCTGAACCACGCGACAGCGCCGGCTGGTCAGACGACCTGGTGGAGCCAACGCACGGGGGCTCCCTCGCCGGCGTGCCGGAACGTCTCGAGCTCGTCGTCCCAGGGCTTGCCGAGCAGCTTGTCGACCTCGTTGACCAGCGTGGTCTCGCCGAGCGCGGCCTTGACCACGGCGGCCTTGAGGCGGTCCTCGGGGATCATGATGTCGCCGTGCATGCCGACGACGGCGTGGAAGACCCCGAGATCCGGCGTGAAGGAGTACCGCGCGCCCTCGGTGGAGGCCGTTGGCTCCTCGGTGACCTCGAAGCGCAGGTGGTTCCACCCGCGCAACGCAGACGCGATCGCTGCCGCCGAGCCGGCCACACCGCTCCACGACAGCTCCGCACGGTAGGTACCCGACTGAGCCGGCTGCGGCGACCAAGTCGGGTTCGTGGGCACGCCCAGGAGGCCACCGACGGCCCATTCGATGTGCGGGCAGAGCGCCGAGGGCGCCGAGTGCACGAAAAGGACGCCGCGGCTGGTGGTGCGGTCAGCAGTGCGAACGGTCACGACATCTCCTTCATCTCCGGCGCGAGCTACGCCTTCCCCAGCGGGCTCGAATCAGATGACGGTGTCGTCGACAGTCGGTGTGACGGATGTGGAGTTAGGACTTCATTGTGACCCATGTGGCGCGTTCGCACCAGTGGAGCGGGATGACGCCTTGACCTTAGGTCAGGTCCATCCGGCGCTCGAGGTCGTCGGCACGGGCGGCGGCGTCGGTCAGCTCCTCGGAGTCGATCGCGTGGGCCCGGTGGAACCAGGCCAGTGCGTCCTTCTCGCGACCAGCCGCGACGAGCGTGTCGGCATAGGCGTAGCGCAGACGCACCACCCACGGCAGCCGGCTGTTGCTGGTCAGGGGGGCGAGCTCGAGGACCCGGAGGGCCGCGTCGAGCTGGCCGAGGTCGCGACGTGCGCCGGACTCGACCAGCGTCATCTCCGCCTTGGCCTCGGGACTGAAGTTGGCGACCGATGGGCTCTTGGCCAGCTTGATGGCCTGCTCAGGGTTGCCAACCGCACGGTGACAGTCGGCCATGATCGGCAGGTAGGCCGTGGCCCCGTTCATCCGCTTCGCGGCACGCAGCTCGGCCAGCGCCTCGGCGTAGTGCCCGGCCGCGTACGCCGCCTCACCGGCTGCCTCCCGGACCACCGCGAGCCGGGGCGCGCGAGCGCGGGCGGCCAAGGCGTGCTGATAGGCGGTCTCCGGGTCGGAGTCGACCATCAACCCGGCCGCCGCCAGGTGCCGCGCGATGCGTGCCGCCAGCTTGTCGGGCAGGCCCTTGAGCTGAGCCGCGACCGCGCGGTCGAGCTCGGCCCCCGTGACGTCGTCGGGCAGCGGCGGACCGTCGTAGACGGACTGCTCGACGGTGCGAGGCACGTCGCGGTCGGTCGGGCGCTTCCAGTCCTCACGGCGGCCGCCTCGGCCGCCCGTCGGGGGCTTGCCACGCGAGTCGCCTCGGGACTCGCCGCGGGCACCACCCCGGGCAGCGCCGCTCTTCGGCCCTCCGCGGGTGTCGGACGAGCGGGCACCGTCACGGCGATCCCCCGCGCCCTTGCCCTGCGGTCGTCCGCCGCCTGCCCCTGGGCGCGATCCACGCTCGTCGGCCACGATGGCTCTCCCTCTTCACGTTGCTGGTCCCGTCCAAGACGAACGGGTGGAAAACAGAGTAGAGGCCACCTTTCGGTGGCCTCTACCCAATGTTTGTCCGGCGGCGTCCTACTCTCCCACAACCTCGCGATTGCAGTACCATCGGCGCTGGCAGGCTTAACTTCCGGGTTCGGTATGGGACCGGGTGTTTCCCTGTCGCTATGGCCGCCGTAACTCTATGTGCCCATCACCCCACCCCAGGGGATCCTGGTCGACCAACCCCCACAAACGGGGGGGGACGATCGCCAGCCACCGTGGGTGGTGGGCAAGTCATGTTGTGTTCTCGTGGACGCGAGGCGTAACTAGGTGCTGTGTGTGTTACGCGTGTGTGGTGTTGGTTGAGGGTTTGTGTGGCAAGCCC
>NZ_VDMS01000005.1:300000-544184 GCF_006346395.1 Nocardioides plantarum
GCCCATCAGGGGCAGCTGGTCCTCGCGCGCCTTGGTCTCCTGCAGGGCCAGCACGTCGACGTCGTGGCGTTGCAGGAACGCCTCGACGCGATCGATGCGGGCACGCAGTGAGTTGACGTTCCAGGTGGCCAGGCGCACCGGCTCACCCTAGGCCGACGGGCTGTCGGGGTCGTCAGGGCCGTCGAGCCCGGTCAGGGCGTCGTACGCGCGGAGGGCAGGAGCTGCTCGACGGGGTCGGCGGGGGTGCCGATCTCCTTCATCCGCTGGGCGTAGGCGCGGTAGGCGCGACGCGCCTCGCCGTGGCGGCGCGCCTCGTGGAGGGTGGTGATCAGGTGGTGGTGGGACGGCTCGTCGTAGGGGTCGTCGGCGATCAGCCCGACCAGCCAGGGGATGGCGCGCTGCTTCTCGCCACGCGCGATGAGGGCGAGGGCCAGCTCGCGCTTGACCTCGAGGGACAGGGTGAGCAGCTCGTCGCGGACCTCGACGGTGAAGTCGCTGTAGGGGTCGTCCTCGAGGTAGTGGCCGGTGTACATCGCGGCCGCGCGCTCGAGCTCCTCGACGACCCCGAGCTCGCCGGGCCGACCACGCTCGCCGGAGCGCAGGGCCCGCAGCGCGCTGGTCGCCGTCTGGGTGAAGACGACGGCGTCGATCTCGACGTGGTCGTTGTCGAGGCGCACCGACTCGCGGTCGGCGACCAGGAAGTGGTCGGACGGGTGCTCCTTGCGCGGGTCGAGGACCGAGCGCAGCGTCGACAGGACGACCGAGAGCCGGTTGCCGCTGCCGTCGGAGTCGGGCCACAGGTGGTCGGCCAACGCGTCGCGGGTCAGCGGCCGGCCGCGCTTGCCGGCGAGGATCTTGAGCGCGTCGCGCGACTTGCGGGACTGCCAGGCCGAGGCCGGCACCGGCTCGCCCTCGCAGAGCACCGCGAACGCACCGAGCGTGCGGATGCTGACCCGGGCCCGGTCGGCGGTGCCGAGGGCCTGGAGCGGGCCGGCGATCCGCGTCGCGTCGTCGCGTACGCCGAGCGCGCGCAGCCGTCGCCGCGCGGCCTGCTCCTGCACGGTGTCGTTGCCGGCGCGGGCGCGCAGCGTCTGGTTGGTGGCGATGCCGACCGCGTTGGCGGTGCTGCGCCACAGGGTGCCGGCCTCGTCGACGAGGTCGAGGGCCCGCGGTCCGGTGACGAGCAGGGACTGCAGCTCGAGCGCCTCGGCGAGGCCACGGGCGTCGTGGCGGCGGCCGGCCTCGCGCACGGCGAGGCGCGAGAAGTCGCCGGCGGCGTCGCGGTCGCCGGTGGCCAGGCACACCCACCCGGCGGCCAGGAGGGGGTCGACCTGCCCGATGGCGGAGGGCTGGTCGAGGGCCCGCTTCACCAGGCCGTGGGCCTCGTCGACGTCGTCGACGACGAGCGCCCGGGCCAGTCCCGACAGGGCGGGTACGGCGACCTGGGCGTTGCCGGTGCGCTCGGCGATCACCAGCGCCTCGCGGTAGGCGATGGCCGCCTGGGTGGCGTTGCCGCAGAGCCGGTTGGCGTCGCCGATGGCGACCAGGGCCAGGCCCAGCAGGGGGCTCTCGGAGGTGCGGGTGAGGTCGCGGGCCAGGTGGAGCTCGGCGAGGCACTCCTCGATGCGGCCCAGCCCCAGCAGGGCATCGCCCCGGGTGACCAGGCTCAGGGCACGCACCGGGGCCGGCGCCGAGACCGACTCGGCCAGGGCGATCGCCCGGTCGAGGTAGGGCAGGGCGTCGGTGTAGCGGCCCTCGGAGTTGCACCGCGACCCGAGGTTGTTGTGGATCCGGGCCTGGGTGAGCACGTCGCCGGCGCGCTCGGCGGCGGCGAGGCCCTTGCGGTAGGCCACGAGGTTGGCGTCGAGATCGCCCTCCAGGACGCAGACCAGCGCCTGGCTGACCCAGGCAGCGGCGACCGCCGCGTCGTCGCCGGAGGCCTGGGCGGCCGCGAGGGCGGCGTCGGCGGCCGCGCGGCTGGCGGCGGCGTCACCGGTGGCCCAGAGCGAGGAGGCCCGGCTGGAGAGCAGGAACGCGGTGTCGACGGGGTTGTCGCGAGCCTCGTCGGCGTCGACCCGGTCGTAGACGTCGAGGGCGTCGGCGAAGCTTCCGGCCTGGTGGAGGGCGTAGCCCAGGCGCCACGCGATGGACGTCGGCAACGGACCGCCGGTGGGTGCCACCAGGGCAGCGGCGCGCTCGAGGAGCGCGACCTCGCCCGGTCGCAAGGTCTCGTCGGTCGGACCCGAGACCGCGCGCACGATCGCGTCCACGTCGCCGTCGGCGACCGCCCGCTCGAGTGCGCTACTGGTCATGACCGTCCCCGGGATGCTGGTGGAGCAACGCGGACACCGTGGTCGCGCCGCGTCCAGACTAGGCGAGGACGCCGCGGCCGTCAGTGTTTGTCCGACTCGTTCCTGCGTCCTCCGAGCCCGGGAGGTGTGACCGGCGGCCCGGTCTGCGCGCCCGGCCGGTCGCCGGGGTCGGGCTCCTCGGCGTACGGCCGTAGACTCGCCGCCCGTGGCACTCACCATCGGGATCGTCGGCCTGCCCAACGCCGGCAAGTCCACCCTCTTCAACGCCCTGACCAAGAACGACGTGCTGGCGGCCAACTACCCGTTCGCCACGATCGAGCCCAACGTCGGGGTCGTCGGCGTACCCGACGAGCGGCTGCCGCAGCTGGCCGAGGTCTTCGGCAGCGCCAAGATCCTGCCCGCGACGGTCGAGTTCGTCGACATCGCCGGCATCGTCAAGGGCGCGTCCGAGGGTGAGGGCCTGGGCAACAAGTTCCTCGCCCACATCCGGGAGTCCTCGGCGATCTGTCAGGTGACCCGGGTGTTCCGCGACGAGGACGTCACCCACGTCGACGGCGAGGTCAACCCCGGCAGCGACATCTCGACCATCCAGACCGAGCTGATCCTCGCCGACCTGCAGACGGTCGAGAAGGCGATCCCGCGGCTGGAGAAGGAGGCGCGCACCCGCAAGGACCTCGCCGCCAACCTCGCCGCCGCCCGGGAGGCGCTCGCCGCGCTCGAGGGCGGTACGCCGATCATCTCGACCTCGATCGACCGCGAGCTGATCCGCGACCTGTCGCTGCTGACGGCCAAGCCCTTCATCTACGTCTTCAACTGCGATGCCGACGAGCTCGCCGACGAGGCCCTCAAGGACCAGATGCGCGCCCTGATCGCGCCGGCCGAGGCGATCTTCCTCGACGCGAAGTTCGAGGCCGAGCTGGTCGAGCTCGGCGACGACGACGAGGCCCGCGAGATGCTCGCCGAGATGGGCGTCACCGAGCCCGGCCTCGACACCCTCGCCCGCGTCGGCTTCGACACGCTCGGCCTGCAGACCTACCTCACCGCCGGCCCCAAGGAGTCGCGCGCCTGGACGGTCAAGAAGGGCGCCACCGCCCCCGAGGCCGCCGGCGTCATCCACACCGACTTCCAGCGTGGCTTCATCAAGGCCGAGATCGTGTCCTTCGACGACCTCGTCCAGCTCGGCTCCATGCAGAAGGCCAAGGAGGCCGGCAAGGTGCGCATGGAGGGCAAGGACTACGTGATGGCCGACGGTGACGTGGTGGAGTTCAGGTTCAATGTCTAGTTCCAGTTCGACGTCATGACTCGTCGAGGCCGATCGAAGGCGCTTAACCCCAGCCTATGAACGAGTCTCCGTCGCCAGTGACATGGCACCTTCGAGAGTCGTTCCTAAACGGCGTTCTGCTTGCGCTGGACCCGGCAGAGCGGCTGTTCAACGAGGCGCTGGACGAATGCGTTCCGACGCTTGCAGGTCCCGGCGGGGGCCTCTGCTCGCACTGGGTCGAGATGGTCATTTGGCGACTACAGAACTGGTCAGATGCGCCCGGCGTCGAGCTGGAGATTGCTGAAGGAAACTCGACGGTGATCGTCAAGGTGGACGAGATCGTCGCAGCGCGGTCGCTCTACGAGGACCTTGCTGACGACACTCTCCCGGTGGAACGCTTGCTACCTGCGCTAGTCGCGTGGCGCGACGACCTAGTGGCTCGGGGGGCTACTCGCGAATTCCCCGCGGGTCGTCGCCACGTGCCCATCGCGCTGCCGCCTGCCGAATCGTGATCGGCAAGTGTCGACGCAGAGGTTGATCGGCGACGTTACGTGGTGGAGTTCCGCTTCAACGTGTAGTTGCTCTTGAGCGTGTACTGACCACGGGTGTCAGTCGCTGACCGGGCTGCGCGACGTCGACGTGCCGCGTGCGACGTGACGGGGATTGCGGGACAGGTCGGGCCGCCACGTCCCAGCGACGTGCTCCACGATGCGCTCGGCCATGCGACTGGCCTCCGCCCTCGTGTGCTCGGGCAACCCGTTGACTGCGCGCTCGAACGCACCGGGCAGGTCGTTGCGAAGGTCCTCGACCCACTGCACGGCGAGGTCGCCGCCGATGCCCATCCGCCGGCCCACGCGCACCCAGTCCTTCGTTGTCACGTCGAGCAGCTTGTCGTGCTCTCCGATCCTCATCGGCGCCACGAGCCGTTCGTACTGTGAGTAGCAGGCGGCGGAGGCGACGTCGTAGAGCGGTGCCACCTGGGCGCGATTGCCGATGAGGATGAGCGAGTAGTTCTTCGCGTGGGCATCGGTCCCGCCGATGAGGACGTTGAGGGCAAGCCCCTTGTAGAACCTCTCGGTGCTGACCTCCCGGTCGTCGATGGCCAGGGTGGCGAGCAGGTCTGAGATCTCACCGACCCCTGGCCCGCCGTCTGCCTGGTACTTCAGGCTCGGGTGCACCGAGAGGGCCTGGCAGAAGTCCTCCTGGTGGACCCGCACCCAGCCCCCGTCCTCCTCGTCGCGGTCGTAACGGTGCGAGATGACCGCCTGCACGTCGTCGACCTCCACGAGGTCGACGCGCGCGGTGAGGAGCCCGACCTCCTTGGCGGCGCGCAGGCAGAGCGCTTCGTTGACGTGATGGCGGGCGTAGCCCTCGATGGCCGGTTTGATGATGTGGGTCGTCGGTGTCGAGTCCCGGGGGATCCCCCAGCGCAGCGTCTCAGGGTCTCGGAACAGGGCCAGCTTCGGTTGTGCTCCGGCCAGGCTCCACCGGCCACCGAACCGGCCCGGGTCCCAGTCGGAGCCGTGGGCGGCCAGGTCGCGCGCCATGTGGGCGACGTCGTCGTCCGTCAGCCACTCGATGTCGCCGTCTCGGGCCAAGGCGTCGGAAGCATCTTCGTCCGGCCCCAGGATCTGCACCGCCCCAGCCGCGTCGCGGCCGACATGGCGTAGCAGCGAGAAGGGGTTGTTCGGCGAGACGCCGTACTGGCGGCCCCAGCGCGCGCGTGCGTCCTCGCTGTCCGGCAGCAGCCCCTCCAGATAGGCCCTCACGTTCTTGTTGCGGTGGCGTGCGGCGCTCAACGGCATGGACAGCGACAACGGCGTCGGGTTGTCACTGGCGCGGTAGCGGTCGTCGTAGGTGAACGACAGCAAGCCCCCGCTCGTCTGCTCCACGTGCCCGACGAAGACTCCGTCGAGGTAGGCGTGCAGCACGCGTGCGCCGGCCATCAGGTCCTCTTGGTGAGGAACGCGAACGGGTCGTTCTTGGCGGGGCGACCCTGGGGGGTGGAGTCGTTGGGGGGCGGCTTCTTGCCTTCCGGTGGCTCGGGCGCAGCCGTGGCCCGCGGTGCTGGGGTGCTGGAGCTTGCCGACGGCTGGGCTGCCTCGTGGACGTCGAGCTGTAACCCCAGGACGACGAGGACGTCCAGGACCTTCTGAACCTCCAAGCGGGTGCCCGCTTGCTCGAGTCGGACGACCCAGTCCCTGCTGACCCCCAGCCGGGCGGCGAGCTCTGCTTGGGTGAGGCCCCGGCTCAGGCGGGTGGACCTCACGAGCGAGCTGAGGTCGCGCATGGTCTCGACCTGCATCGTTCCTCCTACCCGCGGATGTCGTCGTTCAACGACAATACAGGATGTCGTCGTTCAACGACATTGCC
This sequence comes from Nocardioides plantarum, assembly GCF_006346395.1. Lineage (NCBI taxonomy): Bacteria > Bacillati > Actinomycetota > Actinomycetes > Propionibacteriales > Nocardioidaceae > Nocardioides > Nocardioides plantarum. The sequence continues at coordinate 305,947 of NZ_VDMS01000005.1, forward strand.
AGATGTCGTCGAACGACGTCACCTCCCGGTCAGGCGGCGTGCTTGCAGGTGGCGCAGGTGCAATCGGCGCACACGCACGACGTGCACGGCTCGCCTCCGCAGCTCGCGCAGGTGCACACGGCGTGGTTGCAGCTCGGGCAGGTGCAGTCGGTGCACACGCAGGTGGCGCAGGAGTCGTGGCAGTCGTCGCACTCGCAGCGGGTGCACTCGTCGTAGTGGCCGTCGTGCTCGTGGTGCAGGTGGTCGTCGTGCACGTAGTCGACGTGGGTCTCGTGGACCACGGCGAGGTGGCCGCAGCCGGGGCCGTGCGTGTGGGCGTGCTTCTCGGCGGTGCGGTGGTCGGTGGCGACGGTCATGGGTGTTCCTTCGTGTGGTGGTAGGCGTCGAGGAACACGTGGGCCACGTGGTCGTCGACGAGGGTGTAGGTCGTCGTTCGACCCGTGCGGGTCGCGGTCGCCACGCGGGCCTCCCGAAGGACCCGGAGGTGCTGGCTCATCAGGGGTTGACTGACCCCGAGCTCGTCGGCGAGCTCGGTGACCGACCAGCCCCGCGTGGTCAGGCGATGGACGACGGCAGCCCGCACCGGCGAGGCCAGTGCGGAGAAGAGCTCGCTCACGCCGACGTAGCCGTCGGTCTCCTCGTCCATGCGGCCATCGTCGTATGCGCACATCCTTATGTCAAACGAGAGTCATTCTCATATAACTTGGACGGGTTGTAGCGTCGGTCGACCCGTGCGATCGAACGGGTTGGACGGGCTTTGGGTGGATCTCGCGGCACCGACTCGTTCGATTGCGCGAGTCGAACGCGGAGCACGCCGCCAATATGAGACTCGTTATCATTTCGGATAAGGTGGACGGTGAGGCGGCGCGCCTCGGACGACGGACGATCGACGGGGCCCTGATGAGCATCGAGGACAGCGAGCGCGAACCCACCTCGCTCTCACGCTCCACCCGTCAGCGGCGGGCGATCGAGGCCACGATGACGGGCTTCGACGACTTCCGCACCGCGCAGGAAATCTACGAGTCCCTGCTGCGGCAGGGGGAGTCGGTGGGTCTCGCCACCGTCTACCGCGGGATCCAGTGGCTGCTGGAGGCGGGCAAGGTCGACGTGGTGACGTCCGGATCCGGGGAGTCCAGGTACCGGCGCTGCAGCGAGACCCATCACCACCACCTGGTGTGTCGCGAGTGCGGCAGGACCGTCGAGATCGAGGGGCCGGCGGTCGAGCACTGGGCCGCGGCGGTGTCGGAGCGGTTCGGGTTCGTCGACGTCAACCACACCGTCGAGCTCTTCGGCACGTGCACCCGCTGCCGGGAGGACGACGCCTGAACCGCGACCCATGACGCCGACGCCCTCAGGGACGAAGGTCCTCAGGGCAGCAGCGAGGCCCTCAGGTCGAAGGTCGCGGTGCCACCCTCGGCCAGGACGACGGACACCTCGATCTCGTCGGTGGCGGCCACGTTCTTGTGGGGTCCGGAGATGAACCGGGTGTCGGCCTCGCCGGGGCGCACCTTGACCGCGATCCAGTCCTTGAGCTGGCCGTCGCGCGGGGTCCAGGTCCAGCGGCACGTACGGGTGCCTCCGGCGCTGGCCGTGACGTGTATCTGCTCGACCCCGCGGCACTCGCCGAAGTAGAGGGCGAGTCGCAGGGACTCCAGGCCCTCGGCCGGGAACCTCACCCCACCGCTGGCGGTGAATCGGCAGGTCACGCGGGCCTCGCCCGCCGGCTCCACGGTCACCGAGCCGGTCGAGTCCGGCGCTGGCACGACGGACTCGGACGCGACGTCGACGAAGTCGTGATGCGTCGTGAGCGGCGCCTCGACGCGGGTGCGCGGGCGCCCGCCGGCTTCGCGCACCCGACGTGAGGGGCCGGGGTCGCGCGAGGCCACGACCAGGGCCCACACGTTGGACAGCGGCTCGACGTGGTGGGCGTAGAGCCCGGCACCCTCGAGCATGTCCTTCAGGCGCGAGATGCCGAACACCGTGACGTGCCCCCACACGCCCTCGAGCCGTCCGATCAGCGGGACGGAGAAGATGAGGTCGGCGCCCTCGGGAAGCGCGTCGGCGAGCGTGCGCAGGGCGAGCTCGGGGTCGGGCACGTGCTCGAGCACCTCGCAGCAGATGACGAGGGTGGCGTCGGCCAGCTCGGGCTTGTCGCCGGTCAGGTCGTAGAGGTCACCCTTCTCGAGCGTGATCGGCGCGTCCGCCAGGTCGTTGGCCGCGAACAGCTCGATCGCCTCGGGGACGTAGGAGTCGACGATGTCGATGCCGTGGTAGGCGGCGACGCCGGTGCCCTTGATCAGCTGGGCGGCGAGTGACCCCTTGCCGAACCCGACGTCGAAGACCCGGTCGCCGGCGCGTGCGAAGTCCATCATCCGGCGGTAGCGCAGCCGGTTGTTGACGCTCTCGCGCGACTCGGTCCACTCGTCGTCGACCGCGTGCACCAGCTGGACGATCGTGTCGTCGGCATAGGCCCGCCATGCGTCGACCTCGCGCCCGAACACCTGCCGGGCCGCTGAGACGCTGAGCCGCTCGTAGGCGTCGACGAGCTGCCACCCCGCGCGTACGGCGGCCGCCTCGGACGGGTCGGCGACCTCGAGCTCCATCCGCGAACCGACCGGACCGGGCTGGGGGACGACCCGGATCATGCGACCCGGGATGCCGGCGGGACCGTAGCCCTGGGGTGCCGGACGCTTGGTGGGGGGCGACGGTGCGGTCGGGGTCTCGGCCGGCGTCTCCTCGACGGCCGGCTCGACGGCCGGCTCGATGGCCGGCTCGCGCTCGGGCGCGGTGCGCCCCGGCAGGGCGCGGCGCAGGCGTCGCGCCGCGGTCGTCAGGGCTGCCGAAGCGGGACGGTCGGTCGACGAGGCCATGCGCAGGAGACTAGACGGGTGCGGCAGACGGGACCGGCAGACGGGACCCGCAGCCGGCCTGGGCCGTCCACGCCGACCTGCAACGGATACCGTGGGTGCATGGTGTGCGCCTCGACCGTCCTGCACGCGCCCTCGCCTCTGACGCGGTCGTGAGGGCCACCTCCCGCCGGCTGGTCGTCGCGCTCGCGCTCGGTGCCCTCGTGCTCGCCGGCTGCGGCGGCGGCGCGTCCGACGCCGGCCCGTCGGACCCGTCGTACGCCGCCTCCGACCGGCCCACCACGGACCGGCCGACCAGCGCGGCACCGAGCGCCCCGGCCAAGCCGGTGCGCCGCGACCGGCTCCTCCCGCCCCTCGCGCACGTCCGCAGCGACCGGCCCGACCTCTACGCCGACGGCTGCCAGGTCGCTCCCGAGTCCGACGAGCCGACCGGCTGCGCCTACGGGGCATCGGCGCAGGACGCGACCGCCACCATCGCGGTCATCGGCGACTCCAAGTCCGCGCAGTGGTCGACGGCCCTGCAGCGACTGGCGGAGACCCGCGGGTGGCGGGTCCTGATCTACACCAAGTCGGGCTGCGCGGCGGTGGCCGTCCCGATGAGCATGGACGGGGAGGAGTACGCGTCGTGCACCCGCTTCGACCGCACCGTCAGTGCGGAGCTGGTGGCCAACCCCGTCGACCTGCTGCTCACCTCCAACACCTCGGACACCGCCCTGGTCACCGACCTGGCCCCGGGCCAGGACGCCCGCGAGGCGAGCCTCGACGCCTTCGTGGCGGGGGAGAAGAAGGCCTGGACCACCTGGATCGAGGCCGGCAACCGGGTCGCGGTGATCAGCGACATCCCGCGACCGACACGGAGCGGGAGCATCTTCGACGTCCCGAGGTGCGTCGAGAAGCACCGCGACTACCTCGAGCGGTGCTCGTTCGACCGGGCCGCTGGTGAGGCACTCTCCGGCCGCACGGGCCAGGTGCGCGGGGTCGAGGAGATGGGGGCCGTCGACGTGAGCCCCGCCCTCCTGGGCGAGGACGTGCCCGGCGCGACCGACGCGCCGCTGGCGTGGGTCGACCCGCTCGGGATCCTCTGCCCCCAGGGGACCTGCCCGCCGGCCGACGGCCGGATCCTCATCTACCGCGAGGGCTCCCACCTCACCGACACCTACGTCGCCTCGCTGACCGACCGCATCGGCGCGGTCATGACGGCCCTCGGGCTGCCGTGACCGGGGCGGGTGCTCGGCCCGACGTGGTACCGCTGCGTCAGGCCGCCCGCACCTGGTTCCTGATCTCGCTGCAGACCTTCGGTGGCCCCGCGGGGCAGATCGCGGTGATGCAGCGGACGCTCGTGGACGAGCAGCGGTGGATCGGGCAGCAGCGCTTCCTGTTCGCCCTGTCCTACTGCACGCTGCTCCCCGGACCCGAGGCCCAGCAGCTCGCGACGTACGTCGGCTGGCTGCTGAACGGCGTGCGCGGCGCCCTGGTCGCCGGTGTCCTGTTCATCCTGCCGGGCGTCGTGACCCTGCTCGCGCTGTCGGCGGTCTACGTCGGCCTCGGGGACACGACCGTGGTCGAGTCGCTCTTCCTCGGGCTGGGCCCGGCGGTGATCGCGATCGTCGCGCAGGCCGTCGTACGCCTGGCGGGGCGGGGGCTGGCGCACCCGGCGCTGACGGTGCTGGCCGCGGTCGCGTTCGTCGCCCTGGCGGCGTTCTCGGTGCCGTTCCCGGCCGTGGTCGCCGCGGGTGCCGTGGTCGGCTGGGTCCTGGGGCGCCGGGTCCCGGGCCTCGCTGCGCAGGCGAGGGCGGTCCCGGACGACGGCCCGGCGCCCCTCGTCAGCGACGACGCGCTGCACACCGAGCGGCCCTCGGGGCGGCGTACGGCGACGATCCTTGTCACCGGGCTGGCGCTGTGGGCGTTGCCGGTCGCGGTGGCCGCGGTGGTGTTCGGCCGCACGAGCGTCTACGTGGACCAGGGCCTGTTCTTCTCCGGCGCCGCCGTGGTGACCTTCGGCGGCGCGTACGCCGTGCTGGCCTACGTCGCGCAGCAGGCGGTCTCCACCTACGCGTGGTTGGCCCCCGGCGAGATGGTCCGCGGGCTCGCGCTCGCCGAGTCCACCCCCGGGCCGCTGGTCATGGTGGTGCAGTTCGTCGCGTTCGTCGGCGCCTACCGCGACCCCGGCTCGCTGAACCCCTGGGTGGCCGCCGTGCTGGCCGCCCTGCTCACCACGTGGGTCACCTTCGTGCCGTGCTTCCTGTTCATCCTGCTCGGGGCGCCGTACGTCGAGCGCCTGCGGGGCAACCGGTCGCTCGCCTCGGCGCTCACCGGGATCACCGCGGCCGTCGTGGGGGTGATCGCGAGCCTGGCCGTCTACTTCGCCGTGCACACGCTCTTCGGCCGCACCGAGCCGCTCACCGGCGGCCCGTTCGACCTCGAGGTGCCCGTCGTCGGCTCGGTGCGGTGGGCGGCCCTCGCCATCACCGCGGTGGCTCTGGTGCTCGTGCTCCGGCTGGGCTGGAGCCCGCTGCGCACGCTCGGCGTGTGTGCCGTGGTGGGCATGGTGGTCGGGCTCGCGACGAACGTCTGAGGGCTCGCCGCCAGGTACCTCAGGCGGTGTTCGGCCCGGGGTCGGTGCCCGCAGCGAGCGCGACGGCGAGGACTCCGCTCTGGTGCTGTAACTTGATTCGTTCACCACAGATAACAGGACGGCAGGCGGCGCAGTGACTGCAGCATCGACGAGGGCGTGGGTGGCGCGTGTGCTGGCCCTGGTGATCCTGGCGCTCGGGCTCGCCGCCGCCGTGGGCGCGCCGACCGCGAGCGCGGCCGGCGAGGAGAAGCGGCCGGTGCTCCGGGTCGGCACCGAGGGCACCTACCCGCCGTTCAGCTACGAGGACGGCGGCGACCTCAAGGGCTACGACATCGACGTGATGAAGGCCGTCGCCGACGAGGCCGGGTTCGACGTCGAGTTCGTGGAGGCGCCGTTCGACGCGCTGTTCCCGGCGCTCGACTCCGGACGCATCGACGTCATCGCCAACCAGGTCACGATCAACCCCGAGCGCGAGGCGCGCTACCTGTTCACCCGCCCGTACACCTACTCGCGCGGCGTCATCGTCACCGCGACCGACACCGACGACATCACGACGCTCGCCGATCTCAAGGGGCAGACGGCCGCGCAGTCCGAGACCAGCAACTGGGCGCAGGTCGCCCGTGACGCCGGGGCGAACGTCGAGTCGGTCGAGGGCTTCGCCCAGGCGGCCGAGCTGCTGGTGCAGGGCCGCGTCGACGTCATCGTCAACGACAGCATCGCCGTCCTGGACTACCTCGCGACCACGGGCTCGAAGGACGTCGAGATCAAGGGCGAGGTCGACGACGAGGTCAGCGAGCAGGCCCTGGTCTTCCGCCAGGACGAGCAGGGGCTGCGCGACCAGGCCGACCAGGCTCTGCAGCGCCTGACCGCCGACGGTCGGCTGAAGGAGATCTCCGAGGGCTACTTCAAGGCCGACGTCTCGGCCGAGGACGGCGGCGACGTCGAGGTCGAGGGCTCCGGCAAGGGCAAGAGCACCTGGGACGTCGTCCGCGAGGCCGTCCCGCCGATGCTCTGGGGTGTCGTCAAGGGCACGGTCCCGCTCACGATCATCAGCTTCCTGGCCGGACTGCTGATCGCGCTCGCGGTCGCGCTCGCGCGACTCTCCTCGTCGCGGGCGCTGCGGCTGCCGGCGCGGTTCTACATCTCGCTGATCCGCGGCACCCCGTTGCTGGTGCAGCTCTTCGTGGTCTTCTACGGCCTGCCGCAGATCGGCATCAAGCTGCCCGGCTTCACCGCCGCGTGCCTCGCACTCAGCCTCAACGTCGGTGGCTACGCCGCCGAGATCATCCGGGCGTCGATCCTGTCGGTGCCGCGCGGCCAGTTCGAGGCGGCGACCACCATCGGCATGGGCTACCGGCAGTCGCTGCGCCGGATCGTCCTCCCACAGGCCTCCCGGATCGCCGTGCCGCCGCTGTCCAACACGCTGCTGTCGCTGGTCAAGGACACCTCACTGGTGTCGATCGTGCTGGTGACCGACCCGTTCCGCGAGGCGCAGAAGGCGGCCTCGGCCAGCGGTGAGTTCCTGGCCCTCTACGCGCTGGTCGCTCTCTACTTCTGGGTCATCTGCTTCCTGCTGTCGATCGCCCAGGGCAGGCTCGAGAAGAAGCTGGGGAGGTACGCCGTATGAACGACTCCGACGCACACCTGATCGAGGTCGAGGGACTGCGCAAGTCGTTCGGTGACACCGAGGTGCTCAAGGACGTGGGCTTCGCTGCCGACGCGGGCACCTGCACGGTCCTGCTCGGGCCGTCCGGGTCGGGCAAGACGACCGTGCTGCGCTCGCTCAACGTGCTGGAGACCCCCGACGGGGGGCTCGTCCGGATCGGTGCGGCCTCGGTCGACTTCGACAACCCGTCGCCCCTGAAGTCCGCACGCCGCACCGAGGTCGCCGCGCTGCGGGCCCGCAGCGGCATGGTCTTCCAGGCGCACCACCTGTTCCCGCACAAGACGGTCATCGGCAACCTCGTGGAGGGGCCGATCCAGGTCCAGGGGCGCGACCGCGCCGAGGCCGAGGCCGACGCGCGGGTGCTGCTCGAGCAGGTCGGTCTCGCGGGTCGCGAGACGGCGTACCCCGCCGAGCTGTCGGGCGGACAGCAGCAGCGAGTCGGCATCGCGCGGGCCCTGGCGCTCAAGCCCGATGTCGTCCTGCTCGACGAGCCCACCTCGGCCCTCGACCCCGAGCTCGTCGGCGAGGTGCTCGCCGTCATCCGCGACCTGTCCGAGCAGGGCTGGACGATGGTGATCGTCACCCACGAGGTTCGCTTCGCCCAGGACGTCGCCGACCAGGTGCTGTTCCTGCACGACGGCGTCGTCGCCGAGCGCGGTGGCGCCGAGGTGCTCACCGACCCCCGCGAGGAGCGCACCCAGCAGTTCCTGCGACGGGTGCTCGAGGCGCGCTGACCCCTAGGGTGTGTCTCTCAATTCTGGGCGGCGCCACACGCCGCCCAGGCCGCACGCTGACGGCACCGCAGCTGCTTGAAATACGATGAGTATGCCGACGCACCTGCGGACACCGTCATCGCACGACCTGGACGACGCTGGCATAGGCCGGCGTGGGAATGGCTGTGCCGGCTGGGTGTTGAGGCGGTATGGACCTGTACGAGCGCTACCACCGGGCCGGCCGCCAGTTCGACCTGAAGGACTACCTGGGCGCGGCCCGCACCCTCGAGGCGCTGCTGATGGACCTCGCCGCCGACACCGACGGTGCCGTCCACTCGGTGACCAACGTGCGTCTGCTGCTGGCGCGCGCCTACTACCACTCGGCGCAGCTGGGTCGGGCCGAGGCGACCGCGAGAGCAGTGCTCTCCGAGTCCCCGACCGACGCCTACGCGGCATTGCTGCTGGCGCGCACGCTCGAGCGCGGCTCGCGTCCTGACGAGGCCCGCGAGGCGATGCGCGTCGCGTCTGCGCTGGGCGCTCCCGGGACGGCGTACGACGTCGCCTGAGGTCAGCCGACCAGGACGACCGCGAGCCCGATCACGGCGCCGACCAGTCCGGCGGTCAGGATCAGGCCGAGCGTGAACGCGGGGAGCGGCTCGTGCAGTCGCATCGCGCGCTCGATCCGGGCCCAGCGCAGGAACGCCAGCACCGTCATCAGCAGGGCGAAGGCGAGCAGCGACAGCACGAGGACCGTCCGCAGCACGTCGCGCTCGGGCAGCTTGAGCGACTCGAGCGCGATTGCGCCGGCGACGAGCGCTAGCGTCGTGCGGACCCAGGCCAGGAAGGTGCGTTCGTTGGCCAGGGAGAAGCGCGGGTCGGGCTCCTCGCCGACGTAGACCCAGTGTGGCCGTCGGCCCGCGCCGTCCCTGCGCTGCTCGGCGTCGTTCGTCACGGCACCAGCCTCGCAGAGGGTGGCCCGTGCGCTCGACTCCCCCCGCGGCTGGCCGCTCGACTGTGCGCCTCGTGCGGAAGTGACCACGAGTCGTCCACAGGAACGGGATCCGGTCGGGTTGCCCACAACCCCTGTGGTTGAGCGGGAAACTCGTCCAGGACTGTCGGTGGTCGGTGCTGGAATAGACCCATGGCCCAGCACACCGACACCCCCGGATCGGGACACCCGATCGAGGCGTTCCTGTGCACGGTGCTCGACGAGCTGAAGGGTCTGGCCGACGTCCCGACCTGGTCCATGGACGCAGAGACCACCAGCCGTGTGGTGGGTCTGGGTGCCCGGGTCGCCGCCGGTGTCGCCGAGCTCGAAGCCAGGTCGATCAGACATGCCGAGACCCTCGACCTCCCCGACACCGCCGGGTGCCGCAACCTCGCCCGGTGGGTCCAACAGGCCACCGGTGTCACCCGCCGCACCGCCAGGACCAAGACCAGGCTCGCCGAGGCCCTGGCTGATCTCGAACCCACGAGAGCCGCGACCGCCCGTGGGGAGATCCATGCCGAGCAGGCCCAAGTGATCGCCGACCACCTCGGACGGTTGGACGATGAGAAGGTCTCGGTGCATGACCAGGCCCGTGCCGAGGCGTTCCTCCTCGAGGGGGCCAGGCACGGTCACGACGCCGACGCCCTCGCGACCCTGGGCCACGCGATCTGGGAGCGCCTGGACCCTGAGGGCGCCGACGAACGCGAAGCCAAAGCCCTCGAAGCCCAGGAAGAACGCGCCCGCAGACGCACCCGGCTGACCATGGGCGACGACGGGCAGGGGTTGACCCACGGCCGGTTCACCATCCCCACCGCCACCGCAGATGCGTTCCGCAAACAGCTCCACGCCCTGGCCGCCCCCAAGCACGTCCGCGCCGAGCACGGGGCCGGGTCCTATGACTGGCAGAAGCCGTCGGCCGAACGCTTGGGCCAGGCGTTCGTGGACTGGGTCGAGGGCTACGACCCAGCCCAGCTCCCCAAGATCGGCGGCCTGACCGCCACGGTGGTGGTGGTCGGCGACTACGACCTCCTCCAAGGCAAGCTCAAGGCCGCCCAGCTCGAGACAGGCACCAAGATCAGCCCCACCCAATACCTCCGCCTGGCCTGCGGCGCCGGGATCATCCCCGCCTGGATGAACGCATCCGGGGAAGTCCTCGCCCTGGGCCGCAAGCACAGGTTCCACACCCCCGCACAGCGCCTGGCCGCGATCGTCGAGCAACGCCACTGCCAACACCACAGTGGCTGCGACGTCCCGGGCTACCTGTGCCACGCCCACCACGACATCCCCTGGGCCCAGGGCGGTGGCACCGACCTGAGGACCACGAAGCTCTACTGCCCCTACCACCACACCCGCGTCCATCAACCTGGCAAGGAACCCATGCACGCGTGGCCCGGAGCTCTGCCCACCATGGGAGTCCGCTCTCGAGGACCGACGTAGCGGATCGGCCATGGGGCCGACGTGGTGCAAGGCCCCAGAGACTGGAGAGTGCCGGTGTCCGGCAGGCAAGATGACACGCGGCGAAGCCGGTGCGTGTCGTCGGGCCCGGTCGTGATGTGCCGGACCTCGACCATGCCTACCCGGCCATCGTGTGTGTCCTTGCCCCGGCGCCACATCCAGGCACGCGACGCGATCGTCGGACTCACGGACGGGGCACTCCAGGTCGTGACGGCACTGGACCGTGACCATGGCGAGGGCATCCTGGGCCAGTCGCTTCGGCCAGGACGCGAGGACGTTCTCGGTCAGGTAGCGCTCGACAGGCGCGAGGCTGAACGGGCCGGCCCCAAGCCGCACGGTGCCCGCAACTCCGGTCCTGAGACGGATCTGGCAGCTGCGCCCGCACGGGTCCCCTTCCTGCGCGGACACCGTGGGACCATTCCGCCGTGCCCGCGCCGCGCGAGATCCACGTCTACCCACACACCGGACTCCCCGACCGCCTTCAAGGCACCGAGGGCACCGGCACACCGGTCGAGGACGCATTCGTCCGGGCCGCGCGGTGTGCGTCCCTGCTCTACAGCGAGGCATTGGGGAGTCTCCGCTCGATCGTTCCGAGGCGGTCCATCCGTCTCATGCCGGGCGTCAAGGAGGTCACCGAGCTGCCCGTCATCACCGTCGACGTGCCTGGTCGGGACTTCGGTCACGTGCATCTCACGACGGCCCTGCTGCAGGTGCCCCCGGTCGAGAGGTCGCGCCTCGCCCTGCAGGTCATCCACCTGGCGGCACAGCAGGCGACGGGCAGAGGGTCGCGAGCGACGCTCCAGCGCTGCTACGACCACGCGATCGACAACGACCTGGTGTTCCGGTGGAACGGCTCTTGGAGTGCGAGCCCGGACCGATCGCGTGCCGCACGTCCCACGTACCGGCTGGACCCAGCGGACGGCTGGGGCCGGGTCGCGCTCGAGATCAGGGACGGCGACGGCGACACACCGACGGTGACCAGCGGCGAGGCCGTCGCCTTCTGCACCCTCGAGGGATTCCGGCGCAGCGCGCAGACCATGCGGTGGTCGGGGCCGGACTCGGTGGAGGTAGTGCCGTACGCCGGCCTCGTGGGGCAGCAAGCGGGCCGGCTCATCGTCCGTCGCGAGTCCGGCGCCTGGAGCTCGGCCGTCACCGACGACGTCCACGTCCGGGTACCGGACCTCGACCTCACGAGTCGTCCGCCGGTCATCGACGTCGTCGACGCCTAGGGCGACGGACCGGTCAGCGCTGGGCCGGCGGCCCGGCGAGGTGCGCAGCCCGCGGCCTGGTGCCCTGTCGGCCGAGCTCCTCGACCGGGGCTCGTCGTACCTCGACCGGTGGGTGCTCGCTAGCGTGACGAGCGTGACCTCTGTCTTCGACGCCGCCACGGCCGTGACCCCTCGCGGTGAGCACCGCTACACCGCCGAGCTGAGCGACGGCTGGCTGATCGGGGGCGGCCTCAACGGCGGCTACCTGCTCGCCACGGTGGCCCGCGCGGTCCGCGAGGCCCTGCCCGGCAAGCCGGACCCGCTGGCGATCAGCGCGCACTACCTGTCGGCGTCGCGGCCGGGGGCCGCCGAGGTCGACGTACGCGTGCTGCGCGACGGGGGCACCGTGGCGACGGCGGCCGCCGACCTGCGCCAGGGCGACGTCGGCCGGATCAGCGCGCTCGCGACGTACGGCGACCTCTCGCGGCTCTCGACCGGCGCCGACGACCTGCACGCGACGGCGGCCCCGCCCGACCTGCCGGCGCCGGAGGACTGCGTGTCCAACGCGGTGTCCGTGCCCGTGGGCCTCGAGGCGGCGAGCCTGTTGGAGCGCTTCGACATGCGCTTCCACCCCGACGACATCGGCTGGGCGAGCGGGCGGCCCAACGGCAGCGGGCTGATGCGGGCGTGGTTCCGGCTCGAGGACGACCGTGATCCCGACCCGCTGTCGCTCCTCCTGGTGCTCGACGCGCTGCCGCCGGTCACGTTCACGTTCGGTGCGATGGGCTGGGCACCGACGATCGAGCTCACCGCCCACGTCCGCGCCGTACCCGCCCCGGGCTGGCTGCGCGTCACCCACGCCAGCCGCACCATGGCCGGCGGTCTGTTCGAGGAGGACTGCGAGGTGTTCGACAGCACCGGGCGGCTGGTCGCGCAGTCGCGGCAGCTGGCGCGGATGCCGCGTCCGGTCTGAGGCCTGGTCGGCGGGGGTCGGGTCGGGTACGTCGGCTGCGGGGGTCTCGAGGCTCCTCGCCGGGGCTCGTCGCACCTCGACCGGCATGGGTCGGGCTCGACCGGCGTGGTGCTCAGTCGAAGGAGGAGCGCCTCATCGTGAACAGCCACCGGGCCATGGGGTGCTCGGAGACGCCGTAGAGGAGGTCCTCCTCGGGCCAGTAGGCGACGTCCTCGTTGCCCATCGGGGTGGCGTGGGGGTGGTGGACGAGGTGGCCGGGGGTGCCGGCGTAGACCGAGCCCCGCTCGCGGCGGCCCTGCGACACCGTGACGTGCAGGCGGCCGCGCGCGTTGACGACGCCCTGCATCCGCCGGGGTCCGTCGCCCAAGAGGACCAGCCGGGAGCGGTCGTCGGCACCGGTCTCGAGCAGGCCGGTGGTGGCGTCGATGGGGAACCTCGCGATCCGGCGGGTGCGGGCCGGGTCGTTGGTGTACTCACCGGCCATCATCGTCGGCGGCTCGGTGCTGCGGTCGAGCGAGACGAACGAGTAGCGGAAGCCGTCGGCGACCCCGTCGTCCTTGAGCGCGCGGTACTGCCAGCGCGCGGGCAGGACGTAGCGGTAGCCGTAGGCCGCGTCGCGTGCCGTGACCCGCAGCAGGTCGTCGACGCGGAAGGTGAACATCCCCTTGCCGGTCGCGGCGACGTGCAGGTGCTCGCCGTGCCAGACGACCCCGCCGGCGTGCACGTGCAACGGCTCGAGCCCACCGTCGGCCGTGGGGCGGACGAGGAGCACGTGGCGATAGCTCAGGGAGTCGAGGTCCATCACGGTCAGTCGCGAGCCGTGCTTGGTCGGGTCCCACGGCAGCTTCTTGGCGTACGACGACATGATCACCAGCCGCCGCCCCCGGGTGTCGTCGCGACCGGCGTCGGCCGCGGTGGTGACGCCCTGCGGCCACCAGCGCAGGTCGAGCTGGTCCTTGAGGTCCATCCGCCACGCCTCGTGCACGGCCCGCCCCGGTGCCCACGACCGGCGCAGCCGCCGCGGCAGGTCGCTCAGCAGGTCGTCGAGGCCGACCCGGCCCTCGCTGCGGGCGACCAGCGCCTCGACCTCGTCGGTCCGCTCGTCGACGCGCTGGAGGTAGAGGCCAGGGCCGTCGTTCGTCATCCGGCTAGTGTCACCGACGTGGTCAGGAGGGTCGTCGTCGGCGCAGCGGTGCTGCGTGAGGGCCGGCTCCTCGCGTGCCGTCGTACGACGCCCGTCGCGGTGGCCGGTCGCTGGGAGCTCCCGGGTGGCAAGGTCGAGCCCGACGAGACACCCGACGCGGCGCTCGTCCGCGAGGTCGCCGAGGAGCTCGGCGTCGACGTGGTCGTGACCGGCTGGCTCGACGGCGCGAGCCCGATCGCCGACACCCACGAGCTGCGGGTCGCGACCTGCACGGTCGCCGGGTGGACGCCGTACCCGACCGAGCACGACCGGCTGCGCTGGCTGCGCGCCGACGAGCTCGACGACGTCGACTGGCTCGAGCCCGACCGGCCGTTCCTCGCCCAGCTGACGGAGCGGCTGCGATGACCGGACCGACCGGCCGCGGCATCTTCTTCGACGAGGACGACGCCCGCGCGGTCGCCGCCCGGCTCGCCGCGCAGGGCTACACCGTCGACGTCCAGCGCGAGCGGCTCGCCGGCGAGGACGACGACGAGGACCACCCGTGGGCCGTCGTCACCGACGCGCCGGGGGTCGTCCTCGAGCTGCTCGTCGACGAGCACGACGGCTGGTACGACGTGGAGCAGACGGCCCCGGCCCCGCCGCCACTGCCGCCCCTCACGCTGCCGATCGCCCCCAAGCGGATCAAACGACCAGGTGGCGCCGGCTGAGTCGGCGGACCGGTCGGTGGCTCCCGGTGGGGGTCCGCCGAACCCGCCCTACTCTGGAGGACATGAGCGACACCCCGGCCCAGCGGCTCCTCCTCGTGCACGCCCACCCCGACGACGAGTCGATCGGGCAGGGGGCGACGATGGCCAAGTACGTCGCCGAGGGGCGTGGCGTCACCCTGGTCACCTGCACGGCTGGCGAGATGGGCGAGATCCTGGTGCCCGAGCTGGAGCACCTCGCCGCCGACCGCGACGACAAGCTGGGTGAGCACCGCCGCGGAGAGCTCGCCGACGCGATGGCGGAGCTCGGCGTCACCGACCACCGCTTCCTCGGCGGGTTCGGGCGGTTCCGTGACTCCGGGATGAAGTGGCACGCCGAGGGCTACGCGATCGCTGCGGACGACATCCACGACAACGCCTTCTGGCGGGCCGACCTGACCGAGGCGGCCGACCTGCTGGTCGAGATCATCCGTGAGGTCCGCCCGCAGGTGCTCGTCACCTACGACCAGTTCGGCGGCTACGGCCACCCCGACCACATCCAGGCCCACCGCGTCGCGACCTACGGCGCCGCGCTGGCCGCGGTGCCGTCGTACCGGACCGACCTCGGCGAGTCGTGGGACGTCCCGAAGATCTACTGGGGGGCCATGTCCGAGAGCCGGATGCGGGCGGGGCTGCGGGCACTGCGCGCCGCCGGTGACACGACGAGCTTCGAGGGCATGGACCCCGACGGACCGCTGCCCCACTTCGTCACGCCCGACGACAACCTCGCCGCCATGGTCGACGCGGAGGACCACGTCGACAAGAAGATGGCGGCGCTCGCCGCCCACAAGACCCAGATCACCATGGACGGCCCGTTCTTCGCCCTGTCCAACAACGTCGGGTCCCACGCGTGGGGCGCCGAGTTCTACCGGATCGCCAAGGGCGAGCAGGGTCCGCTCGGCGACGACGGGCTCGAGACCGACCTGTTCGCCGGGATCGACAGCTGAACCCCGCCCTCGCCCTCCGCCTCGTGCGGGCGCTGGCCCTCGTGGTGCTGGGGGTCGCGGTCGGCGCCCTCGCGATCCTCGTCCACGACCGGCCCGTCGGCCTCGCGCTGGGCCTGGTGACCTCCGCGGCCACCGCCTGGGCGCTGCCGGGCGGGTGGTCGCTGCGGTTCTCGTTCGCCGCCGGCTGGGTGGCGGTCCTGGGCTACGTCCTGGTGCCCCGCGCCGGGGGCGGCTACCTGGTCGGGTCCGACACCCCCGGCTACCTGCTGCTCGGCTTCGGGCTGGCCCTGATGCTGTTCGGGATCGTCACCGTGCGACCCCTGCGCCCGCCCACCGACCCGGGGGACCCCGCCGCTCCCTAGACTGACTCGGTGAAGAACCGCGACGAACGCCACGAGCGCGCCGGCGGCCGGACGGTCCTCGTGGTCGTGCTGGTCCTGGCCCTGCTCGCCGGTGGCGGGTACGCCGCCGCCTACGGTCTCGCCGGCGACAAGCTGCCGCGGGGCGCGTCCGTGGCCGGTGTCGACCTCGGCGGGCTCACCCAGGCCGAGGCCGAGGCCACGCTGCGCTCCGACCTGCCCGCCGCACTGTCCAGTCCGATCCGGGTCACCGTCGACGGGTCCAGCGACGGCCGCAGCGTCGAGGTCGACCCGGCCGAGGCCGGTCTCGAGATCGACTACCCCGCGTCCGTGGCCGCGGCCGGCGAGCAGCGGTCCTGGAGCCCGGGTGCCCTGTGGGAGCACTACACCGGCGGCGACGACGTCGACCCCGTCGTCACGGTCGACGACGCCGCCCTCGAGGCCGCGCTCGCCGACCTCGGTGACGGGCTCGGCACCGAGCCCGTCGACGGCCGGGTCCGCTTCAGCGCCGGCCGCGTCGCCGTGACCGACCCCGAGCCCGGCCGCGGGATCGATCCCGCCGGGGCCCGCGAGGCCCTCGTGGCGTCGTACCTCGACGGCAAGCCGGCCCGGCTCGCCGTGGCCACCCTCGCGCCCGACATCGACGACGCCGACGTCGCCGAGGCCGTCGACACGTTCGCGGACCCGGCCATGTCGGGCTCGGTCGAGCTGCGCATCGGCTCGGCGTCGGTCAAGCTCAGCCCGCGGCAGTACTCCCGGGCGCTGTCGATGAAGGCCGAGGACGGCAAGCTCGTGCCGGTCGTCGACGCCGACCGGCTCGTCCCGCTCGTCGAGCGCGCCACGTCGGGCAAGGGTGCGCCCGTCGACGCCCGGATCGAGATCCGTGACGGCAAGCCGCGCATCGTGGCGGCCAAGCCCGGGGTGACCTTCGAGTCCGACGCCGTCGTCACCGCCTTCCTCGCCGCGGTCGTCAAGCGGTCGGGCAAGCGGGTCGGCAAGGTCGAGGGCACCGTCGCCGAGCCCGACTTCACCACCGCCGACGCCAAGGCCCTGGGGGTCAAGGAGAAGGTCTCGGAGTTCACGACCTACTTCCCCTACGCCGAATACCGCAACGTCAACATCGGCCGGGGTGCCGAGATCATCGACGGCACGCTGCTCAAGCCCGGCGAGACGTTCTCGCTCAACGACATCGTGGGGGAGCGCACCGTCGAGAACGGCTTCACCGAGGGCACGATCATCAGCAACGGCCTCTTCGTCAAGGACCTCGGCGGCGGGGTCTCGCAGGTCGCGACGACGACGTTCAACGCCATGTTCTACGCGGGTCTCGAGGACATCGAGCACAAGCCGCACTCGGTCTACATCGACCGCTACCCCGTGGGTCGTGAGGCGACGGTCGCCTTCGGCGCGGTCGACCTGCGCTTCCGCAACGACACCGACCACGGCGTGCTGATCCACACCGTGTTCACGCCGTCGACGCCGTCCTCACGGGGCGTGCTCACCGTGCAGATGTTCTCGACGAAGACCTGGGACATCACCGAGGTGACCTCCGACCGCTACGCCTTCACCTCGCCCAAGACGCAGACCCTCACCACCGACAACTGCGTGCCCAACAGCGGCTACGGCGGCTTCCAGGTCGACGTGACGCGCATCTTCAAGCGTCCCGGGTCCGACGAGGTCGTCAAGCGCGAGAAGTTCCACACCGACTACATCGCCTCCGACACGGTCATCTGCAAGTAGCGCGGGCGGTGTCCCCGCCGGTCGGCGAACGCTTGTACTCCGTACTCGCCGGTAGGTACTGTCCGTGACATGCGCCACACTCTCGGATCCCTGCTCGCTGCCGTCCTGATCGCCGCGGGGCTGGCGACCACCGCGACCCCCGCTCTCGCGGCCCCGTCCGTCGCGTCCGGCGTGCCCACGCTGCCGACGTCGCCCCTCGGCGACCCCCCGGGAGCCAACGGCTGGTCGTGCCGGCCGACCGCCGCACGCCCGACGCCGGTGATCCTGGTCCACGGCACCCTCGGCGACCGGGCCAACCTGCTGCAGCGGCTGTCGGCCGGCATCAAGGCGGCCGGGTTCTGCGTCTACTCCCTCGACTACGGCAACCGTGGTCTCAACGACATCCCCGCCTCGGCCGCGGAGCTCAAGACCTTCACCGAGCGGGTGCTGAGCGCCACCGGGGCCAGCAAGGTCTCGATGGTGGGCCACTCCCAGGGCGGGATGATGCCGCGCTACTACATCAAGTTCCTCGGCGGCGACCGGGTCGTCGACGACCTCGTCGGGCTCTCGCCCTCCAACCACGGCACCGCGATCACCGCCGGCACCAACCCGTTCACCCGGCTGGTCGGCTACGCCTGCACCTCGTGCGTCCAGCAGGGTGCCGGCTCGTCGTTCCTGACCCGCCTCAACGCAGGCGACGAGACACCCGGCCCGGTGAGCTACACCCAGGTGACCACGCGCTACGACGAGGTCGTCGTGCCCTACACCTCCGCCTACCTGGCCGCCGGCCCGCGCACCACCAACATCACCCTGCAGGACACGTGCCCGCTCGAGCTGACCGAGCACCTCCTCATCCCGCTGGCCACGCCCTCGCTGTCGATCGCGCTCGACGCCCTCACCCACGACGGCCCGGCGCGCGCGACGTTCCGGCCGCGCTGCGTGTGACCCACCCGGCGACCCACCCGGTGACCCACCCGTGGGGGGCCATCGCGATCGCGTGAGGATGCGTAGCCTCGGACGGTGCTGACCGTCGTCGTGGCCCTGGTGGCCAACACCCTGCTGGCGCTGGCCAAGTCGGTCGCGGCCGTGCTCACGGGCTCGGCGGCGATGGTCGCCGAGGCCGCGCACTCGTGGGCCGACACCGGCAACGAGGTGTTCCTCCTGGTCGCCGAGCGCCGCGGCGCCCGGCCCCGCGACGCCGAGCACCCCCGCGGCTACGGGCGCGCGACCTACACGTGGTCGCTGGTGGCGGCCTTCGGGCTGTTCTCCGCCGGCGCGGTGGTGTCGGTGTGGCACGGCGTCACCGAGCTCTCCGCGGAGGCCGGCGAGGAGAGCTTCACGGTCAACTACGTCGTGCTCGCGATCGCCTTCGTCCTCGAGGGCACCTCGTTCCTGCAGGCGACCCGCCAGGTGCACGGCGCCGCGGGGCGCATCGGCCTGCACCCGCTGCGCTACGTCTCCCGCACCTCCGACCCGACCCTGCGCGCGGTGTTCTTCGAGGACCTGTCCGCGCTCATCGGCATCCTGCTCGCCGCCGCGGGCATCGGCCTGCACCAGGCCACCGGCGACCCCGTCTGGGACGCCGCCGCCTCGATCGCCATCGGCGTGCTGCTCGGCGTCGTGGCGGTGTTCCTGATGCGGCGCAACATGGAGTACCTCGTCGGCACCGGCACCAGTCCCGAGCTGCGCGACCGGGTGCTGGGGCTGCTGCTCGGGCACCGCGAGGTCGAGCGGGTCACCTACCTGCACCTCGAGTACGTCGGCCCGCGCCGGATGTTCGCCGTCGCCGCGGTCGACCTGATGGGCGACGACACCGAGGACCACCTGGCCGTCCGGCTGCGCCGCGTGGAGACCGCCATCGAGACCGACGACCTCATCGAGGACCTGGTCCTCACGCTCTCCCAGCCCGGCGACGCCGACCTGGCGCCCACGGCGGTCGAGGTGTGAGGGCCGCCAGACCCTGGTCCGCGCGTCGGTCGAGGTGCGAAGGCCGCTAGGCCTGAGCCTCGAGACCACCGCAGCCGACGTACCGGCTCGGGCACGACGTTGCGGTGGTCTCGAGGCTCGGCGCCGGGGCGCCTCGCACCTCGACCGACGTGGGGTCAGTCGACGTCCGGCGGCACCAGGTAGCGGTAGCGGTGGTGGGTGCGGAACCCCAGCCCGGCGTACAGCGCCAGGGCCGGCTCGTTGGCGGCCAGCACCTGCAGGAAGACTGTGGTCGCCCCCCGCTCGGCGCCCCACTCCACGAGCGCGTCGACGACGGCCAGTCCCAGGCCCCGGCGGCGATGGGTGGGAGCGACGACCAGGCCGCCGAGCCCGACCCAGTCGTCGTGGAAGCCGGCGTAGCCGGTGGCGTGCTCGCCGACCCGCACGCGCACCCAGTCGTCGTGCTCGTCGTACGTCGTCCCGGGGGCTGACCGGCCGCGCAGCGCCCGCGCGACCTGGGCCACCCCGGCGACCTGGAAGAGCGTGTCGGACTCCGTGCTCTCGGGCACCCAGCCCAGGTCGGTGAGCCGCCGGTCCTCCGGGGACCCGGTGAGCACGGCGGCGATCGGCCTCTCGTAGTGGGCCACGACCCGGTCCACGTCGTCGGCGAGCCCGGACGGCCCGAAGGCCAGCACGGAGTGGGCGCGCCGGGCCGTCGCGGTCGCCGAGTCGCGCAGCACCCACTCACCCACCGCGCCGGTGACGAGGTCGGGGAACAGGGCGAAGCCGTGCACCTGCGCGTCACGCGCCGGCACCCGGTCGCGCACCGATGCTCGCGGCGGCACCGGCTTGCCCGACACGACGTCGGCGAGCGGGATCGCCACCGCGTCACCCGACTCCGGACGCACGACGATCACCCCGCCGGCGTACGTCTCGCAGACGCCCAGCAGGTCGGTCAGGGCCGGTCCGCCGGTCGGCCCGGTCTCCCCGCGGACCAGGCGGCGTACGACGACCCGCTGACCCACGACGTGCGGGCCGAGCGAGTGGCTGCCCACAGAGTGGGGTTCCCGTGCCTCGGCCACCCCTCACACACTAGGCTGACCACGCTCTCGCACCGGTCTCAACCCCACTGGAGGAACCCCGATGACCTACGTCATCTCGCAGCCCTGCGTCGACCTCAAGGACCGTGCCTGCGTCGACGAGTGCCCCGTCGACTGCATCTACGAGGGCAAGCGGATGCTCTACATCCACCCCGACGAGTGCGTCGACTGCGGTGCCTGTGAGCCGGTCTGCCCGGTCGAGGCCATCTTCTACGAGGACGACGTCCCGGAGGAGTGGAAGGACTACTACACCGCCAACGTCGGTTTCTTCGAGACGCTCGGCTCGCCCGGCGGCGCCGCCAAGATGGGTGAGATCGACCTCGACCACCCGATCGTGGCCGCCCTGGAGCCGCAGGAGCACGACCACTGAGTCCAGGCCAGCCTGGCTGGCACGCCGGGGTCGCGGCGGTCCGTGAGCGGGCCGCCGGCTCGGGTCTGCCCGTCGTCGATCTGTCGGTCGGCGCGCCGGTCGACCCCACGCCCGAGGTGGTGCGCCGAGCGTTGGCCGAGCACGCCGACGCGCCCGGCTACCCGCTGACGATCGGCGTTCCCGGGCTCCGCGAGGCCTACGTCTCGTGGCTCGCCACGACCCACGGCGTCCGCGGGCTCGTCCCTGAGCAGACGCTGCCCACCGTCGGCAGCAAGGAGCTCATCGGCACGCTCCCGCTGCTGCTGCTCGGCTCCGACCCCACCGTGCGGCCGGGACCGGTGGCGATCCCGGCGCTGGCCTACCCGACGTACGCCGTCGGGGCGCGGCTCGCCGGACGCGACGTCGTCACGGTCGACGGGCTCGACGACCTGCGCGCGCTGCCCGTCGCCCCGGCGCTGCTGTGGCTCAACTCGCCCGCCAACCCCACCGGTCGGGTGCAGTCACCGGCCGAGCTCGCCGCGATCGTGGCCCACGCCCGCGAGCGCGGCACGATCGTGGTCTCCGACGAGTGCTACCTCGACCTGGGGTGGGAGGTCGAGGCCGCCACCGTCCTCCACGACGACGTGAGCGGCGGGTCGACGACCGGCCTGATCGCCGTCCACTCGCTGAGCAAGCGCTCCAACCTCGCGGGCTACCGCTGCGGCTTCGTCGCCGGCGACCACGCGCTGGTCGCCGGGCTGACCGCCGTACGCCGCGACCTCGGCCTGATCATGCCGGGGCCCCAGCAGGCCGCGTCGATCGCCGCCCTCGGCGACGAGATCCACGTCGTCGAGCAGCGGGCCCGCTACGGCGCCCGCCGCGACGTGCTGCGCGCCGCGCTGGTGGCCGGCGGCTTCCGGGTCGACCACAGCGAGGCCGGCCTCTACCTGTGGGCCACCCGCGGTGAGCCGAGCGGGGTCACCACCGGCTGGCTGGCCGACCGTGGCGTCGTCAGCGTCGACGGCCGGTCCTACGGCCCGACCGGCGAGCAGCACGTCCGCCTGGCCATCACCGCGACCGACGACGACGTCGCGACGGCGGCCGAGCGGATCACCGCGACCGGCCCTCCCACCACCGGCCCTGAGAGGATCGGCGCATGAGCCTCCTGCCGATCACCCGCTCGCTGGCGCACGCCAGCACCGACCCGCCGACCCTCGTGGCCCGGGTGCGCACGGCCCTGGGATGGAGCGGCAGCGACTTCCTGGTCGGGCTGGAGGGCTACGACGACCTGATGGCCACCCTCGACGTCGCCCACGACGTCGAGGGGCTGGTCCGCATCGGTGACCCGACGTCGCCGCCCCTGCGGCTGCTGCGGGCGATCAAGTCCCTCGACCCCGAGATCCGGCTGACCCGCGTCGCGACCGTCGTGTCGCCCTGGCGCTGGACCCGCCTGGGTGGCGGGGCCGGCGACGCCCAGGCCGTCGCGCTGCGCCAGCAGACCTACTCCGACGTCGTCGGGGCGATGGGTCGCGCGGGTGTCGCGTTCCGCGTCGTGCCCGACGACACCACGGCCGAGGACCTGCTCGCGGCCGGCCAGGACGCGGGCTCCGCCGTCGTCGACGTCGACGAGCTGCGGGGCGACGACATCCTCATCGTCGGGTTCCTGGAGCACCAGCCGTCGATCTCCTACGGGCTGCTGTCCCGCCCGGGCGCCGAGCCCGCCCCCGACGACGCGGTCGACGCGGCGTGGCTGACCATCACGCCCGAGCGCGAGTCGGCCGGCACGCTCATGGTCGCCCTGCAGCAGTTCAGCGACCTCGGCGTCGACCTCGACTTCCTGCACAGCGACCCGCAGGGGGCCGGCATCCACGACTTCCACGTCGGCTTCCGGGCCGGCGCCGACCGCCTGGTCGACCTGCAGGCCGCCCTGAGCGACGTCGGGTTCAGCAGTCGGGTGCTGGCGGCGTTCGCCCTCGACGGCTGAGGGCTCGTCGCGCATGGACGTCACCTACCTGGGCCCCTCGGGCACCTTCACCCACCAGGCCGTGGTCGCGCTGCGTCCCGACGCCGAGGCGGTGCCCGTCGCCGAGGCCGGTGAGGCCCTGGCCGCGGTCGAGCAGGGGCGGGCGTCGTACGCCGTCGTGCCCATCGACAACTCGGTCAACGGCGTCGTCGTCCCCACGCTCGACGGGCTGCTGGCCCGCCCGGGGCTCTCCATCGTCGACAGCGTGGTGCTGCCGATCTCGTTCGACGCCTTCACCCGCGACCCGACGGTCGCGCCCGAGGTGGTGGTCAGCCACCCGCACGGCCTGGCCCAGTGCCGCGGCTGGATCGAGGCGCAGGGCCTGGCGACCCGCGAGTCCTCCTCGACCGCGGCGGCCTGCCGCGACCTGGGGCCCGGCGAGCTCGGCATCGGGCCGCGCATCTGCGGCAGCCTCTACGACCTGCACACGGTCGCCGAGGCGGTCGAGGACAACACGGCCGCCTTCACCCAGTTCGCGCTGGTCTCGGCGAGCCGGCTCCCGGTGCGCGCCGACGGTGACGACGGCCTGCTGGTCAGCCTGGTGCCCGACGCCAACGTGCCCGGCATCCTGCGCCGGATGCTCGGCGTCCTCGAGGACCGCGGCGTCAACATGACCAACCTGGTCACCCGCCCGGTGCCGGCCACGCCCGGCATCTACGTGTTCCTGCTCTTCCTGTCGGGCTCGTTCACCGCCGACGACTTCGAGGAGATGTCGGCGCAGTGGCGCGCGCTGGGCACCAGCGCCCGCGCCGTCGGCCGGATCTCCCCGCTCCACGAGCTGGCCGCACGGTGACGTTCTCGCGTCCCGCCGTGGTCGGCGCCGGCCTGATCGGCGGCTCGGTGGCGCTGCGCCTGCGCGCCCAGGGGCTCGACGTCGTCGTGGTCGACCCCGACCCGGCGACCCTCGAGGCGGCCGCGGCCGCCGGCCTGCGCACGGCCGAGGTGGTGCCCGCCGACCGTGACGTCGTCGTGCTGGCGGCCCCGCTCCATGTCATCGTCCGGGCCCTCGCGGCGGTCGCCGCCGACGCCCCCGACGCGGTCATCGTCGACGTCGGCAGCGTCAAGGGCACCGTGCGCGACGCCGTCGTCGCCCAGGGCCTCGAGGCCCGCTGGGTCGGCGCGCACCCGATGGCCGGCACCGAGCTGTCCGGGTTCGCCCACGCCGACGCCGGCCTGCTGGTCGGTGCGTCGTGGGGCGTCACCCGCGGCGACGGCCCGGTCGCCGACGTCGTGCGGTGGCTGGTCGACGTCTTCGCCGCGACCGTCGTCGTGCTCGACGCCGACGCCCACGACCGGTCCGTGGCGCTGGTCAGCCACGCCCCCCACGTGCTCGCCAACGCCCTGCTCGAGGTCGTCGAGACCGCCGGCGACCCGGCTGCCGCCCAGCTGGCCGCCGGGTCGTTCCGCGACGGCACCCGGGTCGCGGGCCGCGACCCGCTGCGCACCCGCAACATGCTCGCCGACAACGCGGCCGCGCTGGGCCCGGTCCTCGACGACCTCGTCGCGCTGCTGCAGCGCTACCGCCGCGACCTCGACGACCCGGTCGCGCTCGCCGAGCGGCTGGCGCGGGTCACGACCGCCGCCGACGTCGTACGACGCCCCGAGCCGGCGTGGCAGGCTGCCGCCGACCTCGACGCGGCCCTGGCCGCGCCGGGTGTCCTGCTCGTCCGCGCGGGGCCCACCGGCCTCGAGACCTCGAGGTAGTCGCCCCGCCCCGCGGGCCGCCGCAGGCTCAGAGGCCGTAGCCGAGCTCCTCGGCGAGCACCGCCCAGAAGCTGTTGTCGTCGACCATGGCGTCGGGGTCGATCTCCCGCAGCCGGCGCTCGAGGCGCTCCCCGATCTCCTCCAGCTCGTCGACCGTCTCCTCGTCCTCCTCGCCGAGGTCGTCGGCCTCCTCGGACTCGGCCTCGGCCTCGAGCCGGTCGGCCTCCTCGAAGGCCGTCACCGCGGCGTGGACGCAACGCACGAACCGCTCGAGCGTGGTGTTGAGCAGGAACGCGTCGGCGCCCTCGGGCACCCCCTCCAGCCGGCCGGTCCCGCGGTCGAGCAGCACGTCCCACGAGTGGTCGCCCAGGCCGAGCACGGCGCGACCGTCGCGGTCGGCGTACGGCGGCTCCTGCCAGGTGCCCGGGTAGGCCTCCAGCGACTCGTCGAGCGGCAGGACGTCGGAGAGCGCGGTCACGATGTCGTCGTCGGAGAACACGGCGGGAGCCTAGTGAGTACGGCGGGGTCAGGCGAAGACGTCGACGTGCACGTGGTCGCGGTGCTCGAGGATCGCCCGGTCGCCCGCGCGCGACGGCGCGTCGTAGTCGCGCCAGGTCGCATCGCGTCCCGCGACCCAGATCCGGTCGTCGAAGATGACGGTGCGGATGTCGAGGCGCCGGGCGTGGGCGACGAGGTAGTGCGCCACGGCCCACCCGCGGTCGCGGTTGGCGCTGGTCACCGGCCGGAAGAACACGTCGACCGCGCGGCCGTCGTAGTGCGCCGAGCCCTCCACGTGCCCGGTGCTGACGCCGCCCGGGGCGAACCCGCCCATCGGCAGCCGCCCGAACCGCGCGCGCACGTCACGCCGTACGGCGTCCGCACGGTCGGTGAGCCCGGCGGCGGTCAGGTCGGGGGCGGCCGGGTCGACGTCGCCGTCGAGGTCGCACGCGAACGCCGCGGCGGACTGGCCGCTGAGCGCCGAGGCCAGCACCCGCGCGTCGCTCTCGTGGTCGGCGTAGGCGTCGGGGAAGCCGGAGCGCTGCACCCGCTGGGCGGCGACGGTGATCTCCATCGAGCGGTAGCCGTCGACCTTCTCGAGGGCGTCGTAGAACGCGTTGGCGGCGTAGACCGGGTCCTGGACCTCGTCCTTGCTGCCCCAGCCCTGCGACGGCCGCTGCTGGAACAGGCCCAGCGAGTCGCGATCGCCGTAGTCGATGTTGACCAGGTCGGACTCCTGGTAGGCCGTGGCGAGGGCGATCGAGACCGCCCGCGCCGGCAGCTTGCGCCGGGCCGCGACCGCGGCGATCGTGGCGGCGTTCTCGGCCTGCTCCACGCTCACCGTGACCTCCCGCCCGCCGACACTGGCCGTGCACCGCTCGTCCCCGCCCAGGAAGGGCACCTCGACGTCTCGTGCGAGCCCGACGGCCACACCGCCGACGACGAGCAGGGCCGCGACCGCGACGAGTGCCGGTGCTGCTCCCTTGCCCATGCCGACGAGTGTGCCGGGGGACTGGGTGCGGGGCTGCGCGGGGATGCCGGCTCAGCCGTTGGCGTGCAGCGCCTCGTTGAGGGCGATGCCGGTGCCCTTCCACGGCACGGCCTCGATCGTCCCCGACACGGAGTTGCGCCGGAACAGCACGTTGTCGAGCCCGGACAGCTCGAGCGCCTTGACCACGGCGGGCTTGTCGTCGCGGTCACGGATGGTGACCTTGGTGCCAGCGGTGACGTAGCAGCCGGCCTCGACCACGCAGTCGTCGCCGAGGGAGATGCCGATGCCGGCGTTGGCGCCGAGCAGGCAGCGCTCGCCGATCGAGATCACCTGGGTGCCGCCGCCGGACAGGGTGCCCATGATCGAGGCGCCACCTCCGACGTCGGAGCCGTCACCGACCACGACGCCGCCGGAGATGCGGCCCTCGACCATCGAGGCGCCCAGGGTGCCGGCGTTGAAGTTGACGAAGCCCTCGTGCATGACGGTGGTGCCCTCGGCCAGGTGGGCGCCGAGGCGGACCCGGTCGGCGTCGCCGATGCGCACACCGGACGGGACGACGTAGTCGACCATCCGCGGGAACTTGTCCACCCCGAAGACCGTGACGTGGGCGCCGGAGGCCCGCAGCCGGGCGCGGGTCAGCTCGAAGCCCGCGACGGCGCACGGTCCGGCGGAGGTCCACACGACGTTGGTGAGGAGGCCGAAGACGCCCTCGAGCGACAGGCCGTGCGGGCGGACCAGCCGGTGGGACAGCAGGTGCAGGCGCAGCCAGGCGTCCTCGGTGGAGGCCGGCGGCGCCGCGAGGTCGGCGATCTCGACCCGGCGCACCTCCCGGGTCACTCGGCGTACGTCGTCGGGCACCGCGAGTGCGTCGAGCCCCTCGGGCACGGGGCCGGCGTCGGCGGCCAGGAGCGGCTCGGGGAACCAGGCGTCCAGCACGACGCCGTCGGCGTCGAGGGTCACCAGGCCATGGCCGGCGGCGGGTCCGGGACGGGTGTCGCTGCTCAGGTCGCTCACGTCGGCACACTCTAGTGAGAGCCGGTTTCGGTGCTCGCTCGACCGGGGAGGGAGCCGGCATGTCCCGCGCCCTCCGCCTGCTGGCGACCAGCACCGCGCTCGTCGTCGCCGCCACGCTCGTCCCGCTCACGGCGGGCTCCGCCACCGCCGCCTCGACCAACACCGCCGCCACCGACACCGGCCGCTCGCCGCAGCCCGCCCCCGGCGCGGCGAGCGGCGTCGTCATCCGCGACACGGCGGTCTCGTCGACGGCGTTCGTGCCCGTGAGGCAGACCGCGGCGCGGACGACCTGGCCCGTCGGCGGCGGTCGTGCCGACCTGACGCAGCACACCGTCACGGCCACCGGTGCTGCGGCCCAGCAGCTGAGCAGCGCCAGGTTGCGCTTCTACCGTGCGCACGGCGGCGTCATGGAGGCCGCCGTCAAGCTCCGGGCCGCCCCCGACGCGTCGACGCCGGCCACGCTGCTGCTCGCCTTCGGCAAGGTCAACTCCACCGGCACGACCTGCATCTCCGCCGCCGGCAGCAACGTCGCCCTCACCTCCACCGACACCGACTCGCAGGACAACCCCGTCTACCGGGGCTCCTCGATCAGGGTGCGGCCGTTCCGGTTCCCCGCGGCCAAGTCCGCGGCCTGGAACTGCGCGTTCGTGCAGTCCGCGGCTGACGCCACCTTCACCCCGCCGCTGTACGACGACCTCGCCGGTCCGTCGGTCCTGTTCCGGCAGACCCCGATCCTGTCCATCCGGGTCAGCAACCGCCGGATCAGCTCGCGGTCCTTCACGACCGTCCCGATCGCCATCGCCAACAGCTCCGACACGGTGGCCACCGCGACCAACACCCGTCTCAAGGTCACCGCGACGGGCCTGTCCTACCGCTTCAACCCCGCTGTCGGGACGATCAAGCCGGGCTACCAGCGCAAGGGCTCGATCTCGCTGAAGTACACCTCGCGCTACACCGGCTACTTCGTGATCACCGTGCGCACCGGCGACTACGTCAAGAAGGTCAAGTACACGGTCACCCCGGTCCGCTGACCCCGGGGCGAGGGACGCGGTCGGGCGGCTACTGGCCCGTGCGCCCGTCGATGCACTCGCGGAGCAGGTCGGCGTGCCCGCAGTGGCGGGCGTACTCCTCGACCAGGTGCACCAGGACGTCGCGCGCCTCGAGCTCGCCGTCGGGGTGCGGGCACAGCCGGTCGAGGTCGACGTCGGCGTACAGCGCCTCGGCGTGGGCGACCTCGCGGCGCCACGAGGTCCACGCGTCCTCCACGACGGCCGGATCGCCGACCGCGCCGTCGAAGTCGAGGTCGGGCTCGGCCTCGGTGCGGTAGAGCCGGTCGAGCTCGGGCCGTCCCTCGACCACGCGCCGGGCCCACGAGTGCTCCACCTTGGCGAGGTGGCGCAGCAGCCCGAGCAACGACAGCGTCGAGGGCGGGACCGACCGGCGGGCCAGCTGCTCGGCGTCGAGGCCCTCGAGCTTCATCTCGAAGGTCAGCCGGTAGGCGCGCAGGTAGTCGAGCACCACGGACCGCTCGCCGCGCAGCACCGGGTCGCCGTCGTGCCTCGGGTCGACGTCGGGGTGGACCCACAGGCCGGGTGGGGGAGTCAGTGCGTCGGTCACGGCGCGACCCTCGCAGCGCTGCTGCCGCGCGGCAACCGGATTCGGGGACGATGGGAGGCATGGGCGACCCGGTCTTCGTGCTGCACGACCACCGCAAGCCGCGCCCTCACTTCGACCTGAGGCTCGAGGAGGGCGGGGTGCTGCATTCCTGGGCGGTGCCCAAGGGACTGCCGACCGACAGCGCCCACGACCGGCTCGCGGTGGCCGTCGCCGACCACGACCTCGACCACGCGACGTACGTCGACGAGCACAAGTCGATCGCCGACCACGGCACCTGGTCGCTGGTCGACCGCACCGACCGGCGGTTCGTGTTCGACCTGCACGGCCAGCAGGGCACGCGTCGCTACGCGCTGATCGACACCGGGCGGGACTGGCTCCTGCACCTGCTCAAGCAGCAGCCCTGAGCGGGGGGAGTGGCCCGCCCCGGCGCTCAGTCGTCGCGCTCGACGCGGACCACGTCGCCGGTCGCGGCGTCGACGACGACCGTCTGCTCGTCGGCGGTGTCCTCGCCCAGCTGGACGTCCCAGACCGCGCGGCCGTTGTCGAGGTCGAGGTCGACGCCGTCGATCGTGGTGGCGGGGACCTCGTCACGGGCCGTGGCCAGGGCGTCCTCGTAGGTCACCGTCGCGTCGGCCAGCAGCCGCCGGCGCTCGGCGGCGTCGGAGGTGTCGTCGGCGTCGTCGCGGTCGACGACCGGGCCGCGGGTCACCGAGGCCCCGTCGGCGCTGGTCGTGAGGTCCGACTCGGTGCCGTCGGACGCCACCACGGTGACGTCCCAGCCGCCGTTGTCGCGGTCGACGGTGAACACGGTGCCGTCGACGGCCCCGAGACCGGTGCGTGCGGCCGCGAGGAGCGCGTCGTCACCGGTGGCGCCCGACGCGGTCGAGGGCGCCGATGACGAGGGGGCGGACGAGGGCGCGGAGGACGGGGCGGACGAGGGAGCGGAGGACGGGCTCGTCGCGGCGGACGAGTCCGAGGTCGAGGCCGCCGGGGCGGCCCCGTCGTCGTCGGAGTCACCACCGCAGGCCACGAGGGCCAGGGCCAGCGGGGCGGTGACGAGGGCGAGCAGGGCGGGGCGGGGGTTCATCGGGGTCTCCGTGACGCTCGTGGGTGTCTCAGTACGCCGTCAGCGTGCGACCACGCCCCTCATGCCCGCGCCAAGCAATGGTCAAGGCGACGCTAAGGCCGCACGGGTCCGACCCGGATCTGATTGGTCCCCGAGCATCCGGTGCCCGTAGCCTGGGGGCCACAGGCGTCCGAGCCGTCATCAGCGGCGAGCCTTCCGGAAGAACGGGTACCGCACGCCGGCGGTGGCCTCACTAGAACCGGAGCCCCAACGAAGCGGTCCGTCGTGAGACGGGCAACCGAGGTGGTACCGCGGTCCCCGACGAGGGGGTCGTCCTCGTGAGACACGAGCTGACGACGTACCGACCGCAGGAGCCCCGATGACCTACCCCCGCAACGATCCCGACCGGCGCGTCCCGTCCAACCCGCGGTTCCCCGACATCGAGAAGCGGGTGCTCGAGTTCTGGCAGCAGGACGGCACCTTCCAGGCCAGCGTCGAGGCCCGCGAGGCCGGCGTCGACGGCAGCAACGAGTTCGTCTTCTACGACGGCCCGCCGTTCGCCAACGGCCTGCCCCACTACGGCCACCTGCTCACCGGCTACGTCAAGGACGTCGTCCCGCGCTACCAGACCATGCGCGGGCGCCGGGTCGAGCGCCGCTTCGGCTGGGACACCCACGGCCTGCCCGCCGAGCTCGAGGCGATGCGCCTGGCCGGCATCAAGACCACCGACGAGATCCTCGAGCTCGGCATCGAGCGGTTCAACGAGCTCTGTCGCGAGTCGGTGATGAAGTACACCGGCGAGTGGCGTGACTACGTCACCCGCCAGGCCCGCTGGGTCGACTTCGACAACGACTACCGCACCATGAACTCCGACTACATGGAGTCGGTCATCTGGGCGTTCAAGCAGCTGCACGACAAGGGCCTGATCTACGAGGGCTTCCGGGTGCTGCCCTACTGCTGGAACGACGAGACGCCGCTGTCCAACCACGAGCTGCGCATGGACGACGACGTCTACCAGAACCGGCAGGACCCCGCCGTCACCGTGGGGCTGCGGCTGACCAGCGGCCCGGCCGAGGGCGCGCTGGCGCTGGTGTGGACCACGACCCCGTGGACCCTGCCGTCCAACCTGGCGATCATGGTCGGCTCCGAGATCGACTACGTGGTCGTCGAGGCGCCGGTCCCCGGAACCGAGAGCACTGCTCGCTACCTGATCGCGGAGGCGCGCCTGGCGTCGTACGCGCGCGAGCTGGGGGTCTCGACAGGCTCGACCACCGACTTCTCGGTCGTGGCCCGCCACACCGGTGCCGACCTGGTCGGCAGCACCTACGTGCCGCCGTTCACCTACTACGCCGACCACGCCAACGCCTTCCGGGTCGTCGCGGCCGACGACGCGGTGACGACCACCGACGGTGTCGGCCTGGTGCACACCGCCGGCGCGTTCGGTGAGGTCGACAAGGAGGTCACCGACCGCGAGGGCATCGAGCCGGTGATGCCGGTGGGCAAGGACGGCAAGTTCACCCACCCCGTCGACGACTACGCCGGCCTGCTCGTCTTCGACGCCAACCTGCAGATCATCGACGATCTCAAGGCCGCGACCCGCGGTGAGGCCGCGGCCGCGGTCAGCCCCGGCACGGTGCTGCTGCGCCGCGAGACCTACGACCACTCCTACCCGCACTGCTGGCGCTGCCGCGAGCCCTTGATCTACAAGGGCGTCTCGTCGTGGTTCGTCGAGGTGACGGCGTTCAAGGACCGGATGGTCGAGCTCAACCAGCAGATCAACTGGGTCCCCGACCACATCCAGGACGGCCAGTTCGGCAAGTGGCTCGAGAACGCCCGCGACTGGTCGATCACCCGCAACCGCTTCTGGGGCAGTCCTGTGCCGGTCTGGGTGAGCGACGACGCGGCGTACCCCCGGGTCGACGTCTACGGCAGCTTCGCCGAGATCGAGCGCGACTTCGGGAGGGTGCCGACCAACCGCGACGGCGAGCCCGACCTGCACCGCCCCTACGTCGACGACCTGACCCGGCCCAACCCCGACGACCCGCGTCCTGAGGGGGAGCGCTCGACGATGCGCCGCGTCGCCGACGTGCTCGACGTGTGGTTCGACTCCGGGTCGATGCCCTACGCCCAGGTGCACTACCCGTTCGAGAACCAGGAGTGGTTCGACGGTGCGGACGGCGACGGGCACTTCCCCGCCGACTTCATCGTCGAGTACATCGGGCAGACCCGCGGCTGGTTCTACACGCTGCACATCCTGTCCTCGGGCATCTTCGACAAGCCGGCCTTCCAGAACTGCATCAGCCACGGCATCGTGCTCGGCTCCGACGGTCTGAAGATGTCGAAGTCGCTGCGCAACTACCCCGACGTCAGCGAGGTCTTCGACCGCGACGGCGCCGACGCGATGCGCTGGTTCCTGATGTCGAGCCCGATCCTGCGCGGCGGCAACCTCGTCGTGACCGAGCAGGGCATCCGCGACTCGGTGCGCCAGGTGATGATCCCGCTCTGGAACAGCTGGTACTTCCTGCAGCTCTACGCCAACGCCGCCGACGGCGGCCGAGGCGTCGAGGTGGCCGGGTCGAGCGACTCGTCGCACCCGCTCGACCGCTACGTGCTCGCCAAGGCCCGCCAGTACGTCGAGCAGGTCACCGTCGCCTTCGACGACTACGCCGTCGCCGAGGCCTGCGACGCCACCCGGTCGTTCCTCGACGTGCTGACCAACTGGTACATCCGGCGTTCGCGCGGTCGCTTCTTCGACGAGGACGCCGACGCCTTCGCCACCCTGCACACGGTGCTCGAGGTCGTCTGCCGCGTCACCGCGCCCCTGCTGCCGCTGACGACCGAGGAGGTCTGGCAGGGCCTGACCGGTGGCCGGTCCGTGCACCTGACCGACTGGCCGACCCTCGACGAGCTGCCCGCCGACGACGACCTGGTCGCCTCGATGGACCTCGTGCGCGAGGTCTGCTCGGCGGCGTCCGCGCTGCGCAAGGCGTCGTCGCTGCGCAACCGGCTGCCGCTGTCGACCCTGACGGTCGTCATCGCCGATCCCGAGTCCCTGCAGGGGTTCGGGTCCCTGGTCGACCTGGTGGCCGACGAGGTCAACGTCAAGGCGGTGCGCCTGCTCGCCGCCGACAGCGACGAGGCGGCGGCGTACGGCGTCGAGCAGAAGCTCACCGTCAACGCGCGGGCCGCGGGGCCGCGGCTGGGTCGTGAGGTCCAGGTCGCCATCAAGGGCTCCAAGTCCGGCAACTGGTCGGTGGCCGACGACGGCACCGTGACCGCGGGCGGGCTGGCGCTGGTCGAGGGGGAGTACGCGCTCGAGACCGTCGCGGGGTCGAGCGACCTCGACGCGGCCGTCGGCGTGCTGCCCGGCGGCGGGTTCGTGGTCCTCGACACCGCGGTCACCCCGGAGCTCGCCGCCGAGGGCCTGGCCCGCGACCTGGTGCGTGCGGTCCAGCAGGCCCGTCGCGACGCCGGTCTCGACGTGTCCGACCGGATCGCTCTGGTCGTGGGCGGCTCCGCGGCCGTGCTGGCCGCCGCCCGGGCCCACCAGGACCTGATCGCCGCCGAGACCCTGGCGACGTCGTACGCCGTGGGCGAGGACGGCCCTGCCAGCCTCGACGGCGCCGCCGCCGTCGACCTGGCCGACGGCGAGACCGCCACGATCGCCGTCACCAAGGCCTGACACCACGCTGACCCGTCGCCCATGGGCGACGGGTCAGCGTCGGATCCGCGGCCACCCGTCGCCCACGGGCGACGGGTCGGCGTCAGGCCGGTGCGGACCGAGGTGAGGTCGGCGGTCTCGAGCTGCAGGCTCTCGCCGGGCATCTCGGTGCAGCGCAGCGAGACGGGCTGGGCGGCGTCCGGGACGGTGATGACCTGCTGCAGCGTGAACTGGGCGTTCTCGCCGCTGGCACCGTTGCCGGCGAGGGTGAAGCGCGCCTCGGCCAGGACGACGCCGCCCTGCACCAGGCCGCAGCGGTTGGTGATCGAGGGCGCCGCGGCGACGAGGTTGTCGATCGTGCCGCTCGCGGTGACGAGCTGCGAGCCGGGCACCACGTTGACCGTGCGGACGGCGGGGCAGTCGGCCAGTCCCGTGTCGGAGCACGACGCGAGGGTGACGCCGCTGTCGGCGGAGGCCGCGACGACCGAGGTGCGCGACTGCGTGCGGACGTCGGCGAGGGTCAGGCTGCCGTTCTTGATGTCGATGCTGGTGATCGTGCTGTCCTTGATCTGGCTGCCGGTGATCAGCGGCGCGGCGGTGGCCGAGCCGACCACCGACAGCAGGACGACGGCCGCGGCCAGGACGAGGGCGGGGAGGAGGCGGACACTGCGGTTCATGACGTTCCTTCGGGGGAGGGGCTGCTCCGGTGCGGCCCGGTGTCTCCAGCGTCGGACCGGGTGGGGGGCCGGGGCATGAGGGATCGACCCCCAGATCGCAGGACAATCGCAGGACAGGGGGCCCTGGATACCCGGCTCACCACCCGAAGTCGTCCGCAACTCCTGCTTCACTGGCGCGATGAGCCTCGTGACCTGGCAGGACCTGTGCCTCGACGCCCTCGACGTGGACGCCCAGGCACGGTTCTGGTCGGCGGCGAGCGGGCTGAGCGTCGCCGACCCGGCTCCGCCGGCGCGCCTGGCCGGACCGACGCCGGGCCACACGTTGTGGGTCAACCCGGTCGACCGCCCCCACGTGGTCAAGAACCGCACCCACCTCGACATCGACTGCGGCTCGGTCGAGGAGCTCGTCGCGCTGGGCGCGCGGGTGCTCGCGCCGGCCGCGGAGACCGGGCTCGGCTGGACGGTGATGGCCGACCCGGAGGACAACGAGTTCTGCGCGTTCGTGCGCACTCCCGAGGCCCTGCCCGCCTACCGCCTGCACGGCATCGGGGTCGACTGCGTCGACCCCGCCGCCCAGGCCCGCTGGTGGGGCGACCTCTTCGGCGTCGACCCGGTCCACGAGGTCGACGGGGGTGACTGGTGGACCCTCGCCGGGGTCGCGGCCGACGACCGGATGACCCTCGACTTCAACACGGTGCCCGAGCCGCGGACCCAGCCCAACCGGCTGCACTGGGACGTCGTCGGACGCGTCGACGAGCTGCTCGCGCGCGGGGCGTCGTACGTCGGGGACCAGCCGGACTGGACCGTGCTCGCCGATCCCGAGGGCAACGAGTTCTGCGTGTTCCCGCCCGAGTGACGCGGTCGGCTCAGTCGTCGACGTCGACGACCTGCCACGTGGCCAGCGGCGCGAAACCCGCCGCGCGGGCCAGGGCCACGGACGGCGCGTTGTCGAGCTGGCAGCGGTACTGCGGCTCGTGGCCGGCGGCGAGGGCGCGGCCGCTCAGGGCCCGGACTGTCCGCCGGGCGAGCCCGCGGCCCTGGTGGTCGGGCAGGGTGAGCACGCCGACATCGGCCAGGGTCGTGCCGGCCCACGGGTAGGCGCTGGCGACCGAGACGAGCCGGTCGTCGACGAACGTGCCGACGACCAGCCAGTGGTCGAGCTCGACGAACGCCTCGTCGAGGTCGGCCGGCGGGGCCGCGGCGGTGAAGCCGGCGAACGCCGCCCCGTCGCCCTCGTCGCCCGCGTCGAGCTGGCGCGTGCCGGAGGGAGGACTCTCGTCGAGCAGCACCGCCTGCTCCTCGAGCGGGAGGTAGAGGAGGTGGTCGGGATCGTGCAGCGCGACCCCGGCCGCGCCGAGCGCCCGGCGTACGTCGTCGGGGTCGACGAGCGCACCGGCCACCAGGCCGGACTGCGTCGCGCGCTGGGGGGTCAGGCTCAGGCAGCCGCCACCGGTGACGAGCTCGAGCAGCATCACCGACCGGTTGTCGGGGAGCGTGTCGTCGACGACCACGCGCAGCCGGTCGTCGTGAGGGTCGCCGTGGACGTCGGCGGTGGCGGGGACCCAGTGGGTGAGGACGGCGGGGGAGAACACCCGCTGATCCTTGGTACGGAGCCGACCTCCACGCAACACGGTTTCGGGCGGGGGCTGCATGGGGGCGGCCCAATCCCTGGGGCACCGGACGACGAGGGTGCTGGTTGACTAGCCGACGTGGAACTCGACCTCACCGCCGACGCCGTCACCCTCACCCGACAGCTGGTCGACATCGAGTCGGTCAGCCAGGACGAGCAGGCGATCGCCGATGCCGTCGAGGCCGCGCTGCGCCCGCTCACCCACCTCACCGTCGTACGACGGGGCAACACCGTCGTGGCCCGCACCGACCTCGGGAGGGCCGAGCGCGTGGTCATCGCCGGCCACCTCGACACCGTGCCCCTCAACGACAACCTGCCGAGTCGCCTCGACACCGACACCGGGCTGCTGCACGGCCTCGGCACCTGCGACATGAAGGGCGGCGACGCGGTCATCCTGCGCCTCGCGGCGACGGTGCCCGCGCCCGATCGCGACGTGACCTACGTGCTCTACGAGTCCGAGGAGATCGACTCGGAGTTCAACGGTCTCAACAAGCTCTCGCAGAGCGACCCGGACCTG
Source organism: Nocardioides plantarum (assembly GCF_006346395.1). Lineage (NCBI taxonomy): Bacteria > Bacillati > Actinomycetota > Actinomycetes > Propionibacteriales > Nocardioidaceae > Nocardioides > Nocardioides plantarum. Next base: position 342,074 of record NZ_VDMS01000005.1, read on the forward strand.
CTGGCCGCCGACTTCGCCATCCTCATGGAGCCCTCCGACGCGGTCGTCGAGGCCGGCTGCCAGGGCACGCTGCGGGTGGAGGTCCGCACCACCGGCGAGCGCGCCCACTCGGCCCGCTCGTGGAAGGGCGTCAATGCCATCCACGGCGCGGCCGAGGTGCTCGCCCGGCTCAACGCCTACGAGGCGCGGCGCCCGGTCATCGACGGTCTCGAGTATCACGAGGGGCTCAACGCCGTGGCCATCCACGGCGGGGTGGCCGGCAACGTGATCCCCGACGAGTGCGTCGTCGAGGTCAACTTCCGCTTCGCCCCCGACCGCAGCGAGGCCGACGCCGAGGCCTTCGTCCGCGACTTCTTCGCCGGCTACGACGTGCGCCTGACCGACACCGCCCCCGGCGCGCTCCCCGGGTTGGACCGCCCCGCGGCGAGGCAGTTCGTCGAGGCGGTCGGCGGCGAGGTCAACCCCAAGTTCGGCTGGACCGACGTCGCCCGCTTCACCGTGCTCGGCGTGCCGGCGGTCAACTTCGGGCCGGGTGACCCGATGCTGGCCCACAAGCAGGAGGAGTTCGTGCCGATCGCCCAGATCGAGCACTGCGAGCGCGTGCTCCGCACCTGGTTGGGAGGCGAGGCATGAGGTCGAAGAACAAGGGGCCGGTGGTCCAGCGGCGCGAGCAGGTCGACGGCACCACCACCGACCAGCGGCTGCTCGACAGCCGCGGCCCGACCGACTGGGTGCACGCCGATCCATGGCGCGTGTTGCGGATCCAGGCCGAGTTCGTCGAGGGGTTCGGCTCGTTGGCCGACCTCGGACCCGCCGTGTGCGTCTTCGGCTCGGCCCGCACCCCGGCCGACCACCCGTCGTACGCGCAGGGCGAGGAGCTCGGCCGCAAGCTCGTCGACGCCGGCTTCGCGGTGATGACCGGCGGTGGACCGGGGGCGATGGAGGCCGCCAACAAGGGCGCCTGCGAGGCCGGGGGGCTGAGCGTCGGGCTCGGCATCGAGCTGCCCTTCGAGTCCGGGCTCAACGAGTGGTGCGACGTCGGCATCAACTTCCGCTACTTCTTCGTGCGCAAGACGATGTTCGTCAAGTACAGCCAGGGATTCGTCGTCCTCCCCGGCGGGCTCGGGACCCTCGACGAGCTGTTCGAGGCGCTGACCCTGGTGCAGACGCAGAAGGTCACCGCGTTCCCCGTCGTCCTCATCGGTACGGCGTACTGGTCCGGCCTGCTCGGCTGGCTGCGCGACACCGTCCTGGCCGACGGCAAGATCTCGGCCGCCGACCTCGACCGGCTCGTCGTCACCGACGACGTCGACGAGGCGGTCGCGCTGATGACGGCCGCGCAGGCGGAGGGGTCATGATCTGGTTCTTCGCGATCGTCGTGGTCCTGGCCATGGGCGGCATCGCCCTGGTCGCCTCCGGGCGCGGCGCCCCGATGGCCGACGCCTACGACGACCGCCCCGACGCCCTGGTCCCCGCCGACGGCGACCTCGGTCCGCAGGACCTGCGTCGCGTGCGCTTCTCGCTCGGGTTCCGCGGCTACCGGATGACCGAGGTCGACGCGCTGCTGTCGCGGCTGGCCGCGCAGCTCGAGGCGGACCAGGCCTGGCGGCCCCCCGCCGCGGACCCGGTCGCGGACCCGGTCGTCGAGCGTCCGGTCACCCTCGCCAAGCATCCTGAGCCGGCACCGGCCGACGCCGACCCGGAGCGCCACGGGGGCGTCGTACCTCCCGGGTGAGACACTGCCGCTCGTGTCCCCGGTCATCGTCTACGTGCTCACCGCGCTGGCGGCCGTCGTCGTGGTGCTGACCCGGCTGCGGCTGCGGCGGGACCGGGACGGCGCGGGGCGGGTCGAGATCGCGCGGGTGCCGGTCGGCGTCCACAGCGTCGCCGGCGTGCTGGCGCTGGTCGTCTGGATCGGCTTCCTGGTCTCCAGCGACCAGGTCTCCGAGTCCACCTCCACGCTGCTCGGCCTGGCCGGTCTCGTGCTGTGGTGGATCGTGGCCCTCGCCGGTCTGCTGATCCTCGCCCGCTGGCTGCCGGCCCGCGGGCGGCACGCCTCGGCCGCGGTCGAGGACTCGTGGTCGTCCGGTCCGGGTCTGTCCGTGCTGGGCCACGTCGGCATGCTCGTCGGCGTGGTCGTGTTCACCTATGCCTACCTCGTCAAGGCGGTCTGATGCACTCCCTCTCGGTACGGTTCCTGGCCCTTCTCCTGCTCGTCGTCGCCCTCGTCGTACCCCCGGGCGCGCCGGCGTCCGCCGCCGGTGACCCGGCCGCCTTCGAGAAGCGCATCCTGGGCCGATCGGTCGGCGGGCGGCCGATCGTCGCCTACCACCTCGGCCAGCCCGACCGGCCCGGGGTGAAGAAGGTCGTGCTCTTCTCCACGATGCACGGCAACGAGCGCGACACCCGTCTCGCCCTCGCCGGCCTGGTCAAGGGCCCGACGGTCGCGGGCCTCGACCTGTGGGTCGTGCCGGTCTACAACCCCGACGGGTACGCCGCCGGCAGCCGGCGCAACGCCCGCGGCGTCGACCTCAACCGCAACTTCTCCTACGGCTGGAAGGACCTCGACGGCAACTACGAGTCCGGCAGCGGCCCGGCCTCCGAGCCCGAGACCAAGGCCGCGATGACGTTCCTGCGTCGGGTCGACCCCGACTACGTGCTGAGCTTCCACCAGCCGCTCTACGGCGTCGACATCGACACCAAGACCCCGTCCTTCGCCCGCAAGGTGGCCTCCACCCTCCGCCTGCCCACCCAGAACCTCGACTGCGGCGGCGTCTGTCACGGCACCATGACCGGCTGGTTCAACCGCTACTTCGACGGCACCGCGCTGACCGTCGAGTACGGCACCTACCCCTCGCGCAGCGACATGGAGAAGAACGTCCCCGACCGGATCCTGCGCATCTTCGGCGCGATCCGTGGCGACGTCTCGTTCGGGCCGGTCACGCCCTGACGTCGCACCCACGTCGGCCGAGCCTCGAGACCCCGCCCGCACGTCGGTCGAGGTGTGAGGCGCGCTAGCGCCGAGCCTCGAGACCCCCGCAGCCTCCTGCAATCTCTAGTGACGTCCTCTCCCCGTAGCTCTCTTGTCGTCCTGGTCGAGCGGTGGCGCGGGTAGCAGTCCGCGTCTCGCGCGGTCTGCTCCGGCGCCCACGACCCTGGGGGGCGGTGAGTTGGCGACCGTGTGGTGTCGGGGTTGGGTCGCTAGGTCACCGCGGGCGGGGGAGGGTGGTGAGACAGCGACCTTCTCGTGCCGGCGTTCGGTCGCCATGCCACCGCTCGTGGGACAGCCCGATCCCGAGGGACCTCCGCCTGTGAAGGCGCTGATCCGACGGAATCTCGCTGGAGCCGGCACGTCGCCTGCGGGGGTCTCGAGGCTCAGGCCTGGCGGCCTTCGCACCTCGACCGGCGTGGGGCCTCGAGGCTCAGGCCTGGCGGCCTTCGCACCTCGACCGGCGTGGGGTCTCGAGGCTCAGGCCTGGCGGCCTTCGCACCTCGACCGACGTACGGCGTACGGCTCAACGCCCCTCGAACACCGGCTTTTCCTTGGCCACGAACGCGGCGACGGCGGCGGCGTGGTCGGCGGTGGCGCCGGTCTTGGTCATCATCGCGCTCTCCAGCTCGAGGGCCTCGGCGAGGGTGACACCGGCGGCGTAGGAGACCGAGCGGCGGATGGCGCCCAGGGCGACGGTGGGGCCGGCGGCCAGGCGGGTGGCCAGGGAGGTGACCTCGGCGGCGAACGCGTCGGCGGGGACGACGGTCGTGGCGAGGCCGAGCTCGAGGGCCTCGTCGGCCTTGACGGTGCGGGGGAAGTAGAGGAGCTCCATCGCCTTGGAGCGTCCGACGAGGAGGGGCAGGTGATAGGAGGCGCCGGTGTCGCAGGAGAGCGCGACGTTGGCGAAGGCCAGGTTGAAGCCGGCGGTGTCGGCGAGGATCCGCAGGTCGCAGGCAAAGGCGAGGGACGCGCCGGCGCCGGCCGCCACGCCGTTGACGGCGGCGATCACGGGCTTCTCCATGCCCGCCAGCGCCGTCACGAGCGGGTTGTAGTGCTGGTCGACGGTGGTGAAGAGCTGGTCGCTGCCGCCGTTGTGGAGCAGCTGGACGTGCTCCTTGAGGTCCTGGCCGGTGCAGAACGCGCGCCCGGTGCCGGTCAGTACGACGCACCGCGCGGCCGGGTCCTCGGCGACCCGGACGACCGTCTCGAGCAGCAGCTCCTTGGTCGCGATGTCGAGGCTGTTCATCGCGTCCGGCCGGTTGAGGGTGATCGTGGCGACCCCGTCGGTGAGGTCGAGGAGCACGGGCGCATCGGTCGGGACAGCAGTCATGTCAGCGGAGTCTGCCACCCGGTGCGGGCCTGCCCGACCGACGTACGGCGGCCGGTCGGGAACGCGGTTCGGGAAGGTAGTGATGCGGAGGCCCACCTCGATAGGGGATACTGGTGCACACATAGAGGGGCGACGTCGGTCGCCAGCTCCGAGCACGACATGGAAGAGGTGCCGCATGGCGGCGATGAAGCCGCGGACCGGCGACGGTCCGCTCGAGGTCACCAAGGAAGGCCGCGGCATCGTGATGCGCGTGCCGCTCGAGGGTGGTGGCCGTCTGGTCGTCGAGCTCAACGCCGAGGAGGCCGGCGCCCTGGGCGACGCCCTCAAGAACGTCGTCGGGTGAGCCGGGGCACTGCCTCCTCCACCGTCGGGCCGACCCTGCCGAGCCAGGTCTCGCCGCCTGACGTCGCGCTGACGCGCCAGCCCTTGCACGCCCTCACCGGCGTCGACGTGATCGCCCTGCCCGTGCACCCCGGCGATCTCGAGGACGACGGTGCGCTCGGCGCACCCGTCCTGGGCCCGGGCGCGGCAGAGCTGGCCGACGACCTCGACCTCGACCTGGTCGCGATCGCCGAGGCGGCGCGCGCCACCGGCGCGGTCGGCGACGTCGTCACCGTGCCCGTGCCGCTCGGCGGACCCGACAACGCCGACCTGCGCCTGGTGCTGCTGGTCGGTGTCGGTCAGGCCCGGCCGATCGACCTGCGCCGCGCGGGCGCCGTCGTGGCCCGCGCCACCCGCGACCGTACGGCGGTCGCCACGACCATCGCCGCGCTCGACCCCGAGCACGGCATCGAGTCGTTCGTGGTCGGCGTGATGCTCGGCTCCTTCGGGTTCTCCTGGCGCTCGTCGCCGCCCGAGCACGTGCCCGTCGCCCGGGTCGTGCTCGCCGGGCTGCCCGACTCCGCCGACGTCGTCGACCGCGCTGCGCTCGACCGGGCCGTCGCCCTCGGCGGCGCCGGCTGGCGGGCGCGCCAGCTCGCCACCGTGCCCTCCAACCTCAAGACCCCCGCCTGGCTGGCCGAGCAGGCCGAGCTGCTGGCCGCCGAGGCCGGGCTTACCTGTCGCGTGTGGGACGACGTCCAGCTGCGTGACGAGGGCTTCGGCGGCATCATCGGCGTCGGCCAGGGCTCGGCGTCCCCGCCGCGACTGATCCGACTCGACTACACCCCGGCCAAGGCCCGGCGCGGCACCCCGACCGTGGTGCTCGTCGGCAAGGGCATCACCTTCGACACCGGCGGCATCTCCATCAAGCCCGCCCAGGGCATGGTCGCGATGAAGCGCGACATGACCGGTGGCGCCGTCGTCCTCGCCACCATGGCCGCGCTGGCCGCCGTCGGCTGCCCGGTCAAGGTCGTCGGGCTCGTCCCGGCCGCCGAGAACGCCGTCTCCGGCAGCGCCACCCGCCCCGGCGACGTGCTGCGCCACTACGGCGGCCGCACCAGCGAGGTCACCAACACCGACGCCGAGGGCCGGCTGGTGCTCGCCGACGCCCTCGCGTACGCCGTCGCCGAGCTCCGCCCCGCCGCGATCGTCGACGTCGCCACCCTGACCGGCGGCGTCAAGGTCGCGCTCGGTCAGCAGGTCGGCGGCCTGTTCGCCACCGACGACGTCCTCGCCGAGGCGCTGCTCGAGTCGGGTGAGACCGCGGGCGAGCCGCTGTGGCGCTTCCCGCTCTTCGCCGGCTACGAGGACAAGCTGGCCTCCAAGGTCGCCGACGCCGACAACGGCCCGTCCGGTCCTGCGGCGATCATGGCGGCGCTGTTCCTGCAGCACTTCGTCGCCGACGTCCCGTGGGCCCACCTCGACATCGCGTCGGTCGGCGACGCCCCCGACGACTCCTACGAGTGGACCGCCGGGCCGACCGGCTTCGGCGCGCGGGCCCTGCTCACCTGGCTCGGCTCGCCCGACCCGCTGGCCGGGGTCGGCGCGACCTCGTGAGGTCCCTGACCATCCGCTGGTCGCTCCTCGACGCCCCCGACGGCGTCGAGGAGGAGCTGGCCTCCTACGTCGAGACCACCTCGCACGCACGATTCACCGGCATGGCCGGGCTGCGCTACAAGACGTGGCGGGTCCGACCGGGCGAGTGGTTCGAGGGGCACTACGTGTTCGTCTCCGACCAGGCGCGCGCCGACTTCCAGCGCACCTTCACCGAGGGTGCCGCCGAGGCGCCCGGCACCAAGATCATCGGCAGCGAGCCGATCCTGATCGAGGCCTCCGAGGTCGTCGCCGTCGCCCAGGGCTGGGACGGCTTCGAGCCGGCCGCCCGCGCCTGACCTCGTCTCGACAGGCCGGGGGGTCGGCGCGAGCCGTCGGTCAGCGCGCGGTCTGCAGCTGCGCCATCAGCAGCCCGTCGCCGACGGGCAGCAGCAGCGGCACCAGGTCGTCGTGCTCGAGGACCGCGCGGGTCAGGTCGCGGACCGCGACCGTCTGCTCGTCGCGCTGGGCCGGGTCGGCGACCTTGTCGTGCCACAGGGCGTTGTCGAAGACCACGACGCCGCCGGGACGCAGCAGGCGCAGGGCCTCGGCGAGGTAGGCGGAGTACTCGGTCTTGTCGCCGTCGGCGAAGACGATGTCGTAATGGGCGTCGGTCAGCCGGGGGAGCACGTCGAGCGCCGCGCCGGAGATGGTGCGCACGCGCTGCGCCGGGATCTCGGCCTCGGTGAACGTACGACGCGCCAGACGCTGGTGCTCGGCCTCGAGGTCCACCGTGGTCAGCACGCCGTCGGGACGCATGCCGCGCAGCAGCCACAGACCCGAGACACCGGTGCCGGTGCCGATCTCGACGACCGCCCGGGCGTCGAGCACCGAGGCGAGGAATCGCAGCGCCGCCCCACCTCCGCTGCCGATCGCGGTGACCCCGACCTCGGCGGCGCGCTCGCGCGCGGCGGTCAACAGGTGGTCCTCGGCGACGTACGTCTCGGCGAAGGCCCAGCTCGTCGGGGCGATCGGAGGGGTCGGCGTGCTCGGCGTGCTCGGCATGGATCGCACGCTATCGCTCGCCGCACCCCCGGTCCGGGAACACGGGCCGGGGGTCGCTCGTTGTCCGCACTGGGAGTCGCCGCTCAGGCAACCCTCAGTCGGCGCCTCTACGGTTCGAGGACCCGATGCCGACCCAGCACCGAGAGACCCGAAGGACCACCGTGAGCGATCAGCAGGTGCCACAGCTCGGTGTTCCGTCGTGGGACGAGATCGTCGAGCGCCACTCCGACCGCGTCTACCGCCTGGCCTACCGGCTGACCGGCAACCGTCCCGACGCCGAGGACCTCACCCAGGAGGTCTTCGTCCGGGTGTTCCGGTCGCTGTCGTCCTACACGCCCGGCACCTTCGAGGGCTGGCTGCACCGCATCACCACCAACCTGTTCCTCGACCAGGCGCGCCGCAAGCAGCGGATCCGCTTCGACGCCCTGTCCGACGAGCGCGCCGACCGGCTGTCGAGCCCGTCACCGGCTCCCGAGGCGGCGTACGCCGACCGCACCTTCGACGACGACGTCGAGCGGGCCCTGGCCACCCTGCCGCCCGACTTCCGCGTGGCCGTGGTGCTCTGCGACGTCGAGGGGCTGACCTACGAGGAGATCGCCGGCATCCTCGGCGCCAAGCTCGGCACCGTCCGCTCCCGCATCCACCGTGGGCGCGCGATGCTGCGCACCGCGCTGGCCCACCGCGCCCCGACCGAGGGTCGCGCTCGCTACTCCGGTCCCACGCCCACCCCCGAGACCGTCGGGGAGGGCCGCACCCCGTGAGCATGGTCAACGGTGGCCACCTCGGCCGACGCGTCAGCGACCTCCTCGACGGTCAGCTCCCGACCGCGGAGGCCGACGCGGCCTGGGCGCACGTCCACGTCTGCCACGCCTGTCGCGACGACGTCGAGCGAGAGGGGTGGGTCAAGACGCGGCTGTCCACGCTGTCGTTCGACGACGGTCCGTCGGCGTGCGCGCCCGACCGGCTCAAGGGCGCCCTGCTCGGCATGCCGCCCGGTGGCTGCTTCTCCACCCACGACCTGTCCGACGACCTGACCAACCGGTCGCGCCCGCGGCGCGGTGCCGTCGGCTTCGCCGCCCTCGGCGGCGGGGCGGTCGGCGCGGCCGTGATGGGGGTGCTGGCGCTGGGGGCGGCCCCGCCCGCCGACGTCCCGGTGCCCGAACGCCGTCAACAGCCGGTCTCGCAGGTCACCCCGCTGCAGCCCGCGGGCCCGCGCGCGCCGACCCCGGTGCGCTTCTCGACCACGCCCGACCCCTGACCTCCGGCGGCTCCCGCCTCCGGGGTGACGTCGTCCGCCCGGCGACGAGAGATGATGGTGCCGTGACCGACCACGAGCCCGACCGTGACCACCTGTCGGGACCGATCGACCATCCCCTGGATCAGCCGCCGTCGCAGCCCACCGCTGACCCCACAGCCGGCCCCATCGCCGCCCCCACCCCGGTCCCGCCGACCCGGCCGGTCTGGGCACCCCCGTCGGCAGCGATCCCGCCGACGCCGCTCCACACCTGGTCCGACTACGCCCGGCGTACGACGTGGGACGCGGGACCGACCGCGGTGTTCCCCGGCAGTCCGGCCGGCCCCGTCGGCCCGGCCGGACCCGGCGGACACACCGGCTCGGGCGGTTCCACCAGGTCCGGCCGCCCGGGGGCCTGGGTCTGGCCCGCGGTCGCGCTGCTGGCCCTGGTCGTGGGGCTGCTGGGCGGCGTCGCGGGGAGCGTCGCCTACGACGACGCGTCGAACGACGGTGCCGCCACGCCCTACAGGGGACTCGAGGACGACAAGATCGTCGAGCTCCCGCCGGTCGAGGCCGGCGGTGTCTCGGCGGTGGCCGAGGCGCTGCTGCCGAGCACCGTGCAGATCATCGCCTCCTACGAGGGGCAGGCCGACGGCGCCACCGGGTCCGGCTTCGTGCTCGACACCGACGGTCACGTCATCACCAACAACCACGTGGTCGCCTCGGCGGCGGCCAGCAAGGGCGCGGTGCGCGTCGTCGACCAGGACGGCAACTCCTACGACGCCGAGATCGTCGGGCGCAGCCCCGTCTACGACATCGCCGTGCTGCAGCTGCCCGACGACGCCGACCTCCCCCCGGCCGCGCTGGGTGCCTCCCGCCGGCTGCGCGTCGGCGACGGCGTCGTGGCGATCGGCTCGCCGCTGGGGCTGAGCGCGACGGTCACCTCCGGCATCGTGAGTGCCCTCAACCGGCCGGTCTCGACCGGTCGCACGAGTGACGACACGTCGTACATCAACGCGGTGCAGACCGACGCCGCCATCAACCCGGGCAACTCCGGAGGTCCGCTGGTCAACCTGCGGGGCCAGGTCGTGGGGGTCAACTCGGCGATCGCGACCAACGGCGGGGCGACCAACGACGACGCCGGCAACATCGGCGTGGGCTTCGCGATCCCGGTCGAGCAGGTCCGCATCACCGCCGACCAGATCCTCAAGACCGGCGAGGCCCGCTACCCGGTGATCGGTGCCAAGGTCGGTGGCACCGAGTCCCGGGGGGTCGTCGGAGCCGAGCTGAGCGAGGTCCTCGACGGCACCCCCGCCCAGGACGCCGGCCTCCAGAACGGCGACGTGGTCACCGAGGTCGACGGCCAGCGCGTGGTCGACGGCATCTCGCTGATCGTCAGCATCCGCACCCACCAGCCCAACGAGCGGGTGGAGTTCACCTATGTGCGCGACGGCAAGGAGCGCACCGCCACCCTGCAGCTGGACTCCGAGGTGGGCTGAGCGAGCTTGCTCGCGCAGACCACCTGATGGTGGTCGACCGTCCGGGTCGCCGACCGAGCTTGCGAGGTCGCGAACCGGCGTCGAGACCTGAGGTCATGACTTTCCGGGACCTCGACACCGTCAGTCTGCCTCGACGACGTCGTCGGCGAACGGGTGGTCGTCGACGAACTCCTTGGTCGACTTGTAGGCCTGGGCGATGTAGTCCTCGAGCTTGGTGGCCTCGACCCGCCACTGGCCGCGCCCGCCGATCTTGATCGCCTCGAGCTCGCCGCGGCGCACCATCGCGTAGACCTGGGCGCTGGAGGTGTTGAGCACCTCGGCCACGTCGGCGAGCGTGAGGAAGCGCGGGGTACCGGCCATGGGGCCATCGTCGCACCTCGCCGGTCCCACGCGGCACCGCCGTCCCGTGGCCTGTGGATGGACGGTTTCCTGATCGGCGCCGGGCGTCCATGATGTGCGCGTGGCCAGGAATCTCGGGACTCCCGGCGGCCAGGTGCCGCCCGCGGTCCGTACGTCGTCCCCCGGTTGGCGCGACCCCCGACTGTGGGTGGGCATGGCGATCGTCGCCGGATCGGTGCTCGTGGGGACCCGTGTCCTGGCGGCCGCCGACGACACGGTGCAGGTATGGGCCGTCTCCGCCGACGTGGCGCCCGGCGAGACGCTGAGCGAGGGCGACCTCGAGGCGCGGCGGCTACGGTTCGCCGACGGCGCCGAGCTCGAGCGCTACGTCGAGGTCGGCGCCGACCTGCCCGACGACCTGACGCTCTCGCGGGCGCTGGGCGCCGGCGAGCTGCTGCCCCGCTCGGCGATCGGTAAGACCGACGACGACGAGACGGTGACCGTGTCGCTGGCGGTCAGTCCGCTCCAGGTGCCCAGCGGCGTGCGGGCGGGGTCGGTCGTCGACGTCTACGTCACCGGCGACCGCGACCTCGGCGCCGACCGCGCCGCCGCGGTGGCCCTCGCGCCCGGCGTACCCGTGCTGGAGGACGTGCGGGTCGTCGCCGCCCCGTCCGGTGACGACCTGGGTCCCGGCGGGGACCGCAAGGTCGAGCTGGCCGTCGCCGACTCCGACGTCACGGCGCTCTACGCGCTGCTGGGCAGCCTGACCACGCCGGTGGTCTCCCTGGCCCAGGTGAGCTGATGATCGTCGTCCTCGTGGTCGCCTCCGGCGCCGCCTGGGAGTCCCAGGCCCTGGCGGTGCTCGCCGAGCACCCCGGCACCGTCGTGCTCAAGCGCTGCGTCGACGTCGACGACCTGCTCGCGGCGGCCTCCGCCGGGCAGGCCCAGGCGGCGGTGCTCGGGCTCGAGTCGCGTGGCCTCGACGCCGACGCGGTGGCCCGTCTGGCCGCCCACGGCGTCCGCCCGGTCGCGGTGGTCGCCGACGAGCAGGCCGAGAGCGGGCTCGCCCGTGCCGGCCGGATCGGCATCGCCTCGGTCCTGCCCGTCTCGGCGCTGGTGGGGCTGGCCGACGCGGTCCTGGCGGCCGGCCTCGGCCCGCGCCCCGCGACCCCGCCGCCCGGCCAGGGCGTCGCGGCCGACGACTCCTCGCCCGGCGCGGGGGCGGCCGAGGGCCGGGTGATCGCCGTCTGGGGCCCCGCGGGGGCTCCCGGGCGCAGCACCGTCGCCTCGGCCGTGGCCGCCGAGCTGGGTCGGCGCGGCCGCACCATCCTCGTCGACGCCGACCCCTACGGCGGGTCGATCGGCCAGCAGCTCGGGGTCATGGACGAGGTGTCGGGCCTGCTGTCGGCGGCCCGGCTGGCGACCGCCGGTCAGCTCGAGGAGCGCTTCTCGACCGTGCAGCGCGGCCTCGACCACCGACTGTCGGTCGTCACGGGCCTGCCGCGCCCCGACCGGTGGACGGAGGTCCGCGGCGGCACCATCGAGCACCTCCTCGAGCTGGGTCGGACCCACGGCGACGTCGTGGTCGACACCGGCTTCAGCCTCGAGGGCGATCCCGCGGGCGATCTCGGCGGCCGCCCCGGCCGCAACCAGCTGACCCTCGGCGCCCTCGAGGTCGCCGACGACGTGGTCGTCGTCGGGGCCGCCGACCCGGTCGGCCTGTCCCGGCTCGCGCGCGGCCTGGTCGACCTGCGCGAGGTGCTCGGTGACCGACCGGTCCACGTCGTGGTCAACCGGATGCGTCCCACGCTGGGGTGGTCCGAGAAGGAGGTCGCCGGCATGGTCGCCGGCTTCGCCCGGCTGGCCGGCCTCTCCTTCCTGCCCGACGACCGGACCACGGTCGATCGCGCGCTCGTCGCCGGCCGGACCCTCGTGGAGTCGGGCGAGTCCGCGCTGACCAAGGCGGTCGCGTCCTTGGTGGTCGCGCTGAGGGTCGGGGTGCCGGCCTGACGAGGTGTGTCGCTCACTCTGGACGGCGCTGCTAGGACGTCGAGCGGGTCGACGCCTGGTCCACCGGCGCGCCGCGTGGCTCTGCTCCACAACCGCCTCGGGCGTGCAACACATTGTCGATGGCTCGGCGCGCGGTGACCGCCTTCGAGGCGGCCCTAGAGCTGCCGCTCGAACCTCTGGGCCGTGGTGACCAGAGTGTTGTAGGAGTAGGGCACGGGCGGACCGGCCGGTTGGTAGCCGAGCGACTCCCACCAAGCCTCCACCGCCGTGTTGGTCGCCACGACCGCGAGACGCACGCGGCGCACCTCCGGCCAACCTCGCACCCAGGCAAGGAGCGCCTCGTGAGCAGAGCGCCCGATGCCCTGCCCTTGCAGGTCCCCTCGAACCAACAGCAGCCCCACGTACGCCACCTCGGCCTCGGGGTAGCCGCGCACCAGGTCGACCAGCCCGACGAGCTCGGCCTCTCGCCGGATGCCCAGCACCACCTTGTGCTCCTCGGGCACGTCGGGCGGTCGCATCATCAGCAGGCTCTGCGCGTCCGCAGGGCCAGGTGGCAACCCGGTCACCCGCTCGGCGTAGGCCGCGTCGGACTCGATCACTGCCTGCACGTCAGCGACGTCGCTGGGCAGCACAGGCGAGAGCGAGACACCCATGAGCCGATGCTAAAGCGGGTCGACGGCGTCGAGCAGCTCGACCTCGCGACTGACAGGTCGACGCCGGCTCCCGAACGAGTCGACCATCCTGAGGCGGATGAATTCGGCTACGGAAGACGGGGATATCCAGCGTGCCTGGCCAGAGGGCTAGACAAAGGGAATGCGGAAATGGTCAGAATGATGGCCCGCAATTCGCTACTACAGGAGGTCTAGACCATGAACAAGTCTCGGGTTGTCACCACCATTCTCGGCGCCACGCTCACCGCCGCCACATTCGCTGTCGTGCCCGCGGCGCCGAGCTCGGCGGCGTCCTGGCAGTACTCCTACACGGTCGAGACAGGCAAGACTGCGTCCGACTGCCGAGCAGACCGGGCAGCGTGGACGCCCATCTCCTCGAGCTATCGCCGCGACCCGGCCGGATGCTACGAGATCGACCTCGGCAAGTGGGGTTTCAACGTCCAACGCTTCCACTGAGGCGCCCTCACGGAATGTCTCCCGATCCCGGCGGTGCCAGGCACCGCCCGGGCCGGACGACGCTGGCACCCACCTCTGATCGGGAGACGACGCCCTAGCTGGAGAACAACAGGAACAGGCCACCGCTGGTGAAGCCCACCATGGCGGCGAGCAGGGGCAGCTGCCCGGTGAGCTGGTGGCGCGCGGGGAGGAGCCGCAGGGCGCGGTCGTGGGCGACGATCGCGGCCACGACGTGACCGAGCACCACCGCGCCGACCTTGATGACCGCCAGCAGCGTCGGGTGGTAGGACAGCCAGGTGAAGTCCGCCAGGTCGGCGGTGCCGAGGTAGTCGGACCCGTCGCTGAAGGGGTCGCTGGCCAGTGCCAGGGTGCGCGAGCCGACCTCGAGCAGGAAGCTCAGGTAGTGCGCGGCGACGTAGCCGATCACGATCGGGATGATCGAGTGGGCGAAGGCGTTGGGCAGGTCGCGCCGCCGCTGCTCGGGGCCGGTGCCGGTCAGGACGCAGCCCAGGGCGAAGACGCCCATCGCGCCGAGGCAGAACGTGACCAGGGCCAGGTTGTTGAGCAGGTAGCCGCTGACCTGGGTGCCCTGGAGGAACTTGACCCACGGGGGCGACTCGCCGAAGGAGTCGAAGCCGGTGCTGCCGAACAGCACGCCGGCGACACCGAGCAACCCCGCCACGGGTTGGATGCTGGCGAGGTTGGCCAGCGGCGAGCGGACCAGGAGCACGCCGTCGCGCACGGCCCAGACCGAGGCATGGCCGACGAGGGTCGAGTAGACCTCGAACGGGTCGGCCCGCTCGTAGAAGTGGTTGCCGAACAGGGCGCCGCCCACCAGCATCACCGCGACGTAGACGGCGAACCAGAGTCGCACCGGGCTGAGCTCGGTCGAGTAGGGATAGACGAGCTCGAGCCACACGAAGGCGAGCAGCCCGAACGCGGCCGGCCAGTAGCCGAGCCGCTCCGGGTAGCGGTAGAGACCCTCGCCCGGGTCGCTTCCGGCGACCTTGGCGAAGAGCAGGTTGATCGTGCGGACCGGGCTGATGGCCTTCCAGAACGGGCCGAACAGCAGCGACATCGGCACGATGCCGACCCACAGCCAGACGTAGATGATGCCGAAGAACGGGTTGATGACCTTGTCGACCCCGAAGACCGCGACCATCACGGTGTAGAGGAACAGCACCATGCCGAAGACGCGTGGCACCGCGGTGAAGACCGGGTTGGCCACGAGCCGCGCGAGGAACCGCGGCGCCGGGCGGCCGCTGGTGGCCGCGTCGTACCGCGGCTTGCGCCAGGCGACGGCCAGCACGGTGAACGACACCACGAGGGCGGCGACCGCGCCGGCGACGGCGAGACCGAGAGAGATCGGTAGGTCCTGCTGACCGCCGATGCCGTGGGCGGTGAGGTCTCCCGACGAGCCGACCGCGGCGGCGTACGGCGGGATCACTGCACCAGGAGCTCGACGATGGGGGCGTCGATCGGCTCGTGGAACTCGATCTCGACCTTGCCGGGCCGGTCGAACTGGAGCTTGATCGGGTCGTTGTCGCCGGCCTTGAAGTCGAAGTACTGCCCCGGCGACGAGTGCACGTGGATCTGGCCCGCGCGGTCGGCGGTGATGTCGATGTCGACCGGCTGGTTGACGTCGACGTCGACGCGGTCGCCGGTCGGGGTGGCCTTGTCGCCCTCGAGGTTCACCGTGATCGTCTTGACCTCGGTGCTGCCGCCCCCGTCGTCGCCGCTGCACGCGGTGACGGAGGTCAGGACGGTGAGGAGGACGGTGGCGGCGGCCAGGCGTCGGCGCATGTCGGGCGGCCCTTTCGCAGGTGGGTTCGCGGGTGGGTTCGCAGCTGGGTTCGCTGGAAGTCGACACTCCGGACGGGTGCCGGGCCGGCTCCCGTCCTCTGCGAGAATCCCACGACGGGCCAAGGCGGCCGACGGCGACCTGCCGCAGCCACCCCGGCCCCACCGATCCCACCGTGGGGCGGGCCGGCGTACGGAGGCGAACGGCATGACCGAGCGGCTGCGGGCGCGTGACCTGGCCATCCTGGCGGCCGAGACCGCCACGTCGCCGCGGCACAACGCGACCATCGAGATCTTCGAGCCCGGTCCGTCGGGCTTCGACCACCACCGTCTGCTCGCCCTGGTCTCCGACCGCATCTCCTTCGTGCCCCGCTACCGCCAGCGCCTCGCCGAGGTGCCCGGCGGACTGGCCAACCCCGTCTGGGTCGACGACGACCACTTCGACCTCGACTACCACGTACGCCGTTCCGCGCTGCCGCGGCCGGGCACCGACGACCAGCTCCGCGAGCTGGTGTCGCGCATCGTGTCGCGGCGCCTCGACCGCAGTCGGCCGCTGTGGGAGATCTACGTCGTCGAGGGCCTCGAGGGCGACCGCGTGGCCCTGCTCTACAAGAGCCACCAGGCGCTGGTCGACGGCGTGCACACCGTCGACCTCGGCCAGCTCCTGCTCGACCTGAGCCCCGAGCCCAAGACCCTCGACCCCGACGACGCCTGGGTGCCGCACCCGGCCCCGTCGTCGGCCGGCCTGGTCGCCGGCGCGGTGATCGACTCGGTCACCGCGCCCAGCACCGTCGTCGACACCGTCAGCGTGGCCGCCGGCACCGCGCTGCGGACCGCCGACCGCGTGGGTGGGCGGGTCCGCTCCGTCGCCCAGGCCCTCACCGGGCGCCACCCGAGGCGTCCCGGGCCCGTGGTGGGTCCGCTGTCGCAGCAGCGCCGCGTCGTGACGGTCGAGACCAGCCTCGCCGACCACCGCCGCATCCGCGAGGCCCACGGTGGCACGGTCAACGACGTCATCCTGGCCACCGTCACCGGAGCCCTGCGCGCCTGGTTGATGACCCGCTCGGCGTCGTTCGGCGGGCTGCGCCAGCTGCGTGCCGTCGTCCCCGTCTCGGTCATCGACGACGAGCTCGAGGCCACCTCGCTCGGCAGCCAGATCACCGCCCACTTCGTCGACCTGCCGATCGGCGAGGCCAGCCCGCTCGTGCGTCTGCACCAGGTGAGCTACTCGTTCCAGGCCCACGCCGACACCGGCCGCAGCGTCGCCGCCAACCGCCTGGCCGGCATCGCCGGGTTCGCCCCGACGACCTTCCACGCCATCGGGTCGCGGGTCGCGGCCGACGAGCTGCGCCGCGGCTACCACCTCAGTGTCACCAACGTGCCCGGGCCGCAGTCGCCGCTCTACGCCGCCGGCGCCAGGATGGTCGCGACCTACCCAGTCCCGCCGCTGCTCGAGGGGCACCCGCTCGCGATCGGCGTGACGTCCTACGACGGGCGGGTCTTCTACGGCCTGACCGCCGACCGCGACGCCTTCCCCGACGCCGACCTGCTCGGTACCTGCCTCACCGAGGCGCTCGACGAGCTCCTCGCGACCACGACCGCCACCCGTGCGCCGCGCGGGCGCCGCCGTACGGTCAAGAAGGCCACGAAGGGCGACACATGACCCGGCTCTACCTGCCGACCACCCTCGACCGGCTGCGTGTCGCCTGGGCGGCGGGCTCCTTCGCGCCGCAGGGCGACGTCGTGGTCGCCGAGGGCGACGACGAGGACAGCGAGTACGCCGCCCTGATGACCGCGGCCGACGCCTCGGCCGACCTCCTCGCCGGCGCGGGGCGGCGCGTCGTGGTGGTGGCCGAGGTCGCCGACCTCGAGGGCGCGGGTCGGCCGGTCCCGCTCAAGCGGGTCGTCGCGCTGCACGCCGACCCCGACGACCGCCCCGCGGGGGCCGACCCCGACGACGACCTCGCCTGGTACGCCACCCAGGAGATCCCGGACCTCCTCGGCTGACCCGAGCAGACCGCGAGTCGGCATGGGGGGTAGGCCTCTCGTAGAGTCGCGCGAATGGACGCGATCACCACCCCGCCGGCTCCCGTCAACGAGACGAACCTGACCTACGCGCCGGGCAGCCCCGAACGGGCCGCCCTGGTCGTGGAGATCGACAAACTCGAGCGCCGCCAGCACACCTTCCGGGCCCACATCAACGGCCGCAAGCGCAACGGGGGCGGTGAGGAGATCGCGGTCGTGCAGCCGCACGACCATGCCCACGTGCTCGGCACCCTGAAGAACTCCACGACGAAGGACGCCGAGGCGGCGGTCAAGGCGAGCCTGGACGCGGCCCACGACTGGCGGTCGATGCCGTTCGACGAGCGGTGCGCGATCATCCTGAAGGCTGCCGACCTGCTGGCCGGGCCGTGGCGCCAGCGCCTCAACGCCGCGACGATGCTGGGGCAGTCGAAGACGGCGTTCCAGGCCGAGATCGACGCGGCCTGCGAGCTCATCGACTTCTGGCGCTTCAACGTCCACTACGCCAAGCAGATCCTGCACGACCAGCCGATCGCCAACAGCCCGGGCATCTGGAACCGCACCGACCACCGTCCGCTCGAGGGCTTCGTCTACGCGATCACGCCGTTCAACTTCACCGCGATCGCCGGCAACCTGCCGACCGCCCCGGCGCTGATGGGCAACACCGTCATCTGGAAGCCCAGCCCCACCCAGCAGCTGGCCGCGTCGCTGACGATGGAGCTGCTCGAGGAGGCCGGGATGCCGCCGGGCGTCATCAACATGCTGCCCGGCGACGGCCTCGACGTCTCGAAGGTCGCGCTCACCCACCCCGACCTGGCCGGCATCCACTTCACCGGCTCGACGCCGACGTTCCAGCACCTGTGGGCCACCATCGGCACCAACATCTCGGGCTACCGGTCCTACCCGCGCATTGTCGGCGAGACCGGCGGCAAGGACTTCATCGTCGCCCACCCCTCGGCCGACCCCGACGTGCTCCGGGTCGCGATGATCCGCGGCGCGTTCGAGTACCAGGGCCAGAAGTGCTCGGCCGCCTCGCGCGCCTACGTGCCCAAGAGCCTGTGGACCAAGATCAAGGACCAGCTCGTCGCCGACACCGAGAACCTCTCGATGGGCGACGTCACCGACCTGTCGCACTTCATGGGTGCGGTGATCGACGACCGTGCGTTCGCCAAGCACGAGGCGGCCATCGCCCGCGCCAAGGCCACCCGCGGGCTCGAGATCGTCGCCGGCGGGCAGACCGACGACTCGGTCGGCTACTTCGTGCGCCCCACGATCATCACCGCGACCAACCCGGCCGACGAGATCTTCACGACCGAGTACTTCGGGCCGATCCTCGCCGTCCACGTCTACGACGACGAGCGCTGGGAGCAGGTCGTCCACCAGCTCGAGGGCGTCTCGTCCTACGCGCTCACCGGCGCGGTCATCAGCCAGGACCGCGCTGCGATCGCGTGGGCGCGCAAGACGCTGCGCTTCGCGGCCGGCAACTTCTACATCAACGACAAGCCCACCGGGGCCGTCGTCGGTCAGCAGCCCTTCGGCGGCGGACGCGCCTCGGGCACCAACGACAAGGCCGGCGCCGCGGTCAACCTGCTGCGCTGGACCTCGCCGCGCTCCATCAAGGAGACGTTCGTGCCGCCGACCCAGCACCTCCACCCGCACCAAGGCTGACGGCACGCCCCCGAGGAACGAGGGGGCGCGCCGTGTCAGCCGCAGGTCGAGCGAGCACGGAGCACTCCGAGGAACGAGGAGTGGTCCGAGCACAGCCGAGACCCCCGCAGCGGCACTCCGACCTGACCACGTGGTCGGGTCGGGTGGACGGCTGCGGGGGTCTCGAGGCTCGTCGCTAGCGCTCCTCGCACCTCGACCGACGTGGGGTCGGTCAGTCGTCGAGGGCCGGGTAGTCGGTGTAGCCCTTGGCACCCGGCGTGTAGAACGTGTCGGAGTCGGGCTCGTTGAGCTCGGCGCCGATCTGCCAGCGCTTGGGCAGGTCGGGGTTGGCGATGAACTGGCGACCGACGGCCACCGCGTCGCCGAGGTCGTCGTCGAGGAGCGCCTGGGCGCTCTCGCGGGTGGTCACGTCGCCGAACCCGGTGTTGATGACGAACGCGCCACCGAAGTCCTTGCGGATCCGCGTGACGGCGTCGCTGCGCGGGTCGGCCGCGAGCACGCTCACGTAGGCCAGGCCGAGCGGGGCGATGGCGTCGACCAGGGCGGCGTACGTCGCCTCGACGTCGGCCGGGTCGTCCTCGGTGCAGCCCTGGATGTTGTGGGCGGGGGAGACCCGGATGCCGACGCGGTCGGCGCCGATGGCCTCGACCACCGCGCGGGTCACCTCGATGCCGAAGCGGGCCCGGTTGGCCGGCGAGCCGCCGTACTCGTCGGTGCGCTGGTTGGAGCCGGGCGCGAGGAACTGGTGGATGAGGTAGCCGTTGGCGGCGTGGACCTCGACGCCGTCGAGACCGGCCTCGATCGCGTTGCGCGCGGCCTGCGCGTACTCCTCGACGACGCCGGGGATCTCGTCGAGCTCGAGGGCCCGCGGCACCGGGTGCGGCTGCATGCCGCCCGTCTTGGTGAACATCTCGCCCGGCGCGGCCAGGGCGCTGGGGGCGACGGCGTGCAGGCCGTCCTTGTTGTCGGGGTGCGAGACGCGCCCGGCGTGCATCAGCTGGGCCACGATGCGCCCGCTGCGGGCGTGGACGGCGTCGGCGATCCGGCGCCAGCCCTCGACCTGCTCGGCCGAGTGCAGGCCGGGGGTGTTGCTGTAGCCCTTGCCCACGGCGCTGGGCTGGGTGCCCTCGGTGATGATCAGGCCGGCGCTGGCGCGCTGGGCGTAGTAGTCGACCGCGAGGTCGCCGTGGACGCCGTCGTCGTCGGCGCGGCTGCGGGTGAGGGGAGCCAGGACGATGCGGTTCGGCAGCGTCCACGCTCCGACGGTCAGCTCGTCGTACAGATCGGGCACGGGGATTCCTTCGGTCGGGACGATGGGGGAACCCGAGGTGAACCAGCCCGGGGGTGGGCGATGTTCCGTGAGTGATCTCACCGAGGCACAATCTGAAGGGTGGTCCCGATGCACATGGGTGCGATGCACCCCTACGAACAGCTGCTGACGCTCGTGCTCGCGGTCGGCCCGTTCGTCGTGCTCGGCCTCGTCGTGCTGGTCCGCCGACGTGCCGACGAGCGCGAGGCGGCCGAGGCCGCCCAGGTGGCCACCGTGGCCGAGGCGCCCGAGGTCGCCCCGATCGAGGGTCACCTCGACAGGTAGTCGCGTCCCACCTTGTACTCGGCCTTGAGGGCCTTGAGCAGCAGGTCGGCGATGAGGCCCTCGAGCTTGCCGGCGACGATCGGGATCTTGACCTTGACGGTCAGCTCGACGGTCTCCAGGGTCCCGCCGGCGTCGGTGGGCGCCAGGGTGATCGTGCCGGACATCTCGCCGGGCTTGCCCGGGATGGTGACGGTGATGTCGCCCTGGGTCAGGCTCGACCAGGTCTCCTGCTGCACGATGTTGGTCTCGTCGCCGACGATCTTCTTGGCGAACGACGGCACCCCGGCGGTCGGCTGCATCTGGTCGACCGTGACGGTCTTGGTGTCGCCGGCGACCGCGATCGTCGCGGTGACCTGGGTGACGCCCTGGTAGCGGCAGACGTCCTCGCGGAACGTCGGGTCGGCGAGCATCGCGGCCACGGTCTCGACGGGAGCGTCGTAGGCCATCTCGTAGCGGATCGTCTTCGACATCAGCGCTCCCCGGCGAGCCAGGCGGCGGCGACGGTCTGCTCGACGTCCATGCCGCTCTTGACGCTGTCGGCCATCAGCCGCTCGAGCTTGCCGCCGATCAGCGGCACCTTGACCCTGATCTCGAGCTCGACCGTCTCGACCGTGCCCGCACCCTGCTCGGCCAGGGCGATGGTGCCGGAGGCCGACGTGGGCTTGCCGGGGGCGACGATCTCGAGCGAGCCGCCCGACGCGTCGGGCCACCGCTCGGTGAGCGTGATCTCGGTCGTGTCGCCGACGACCTTCTTGGCGATGGACGGCAGGCCGGCGGTGTTCTGCACCTGGTCCATGTCGAGGTCGAAGCCGCTGCCGGTGGGCGTGAGTCGTACGTCGGCCGACACCACTCCCTGCGCGGTGGCGACCTTCTCGCGGAAGGCCGGGTCGGAGAGCATGGCGAACACCTCGGTGGGCGGCGCGTCGTAGGTCAGCGCGTGACGGAACCTCATGGGCACATCATGCCGGGAGCCCCCATCGTCCGGCTCTCACCCGGCCCTCACCCGGCCTCGCACGCCTGGAGGGCGGCCTCGAACTCGCCCTCGTCGACCGCGTCGGGGTCGGTGGGGTCCAGCGGCAGCTGCCGGTCGTCGGCCGGGGCGCTGATGTCGACCTGCCTGCCCAGGCCGTCCAGCCGGACGTCGATCGTGCTGTCGTCCAGCGCGAGGGCGTCCGCGGGCGGGTCGAGCCCGGCCTGCCGGGCCGACTCGGCCAGGCGCTGGATGGTGGTGCTCCACCCGGTGACGGTGCCGTCGTCGTCGACGTGCAGGTCGATCGGGGTGCGGGCCGTCGAGTCGGCGGTGACGCCGAGCAGCGTCAGGAACTGCGCGCTGAGCATGTGGGCGGCGGTGTAGAGGTCGGTGGTGACCCGGCCGCGCTCGTCGCGCAGGTCGAGCAGCACCCCGATCTCGGGCGCGATGTCGACCACGCTGGCCTCGTCGCGCAGCCAGCAGCGATCCATCTGCATCTCGTCCCCGTTGTCGACCTGGCTGAAGGAGACCCCGTCGATCGAGAGGTAGCGCGTGACCAGGGTGTCGTCGCCCGCCAGGTCGTAGGTGATCTCGGAGGCGCTGGCGGGTCCACTGACCCGGTAGCTGCCGGTGCGGGTGATCGTGGTGCCGTCGACCTCGATCGTGGCGCTGGTCCGGCCGGTGTCGAGGTCGGTGAGCGCCTCGGCGACGCCGGCCCCCGAGGACGCCGTGAGGGCCGGGCGACCGTCGCGGTCCGCGGAGGAGCCCTCGCCGCCGCACCCGGTCAGGGTCGAGGCGGCCACGACCGGGACGAGCAGCACCGACAGGGCCGACAGCACTGATCGACGTACGAGCACGGTCTCTCCTCCCGAGGGCGGGGCAGCCGTGCCCCGCGGCGTCCGAGGTTGCCACAGCCGCGTGGCTCCCGCTGCGGTTCGGCGTGGAAGGGTGGCGTCCGTGACCGACTCCCGACCCGGCTCCCAGGCCGCCCCCCAGGCCGACCCGCACGACGAGCGCTTCGTCTCCTTCGGCGAGCAGGGGGCTCAGCTGACCTACGGCAGCTACCTGCGGCTGCCGGCGCTGCTCGACGCCCAGCACCTGGAGTCCGACCCGCCGGCCCACGACGAGCTGCTGTTCATCACCATCCACCAGGTCTACGAGCTGTGGTTCAAGCAGCTCATCCACGAGGTCATTGCGGCCCGCGACGCCATGCTCGGCCAGGTCGAGGACGACCGGCTCTGGTGGGCCCAGCACCTGCTGGCGCGCGTCCACGTCATCGAGCGGGTCCTGGTGCAGCAGGTCGACGTGCTCGAGACGATGACGCCGCAGGACTTCCTGCAGTTCCGGCAGCAGCTCGCCCCGGCGAGCGGGTTCCAGAGCGTGCAGTTCCGCGAGCTGGAGTTCCTGTCCGGCGCCAAGGACCCCGCCTACCTGGAGCGATTCCGGGGGCTCACCGACGCCGAGCAGCAGCGGTTGGGGCGCCGTCTGGCGGAGCCGACGCTGTGGGACGCGTTCGTCGCCGTGGTCGCCGCGCACGGCCTCCCCGCCGGGGACGACGAGGAGATCGCCATGTCGGTGCGCTCCGCCGCGCACGACCGCTCCCGGTACGCCGCCGTGTGGGCGCTCGCCGAGGCCCTGCTGCAGCACGACGAGCTCGCGGCGAGCTGGCGGGCGCGGCACGTCGTCATGGTCGAGCGGATGATCGGCAGCAAGTCCGGGACCGGCGGGTCGAGCGGCTCGGCCTACCTGCGCGGGCGGCTGCCGCTGCAGTACTACCCCGTGCTGTGGGACGTCCGCAGCCGGCTGTGAGGCCGGGTGGGTCGGGTGGGGTGCCCGTGCGACCGGTGCTGATGACCTGGAACCCCGGCCGCGACGACGCCCGGGTCTACGACCGACGGACGTGGGCGGCCGAGGTGGTCGCGCCCTGCCTGGCGGGGCAGCCGGTGGCGTCCACGTGGGGCGTCGGCCGCCACCGCACCGGCATCGGACCGGGCGTCCCGGCGCTGCTCCACCGCCAGGGCGCGCACGGCCGGGGCATCGTGGCCCGCGGCCGCGTCACCTCCGAGGTGCTGACGGGGGAGCGCGAGCGCACTCCCGGCCGCACCACCAACTACGTCGAGGTGGTGTGGACCCAGGCCGTCCCCGTCGAGCTGCGCCTCGACCTGGTCGAGCTCGAGCAGGTCGCGCCGGACTACGGCTGGCGCACGATCTACTCCTCCGGGAGGCTCCTGCCCGCGGCCGTCGCCGCCCTGGTCCTCGACGAGTGGGACGCCCTCGTCGGCCACGCCGGCACCCGGCGCGAGGCGCTCGCCCTCGTGGCGTCGTACGACGGGTGGCCCGGTCCGGGGCGGGCTACCGCGAGGTAACCCGTGCGGTTGTTGTGGCCCCCCACACCGGGTCATACGGTGGTGGGCGTGTCAACGACGACGCACGATTCCGACAAGTCCGATCTCCTCGACAAGGCCGCCAGACTGGCCCAGCACAGCAAGGGCAGCGGGGGACCTCCGCAGGCCGACGTACGCGAGCTGCTCCAGGCCTACTTCCGCCACGTGGCGCCCGAGGACCTGGTCGACCGCTCGGACGCCGACGCCTACGGCGCGCTGGCCTCCCACTTCAAGCTGGCCGAGCACCGTCCGCAGGGGACCGCCCAGGTCCGGGTGGTGACCCCCGTGCCCGGTGAGCACGGCTGGAGCGCCGGGGGGCACTCGGTCGTCGAGGTCGTCGTCGACGACATGCCGTTCCTCGTCGACAGCCTGACGATGGAGGTCAGCCGCCAGCTCCGCGACGTCCACCTCGTCGTCCACCCCAACTTCGACGTGGTGCGCGACGTGGCGGGTCGGCTGGTGTCGGTCGAGCCGGTCGCCGACGGTGCGAGCCCGCCCGAGGGCGACGCGGTCCGCGAGTCGTGGATGCACGTCGAGATCGACCGGCTGGGCGGCGACGGGTCGAGCGACCCGGCTCGTGTCGTGGACGACGTCCAGCGGGTGCTGCGCGACGTGCGCGAGGCCGTCGAGGACTGGTCGAAGATGAACGAGCGCGTCGCGGCCATCGTCGAGGGCCTGAAGGCCGACCCGCCGCCGCTCGACGGCGAGGAGCTGCGCCAGGCCGGCGAGCTGCTGACGTGGCTGGCCGACGGCCACTTCACCTTCCTCGGCTACCGCGAGTACTCCCTGGACCGGGCAGAGGTCGACGGCGTCGAGGACGACGTGCTGCGGGCGATCCCCGGCACCGGCCTGGGCATCCTGCGTTCGGACCAGCAGATCTCGGAGTCCTTCGGCCGGCTGCCCGACCCGGTCAAGGCCAAGGCCCGTGAGCGCACGCTGCTCGTGCTGGCCAAGGCCAACTCCCGCGCGACCGTGCACCGCCCGGCCTACCTCGACTACGTCGGGGTCAAGACGTTCGGCGCCGACGGCGAGGTCAGCGGCGAGCGCCGGTTCCTCGGGCTGTTCTCGAGCGCGGCCTACACCGAGTCGCTGCTGCGGATCCCGCTGGTGCGCGAGAAGGTGCAGACGGTCCTGCGCGACAGCGGCTTCGACCCCCAGAGCCACGCCGGCAAGGCGCTGCTCGACACCCTCGAGACCTATCCGCGCGACGACCTCTTCCACACCCCCGTCGAGGAGCTCGGCCCGCTGGCCGAGGCCGCGATGCAGGCCCGCGAGCGCCGGGCCGTGCGGATGTTCGTCCGCAAGGACACCTACGGGCGCTACGTCTCGGTCCTCGTCTACCTGCCGCGCGACCGCTACAACACCGGTGTGCGCGAGAAGTTCGTGCAGATCCTCAAGGACCGCCTCGGCGCCGACAACGTCGAGTTCAACGTGCGCATCAACGAGTCGACCACCGCGCGCGTGCACTTCGTCGTCCGGCTGCCGAGCGGCCACTCGATCCCCGACATCGACACCGCCGACCTCGAGCGCCGTCTCACCGACGCGTCCCGGTCGTGGCGCGACGACTTCACCACCGCGGTCGTCGCCGAGTACGGCGAGGAGGTCGGCGCGATCCTGGGCCGGCGCTACCTCGACTCGTTCCCCGAGGCCTACAAGGAGGACTTCACGCCCCGGACGGCGTCGGTCGACCTCGGCCGTCTCGAGAGCATCCGCGGCGACGAGGGCATCGACCACTCGCTCTACCAGGAGCTCGACGCCGGCGCCGGCGAGGCGCGGCTCAAGCTCTACCGCATCGGTCCGCCGCTGTCGCTCAGCCAGATCCTCCCGATGCTCAGCTCGATGGGGGTCGAGGTCGTCGACGAGCGGCCCTACACCCTGGTCGGGCTCGACCGTCCCTCGCACGTCTACGAGTTCGGGCTCCGCTACCCGGGCACGCTGCCCGAGGAGTCCCGGGGCCTGTTCCAGGACGCGCTGCGTGCCGTGTGGGACGGGTTCACCGAGATCGACGGGTTCAACAACCTGGTGCTCGGGGCGCGGCTGACCTGGCGACAGGCCGCGCTGCTGCGCGCCTACGCGAAGTACATGAAGCAGGGCGGCACCCCGTTCGCCCTCGACTACATCGAGGGCGCCCTGGCCGGCAACGTCGCCATCACCCGGCTGCTCGTCGAGCTCTTCGCCGCACGCTTCGACCCCGACCGGGCCCGGGGCGAGGAGGAGGCGATCACCCGGCGCATCATCACCGCGCTCGACGACGTGGTCAGCCTCGACCACGACCGGATCCTGCGCTCCTACCTGACCCACATCACCGCGACGCTGCGCACCAACTACTTCCAGCTCACCAGCGGCCCCGACGCCGACCAGCCGCATCGCTACATCTCGCTCAAGCTGGAGCCGTCGGCCATCCCCGACCTGCCCGAGCCGCGGCCGCAGTACGAGATCTTCGTCTACTCGCCGCGCGTCGAGGGCGTCCACCTGCGCTTCGGCGCGGTGGCCCGCGGCGGCCTGCGCTGGAGTGACCGGCGCGACGACTTCCGCACCGAGGTGCTGGGCCTGGTGAAGGCCCAGATGGTCAAGAACACCGTGATCGTCCCGGTCGGTGCCAAGGGCGGCTTCTTCGCCAAGAACCTCCCCGACCCGGCGGTCGACCGCGACGCGTGGCTGGCCGAGGGCGTGGCGAGCTACAAGACCTTCATCTCCGGCCTGCTCGACGTCACCGACAACCTCGTCGAGGGCGAGACGGTGCCGCCCGAGCGCGTCGTGCGCCACGACGGCGACGACTCCTACCTCGTCGTCGCGGCCGACAAGGGCACCGCGACGTTCTCCGACATCGCCAACGGCGTCGCGAAGGCCTACGGCTTCTGGCTGGGCGACGCCTTCGCCAGCGGCGGCTCGGTCGGCTACGACCACAAGGCCATGGGCATCACCGCACGCGGCGCCTGGGTGTCGGTGCAGCGGCACTTCCGTGAGATGGGCATCGACTGCCAGACGCAGGAGTTCACCTGCGCCGGCATCGGCGACATGTCGGGCGACGTCTTCGGCAACGGGCTGCTGTGCAGCGAGTCCACCCGGCTGGTCGCGGCCTTCGACCACCGCCACATCTTCCTCGACCCCGATCCCGACGCGGCCACGTCGTACGCCGAGCGGCGCCGGCTCTTCGAGCTGCCGCGCTCCAGCTGGCAGGACTACGACACGTCGTTGATCTCCGCCGGCGGTGGGGTGTTCCCGCGCTCGGCCAAGTCGATCCGGCTCACGCCCGAGGTCCGCAGCGCGCTCGGCCTCGGTGACGACGTCGACACGATGACCCCCGCCGAGCTGATGCGCGCCATCCTGCTGGCGCCGGTCGACCTGCTCTGGAACGGCGGCATCGGCACCTACGTCAAGGCCGCCGACGAGAGCCACGCCGACGTCGGCGACAAGGCCAACGACGCGATCCGCGTCGACGGCGGTGACCTGCGCGCCCGCTGCATCGGCGAGGGCGGCAACCTCGGGCTCACCCAGCTCGGCCGCATCGAGTACGCGCGCGGCGGCGGTCGGGTCAACACCGACTTCATCGACAACTCCGCCGGCGTCGACACCTCCGACCACGAGGTCAACATCAAGATCCTGCTCGACCGGGTCGTCGCCGCAGGCGACCTCACCGAGAAGCAGCGCAACACGGTGCTGGCCGAGATGACCGACGAGGTCGCCGAGCTGGTGCTGCGCGACAACTACGAGCAGAACCTCGCCCTGGCCAACGCGGAGTCCAACGCCGCCCCGCTGCTCCACGTCCACGAGTCGTGGATGAAGAAGCTCGAGGCCGACGGACACCTCAACCGCCAGCTGGAGGACCTGCCCACCAGTCGGCAGGTCGCCCGACGCCTCGACCGCGGCCAGGGCCTGAGCACGCCCGAGCTGTCGGTGCTGCTGGCCTGGACCAAGATCGTCCTGGCCGGTGAGCTCATCGCCTCCGACCTGCCCGACGACCCCTATCTCGACCTCGACCTGCGGGCCTACTTCCCCCGGCAGGTCCGCGAGGGGTTCGCCGACCGGATCGCCGACCACCCGCTGCGCCGCGAGATCATCGTGACCCAGGTGGTCAACGACCTGGTCAACGGCGCCGGCATGACCTACTGGCCCCGGCTCGCCGGCGAGACCGGTGCGACCGCCGCCGAGCTCACCCGGGCCAACTTCGTCTCGCGCGAGATCTTCGGGTCGCTGCCGTTGCGCACCGAGCTGGCGACCTACGACAACGTGCTCGCCGCCGAGGTGCAGACCCACATGCGCATCGAGATGCGGACCCTGGTCGAGCGCGGGTCGCGCTGGCTGGTCACCAACCGCAGGCCCCCGCTCGACAGCCAGGGCCTGGTCGACCAGTTCTCGGGACCGGTCCAGGAGGCCATGAAGGGCCTGCCCGAGCTGATGGTCGGGCGTGAGCTGGCCGCCTACGAGGCGCGGCGGGCCCGGCTGGTCGACCACCAGGTGCCCGACGACCTGGCCGCCCGGGTGGCGGTGCTGCCCTCGGCCTACGTGCTGCTCAACGTCGTCGAGATCGCCGGGCGCGAGAGGCTCGAGGTGACCGACGTCGCCCGGGTCTACTTCACGCTCGGGGAGCGGCTCGGCCTGTCCAGCCTGGCGCAGCAGATCGCCAGCCTGCCGCGCGACGACCGGTGGCAGACGATGGCGCGGGCCGCGCTGCGCGACGACCTGCACGCGGTGCACGCCCAGCTGACCTCGCAGGTGCTCGCCACGACCTCGCCGGACGACTCCGCGCCGGCGCGGATCGCGGCCTGGGAGGACGGTGACGCCGTCGTCGTCGCGCGGGCCGCCGAGACCCTCGGCCAGCTGTGCGGCGCCGACCAGGCCGACCTGGCGCGGATGTCGGTGGGCCTGCGGGTCGTCCGGGGGCTCCTGACCTGAGCGGGGCGGGTCAGCTCGGGCTGACGCAGATCACGTAGCCCGTGAGGTCCTGGGCGTCCAGCCCGTGGTGCTGTCCGGTGACCTTCCAGGCGTCGGCGCGGTCGCCGGCCTCGAGAGGGGCGAAGAACTCGCCGACCGCCTTGCCGGGGGAGCTCTCGTTGACGACCGCGTCGACCTCGAGGGCCGACTCGGCCCAGGAGCTGCCGCCGCCGAGGGCGACCTTGCCGGCGGGGCAGAACACGAAGACCGAGGCCTGGCCGTCGGTCGGGACCGACACGGTCTGGGTGACGACCTGGTAGCCCTGGACGGCGGGCTCGTTGAGCTTCTTCCGGGTGCCCGGGGACAGCTCGCCCTCCCCGAGCGAGCCGTTCTTGACGTCCTTGCCGGCAAGGCTGCCGTCCTTGACGTCGGAGCCGGTGAGGCTGCCGTTCTTGACGTCGATGCCGGTGATGGTGCTGTTCTTGATCTGGGCGCCGGTGACCAGGCCGGCCGCGACGGCCGAGCCGGCCGTGGCCGTGCCGATGACGACGGCGGACAGGGCGAGGACGGGCAGGATGCGGGTGGTGGAGCGGTTCATGGCGGTCGTTCTCCTGGTGTACGGCGGCCGCTCGGTGCGGCCTGGTGAGGTGAACACTGGCCCGCCCGGCACCCCCCGGGCATGAGGGATCGACCCCCAACCTCGGCGTACCGATGACGTGAGGGGTGGGGGCGTCGGGCGGGTGTGACGGCCGACCTAAGGTGCCTTAGCCGTTCGCCGGCTTTCGGTGGTCCGACCTAGGGTGGTTGACGATGACAACTGCCCCCACCACCGAGATCGGGCCCGACCCCGACGTGACACCCCCGGCGGGGGTGCACTCGATCTGGCGCATTCGCGGCTACCTGCGCCCGCACGTGCTCTCGGTCGTGATCATGCTCGTCACCTCGCTCGCCGTCGTCGGCACCTCCATCGGCATCCCGCTGGTCACCAGGTCCGTCATCGACGGCCCGATCGCCGACGGCGACATCGCGGCGGTGTGGCCCCTCGGCCTGCTGGCCCTCGGGCTGGGCCTGGTCGAGGCGTTCCTGATCTGGCTGCGCCGCTGGGTGCAGAGCACCACCGTGCTGTCGATGGAGCAGGAGATGCGCCGCGACCTCTACCGGCGGCTGCAGTCGCTGCCGATGTCGTTCCACAGCCGGTGGCCGGCCGGCCAGCTGCTCTCGCGCGCCATCCAGGACCTCAGCTCGATCCGCCGGTTCATGGGCTTCGGGCTGATCTTCCTGGTGGTCAACATCGTCCAGGTCGTCAGCGTCTGCGTGGTGCTGCTCGCGATGTACTGGCCCCTGGGCCTGGTCGTCGCGGCCACCGCGGTGCCGATCATCTGGCTCTGCATGCGCTTCGAGAAGCGCTACGTCGTGATGTCGCGCATCGTGCAGGACCAGCAGGGCGACCTGGCGACCCGGGCCGAGGAGGGCGCCTTCGGCATCCGCGTCATCAAGGCCTTCGGCCGCAGCGAGCACGTCGCCGAGCAGTACGAGGCCGGCGCGCGCGAGCTGCACCGCCGCAGCATGGACAAGGTCAGGCTCTCGTCGCGGTTCTGGACCTTCCTCGAGGTCATCCCCAACCTCGCGGTCTGCGTCGTGCTGCTCCTGGGCGCCATCGGCGTCGGTCGCGGCCAGCTCAGCGTCGGCGAGCTCGTCGCCTTCCTGACCCTGCTCCTCACGCTCGTCTGGCCGGTCTCGGCACTCGGCGTGATCCTGGCGATGGCCCAGGAGGCGATGAGTGCCGCGGCGCGGATCCTCGAGGTCCTCGACACCGAGCCCGCCATCGTCGGCGGCGACGTGCTGATCGGCGAGCCGCGCGGCCACCTGCGCTTCGAGCACGTCGACTTCGCCTTCCCCGACGCCCTCGACGAGCCGGTCCTGCGCGACATCGTGCTCGAGCTCCTGCCCGGCGAGACGATCGCCCTGGTCGGGGCCACCGGCTCCGGCAAGACCGCGCTGACCGCCCTCGTCCCGCGGCTCGAGGACGTCACCGGCGGCCGGGTGACCCTCGACGGCGTCGACCTGCGCGACCTCGACCTCCACCACCTGCGCACGATGGTCGCCACCGCGTTCGAGGACCCCACGCTGTTCTCCATGAGTGCCCGGGAGAACCTCACGCTCGGTCGGGCCGACGCCACCGACGCCGAGGTCGAGGCCGCCCTCGACGTGGCGCAGGCCGGGTTCGTCCGCGACCTGCCGTGGGGTCTCGACACCCGCATCGGCGAGCAGGGCATGGCTCTCTCGGGCGGCCAGCGACAGCGCCTCGCGCTCGCCCGGGCCGTGTTGGCGCGGCCTCAGGTGCTGGTGCTCGACGACACGCTCTCCGCGCTCGACGTCCACACCGAGAAGCTGGTCGAGGACGCCCTGCGCAGTGTCCTGTCGTCGACCACCGGCCTCGTCGTCGCCCACCGGGCCTCGACCGTGCTGCTCGCCGACCGGGTCGCGCTCCTCCAGGACGGCACGATCACCCACGTCGGCGACCACCGCGAGCTGCTCGCCACCGTGCCGGCCTACCGCGAGCTGCTCTCGGCCGACGCCGACCTGCGAGAGGCGGTCTCGTCATGAGCATCGACCAACGCCCCAGTGACGAGCTCGCGACCGACGAGCAGGCCGACCGCTCCTGGCGGGGCATCGCCAAGAACGACGAGACCGACCAGATCCACACCGCTGACCGGGTCCGCTTCGTCGGCGGCTCGCGGCAGCTGCTGGGCGAGATCCTGCGTCCCTACAAGCGCGCCATCTGGTGGCTGGTCGCGGTCGTCGTCCTCGAGAACGCCGCCCGTCTGGCGATCCCCTACCTCGTGTCGGTCGGCATCGACCGGGGCATCCCGCCCATCCGCGAGCGCGACGACCTCCAGCCGCTGCTCGTCGTGGTCGGCCTGGTGCTCGGCGCGACCCTGGTCCAGGCGATCACCCGCCAGCTGTTCCTGCTCCGCTCGGGCCGGATCGGCCAGGACCTGCTCTACCAGCTGCGGCGGCGGGTGTTCCGGCACTTCCAGCGGCTCAGCCCGGCGTTCCACGACGACTACACCTCGGGCCGCGTGATCTCGCGCCAGACCTCCGACATCGACGCGATCTACGAGATGCTCGAGTCCGGGTTCGACGGTCTCGTCACGGCGGCCCTCACCCTGGTCGGCACCGCGGTCATCCTGATGTTCCTCGACGTCAAGCTCGGGCTGGTGGCGCTCGTGTGCGGGCCGTTCCTCTACCTGGTGACGGCCTGGTTCCGACGCGAGTCGGCACGGGCCTACCGGGTCTCGCGCGAGAAGGTCGCGCTGCTGATCGTCCACTTCGTGGAGTCGATGGGCGGCATCCGCGCGGTCCAGGCGTTCCGCCGCGAGCCCCGTGACCTCGAGATCTTCGACGTCGTCAACGACGACAACCGCCAGGCCAACCTGGTCGCGTTCCGTCTGGTCGCCTGGTTCATGCCAGGCGTCAAGCTCATCGGCAACATCACCATCGCCGTGGTCCTCGTCTACGGCGCCTACCTCGCCGCCGACGGCGAGATCACGGTCGGAGTGCTCGCGGCCTTCCTGCTCTACCTGCGCCGGTTCTTCGAGCCGATGATGGAGATCTCGCAGTTCCTCAACACGTTCCAGTCCGCGACCGCGGCCCTCGACAAGCTGGCCGACGTGCTCCGCGAGGAGCCGTCCGTGCCCGAGCCCGATGAGCCGTCGCCGCTCGCCGAGGGGGGCGGCACGCTGACGTTCGACGCCGTCCGGTTCGGCTACCTCGACGACCGTGACGTCATTCCCGGGCTCGACCTGACGGTGCCCGCCGGGCAGACCGTGGCGCTCGTCGGCACCACCGGCGCCGGCAAGACGACACTGGCCAAGCTCTGCACCCGGTTCTACGACCCGACCGCGGGCCGCATCCTGCTCGACGGCGTCGACCTGCGCGACCTGTCCTCCGACGACCTGCGCTCCTCGGTGGTCATGGTCACCCAGGAGAACTACCTCTTCACCGGGTCGGTCGCCGACAACATCCGCTTCGGCCGGCCCAGCGCCTCCGACGCCGAGGTCGAGGCCGCCGCTCGCGCCCTGGGCGCACACGACCTGATCATGGCGCTGCCCGACGGCTACGCGACCCAGGTCGCCAACCGCGGCGGACGGCTCAGCGCCGGCCAGCGCCAGCTGGTGGCGTTCGCCCGGGCCTTCCTGGCCGATCCCGCCGTGCTGATCCTCGACGAGGCGACCTCCTCGCTCGACGTACCGTCCGAGCGCCTGGTGCAGCGCGCGTTGCGCACCGTGCTCGCCGGGCGCACCGCGGTGATCATCGCCCACCGCCTGTCGACCGTCGAGATCGCCGACCGGGTGCTGGTGATGGCCCACGGCGAGGTCGTCGAGGACGGCACCCCCGACGCCCTCGTCGGCTCGGGCGAGGGTCACTTCTCCGACCTGCACCAGGCCTGGCTCGAGTCGCTGGCCTGAGCTCAGGGACGCGGCGGGCCCCCGGGGGCGGTGCCGGGCCCGGCCTCGGGCGCGGGCTCGAGCCCCGCGAGCAGCGTGTCGCCCTGATCGACGAGGGCGGCGCGCTGCTCGGGGTCCAGGGAGTCCCACTCGTCGGAGAACCGCTGCGTGAAGGCGGTGGTCAGGTCGACGAACTCGGCGTCGCCGGCCAGGTCGCGCATGCCCGCCCGCCCGGCCAGCACCGCAGCGAGCCGATCCCCCAGGGGAGTCCCGGCGTAGTGCTCGGCGAGCTGACCGATCCCGTCGCGCAGCGCGACCGCCCCCGCGTCGTCCCCGGCGAACTCGCGGATCGAGTCGACCGGGTCCGTCGGGTCGACCGGGGCGGGCCGGCTCATGGTGCCGTCAGCCGCGCCTCGAGGCCCGACACGAGCGCGTCCACGGTGAGGTCCCCCTCGTCGGGGTCGAAGGAGTGCTCGACGTGCACCGTGCCGGCGCCGCGGTCGATGGTCACCAACCAGACGTTGAGGTCGAGCTCGACCGGGTCCGGGGCGGTGCCGGCCACGGCGTCGAGGATGACGCGCGAACCCGAGGGTCCCTCGTCGCGGAACAGTCGGTCGGTCCAGTCCTGGGTCATCAGAAGTCCTCTCACGGGCTCGGGAACGCGGTGTTGACGACGCCGTCACGCACGTAGACGGTCGGACGCCTCGGCGACCGATCGATGGCCCCGGCCGAAGGCCACGTGCATCATCTGCATGGTCATGGTGATCTCCTCTCGTCGCCCGTCGAGCCTCCGCACGGTCGGCGTGGTTACACCCGAACCACAGCGACCTGGACCGACGGGCCGCCCGGATCTCTTGCGTCGTGCCGCGGGCTGACGGGGCTCTCAGGCCCGCGCGACCAGGGCCAGCGTCGTGTCGTCGCCCCCGACCTGCGCGGGGCCGCGCACGTCGCGAGGGAGCCGGGCGCGGATGGCCGAGAGGCCGCCGTCGCGGGCGGTCACGGCCAGCTCACGCCCGACCTCCGACCACCAGGTCTGGGAGTCCGTGCGGGCCTTGCCGAGGCCGTCGGTGCAGACGTAGGCGAGGCTGATCGGGTCCTTGCGCAGGTCGAGCGTGGCGGTGCGCAGCGACGAGATCGGGTCGTGCTGGCACAGCGAGGCGGTGAGGACGCCGTCGAGGGACGGGTCCTCGGGCAACGGTCGCCACGCCTCGCCCGACGTCCGGACGGCCACGGTGTCACCGTCGCCGATCTGGAGCGCGACCAGGAGGTCGGGCGTCGTCGCGACCGCGAGCAGCGTGGTGCCGTAGGGCACGAGGGGTCCGCGTGGGGCCTCGTCGGAGCGAAAGGGGTGGGCCTCGACGTGCTCCAGCACCGCGCGACGCCAGGCCGTGGCCACGTCGACGGCGACCTCGACGGGGTCGATCGGCTCGGTGCCGCGCAGGGCTGTCTGCAGGGCGTCGAGGGTCAGCGCGGTCGCGAGGTCGGCGCCGACGTCGCTGCGGAAGTGGGCGTGGTGCCCGTGGCCGTCGGCGACGACCACGATCGCCGCCGTGCCGTCACCTGCCGCCCAGGTGCGCACGGAGTCCTGGTTGGGCAGGTGCTCGCGCACGTGGAACGAGCCGATCGTCGTCGCCGACGCGACCCCCCACCCGGCGTTGCTCTCACCCATGGCTCCACCCTGCCAGGCGGTGGGGACATGATCGTCGGGTGAGCCTCCTGCTGCAGACCCCTCGCGCCGCCGTACGCCGGCTGCTCCGCCCGGGGGCCCCGAGCCCGTTGCGCGACCGGGTGGTCCTGGTGACGGGTGCGTCCTCGGGCATCGGCGAGGCGACCTCGCGGCTCGTGGCCGAGCGGGGCGCGACGGTGCTGCTGGTCGCGCGACGCGCCGAGACCATCGGCTCGCTCGCCGACGAGCTCGTCGCCGCGGGCGGCCGCGCCGCGGCGTACCCCTGCGACCTGACCGACGGCGACGCCGTCGACGCCCTGGTGGAGCGGGTGCTCGCCGAGCACGGTGGGGTCGACTACCTGGTCAACAACGCGGGTCGCTCGATCCGCCGCTCGCTGCGCGACAGCCACGACCGGTTCCACGACTTCGAGCGGACCATGGCGATCAACTACTTCGGCCCGGTGCGCCTGACGATGGGGCTGCTGCCGGCGATGCGCGAGCAGCGGTTCGGTCACGTCGTCAACATCGTGTCGTGGGGCGTGCAGCTCAAGGCGCCGCGTTTCGCGGCCTACCTCGCGTCGAAGTCGGCCCTCGACACCTGGGCCCGGGTCGCCGCGCGCGAGACCTGGGACGACAACGTCACCTTCACCAACATGCGCTTCGGCGTGGTGCAGACCCCGATGCTCGCGACGTCGTCGCAGCACTACCGCGGCCTGCCCTCGCTGACGGCCGACCAGGCCGCCGCCCGTGTCGTCCGGGCCCTCGAGGACCGGCCGGTGTCGTGGAACATCGCCGCTGGCCGGGCGGGCGACGTGCTCAACCTGGTGGCGCCGCGACTGGCCGACTACGTGATGAGCCGTTCGGCCCGAGCCGGCCGGACGACGACGTAGGGTGCGATCCATGGACGACACCCGCGTGGCCGCGCCGGCAGTGAGCGCCGACGGCCGCTTCTGGTACGACGGCCGGCGCTGGGTGCCGTTCCCGCAGGTCGGCCCCTCGGCCGGTGCCGTCGCGCGGCGCCTGGTCGACGAGACCGCGCGGTTCCTGGTGGAGCTGCTCGTCGCGGTGTGGGCCGTGCCGCTGGTCATGCTGGTCGCGGCGCTCGGCGTGATGTCCGTGACCCCGGACTCCTACGACGCCGTGGCCGCGATCGCCGTCGTCGTGGTGGTGCTCGGCACCCTCTGGCGGCTCACCCGACCCCGTCGCTGAGGACCGAGCCCAGGTCGAAGCCGTCCGTCGTCCTCCGAGCGGCGCAGGCGACGGCGGGCGACCTCACGACAGGCCGGCCAGTCGGTAGAGCACCAGGCTCCCCGACACCGCGACGTTGAGGCTCGCCCCGCTGCCGACCATCGGGATCTCGACGCACAGGTCGGCGGTCTCGACCAGCTCGTCGGGCACACCGTGGTGCTCGTGACCCAGCAGGACGACGGTCCGGCCACGGGCGGGCTCCAGGCGCGGCAACGGGAGCGAGCCCTCGGCGAGCTCGACGGCGACGACCGTCCAGCCCGCCTCCTGCTGGTCGCGCACCCAGCCGTCCTTGTCGCGGCGTACCCAGTGGACGCAGGGACGTCGCCGACCCAGGGTGTCACCCCTGGTCAGCGCCGCCCGGTAGTGCTCGCTGTCAGGCACCGCGAGGCAGGCACCGACCGCGTCGCAGGTGCGCAGCAGGGTGCCGAGGTTGGCGTCGTACGCCACCCAGAGCGGCGCGAGGACGAGGTGCCCCCAGCAGCGGTGCTGGCGGGGACGCCGGCGGCGCCGCAGGTCGGCGGGCTTCGACTTGACCGGGCTCACCGAAGGGTGGGAGCGGCTCCGGCCGGGCGCAGGGACGAGGACTGAGGGTTCATGCGAGAGCGCCTTTCAGCGGCGGCGCCGGTCCATCGACGAGACGCCCAGAGCGAGCGTCGGGACGAGTCTCCCAGGTGTGCGGAACCAACGCACCCGACATCTCGTCCCAGGCCCGTGACCCACGCCGTGACGCGCCTCCCTCGTCTGCTGCTCGCCCTGCTGGCCACCCTGCTCGCCGTCCCGGTCCTGCTCACCTCCACGGCCGGCCCCGCACACGCCTGCTCGTGCGAGCAGCGCAGCATTCGGGCCTACGCGACCTCGGCTGACGCGGTCTTCGTCGCGACCATGCTCGAACCCATGGCGGAGGGCTCGACCGGTCTCGTGCGGGCGCGCGCGGCGGTCGAGCGGGTGTACGCCGGCGACGTCCTCAGCACCGTCACGCTCGAGACCGGCGGCCAGGGCGCGGCCTGCGCTCTGACCGGGCTGGAGGAAGGTCGGACCCTCCTGTTCTTCGCTTCCGGCCACGGAGCGGCGTTCGGGGTGGGCAGCTGCGACGGGAACAGGGCGGCCGACCGGGCCAGCCTCGCCGAGGTCGAGAAGGTCCTGGGTGCGGGTCGCGCGCCGACCCACCGCGCCAGGACGGACGACGACGCCGGGCAGGTCGACGACACGGAGCCCGGATGGCTGGAGTCCGGGACGACGTACGCCGCCGTGCTGGGTGCGGGGGTGCTGCTGGCAGTCGGAGCCTGGTGGCTGCGACGCCTGCGTGTACCGGGCTAGCTGGCCTTCTTGGCGGCCGTCTTCTTCGTGGCCGTCTTCTTCACAGCGGCCTTCTTGGCCGGGGCCTTCTTGGCGGCCACCTTCTTGGCCGGGGCCTTCTTCGCAGCGCTCTTCCTGGCTGGCTTCTGGTCGGCCTCGCCGTCGTCCTCGTCCGAGCCGTCCGAGTCGTCCGACTCGGCGGCGGCCGGCACCGACTCGCCTCGGGCGGTCTTGGCCGCGGCGACCGAGCGCTGCAGGGCCGCGAGCAGGTCGACGACCTCGCCGCCGGTCTTGGTCGAGGTGGGGGTGCGCTTGATCTCGCCGCCCTCGATCTTGGCCTTGACGACCTCCTTGACCGCGTCGGCGTAGTCGTCCTCGTAGTCGGAGGAATCGAAGTCGCCCGCCAGGGTCTCGACCAGCATGGTGGCCATCTTGACCTCGGAGTCCTTGACCTCACCGGTCTCGATCGAGAAGTCGGGGGTGCGGATCTCGTCGGGCCACATCATCGTCTGGAGCACGATCACGTCGTCGCGCACGCGGAGCACCGCCACGCTGGTGCGCTGGCGCAGCGCGACCGTGACGACGGCCATCCGGTCGGCGTCCAGCAGGGCCTGGCGCAGCAGCGCGTAGGGCTTGGCGCCGGACTTCTCGGGCTCGAGGTAGTAGGACTTCTCGAACAGCATCGGGTCGATCTGGTC
This sequence comes from Nocardioides plantarum, assembly GCF_006346395.1. Lineage (NCBI taxonomy): Bacteria > Bacillati > Actinomycetota > Actinomycetes > Propionibacteriales > Nocardioidaceae > Nocardioides > Nocardioides plantarum. The sequence continues at coordinate 380,256 of NZ_VDMS01000005.1, forward strand.
GCTCGGCACGAACTTCTCGACCGCGATCTCGCGCGACGACGTCGAGGGCATCGAGGCCATGTCGTCGTCGGTGAGGATGACCATCTCGCCGTCCTCGGTCTCGTAGCCCTTGGCGATCTCGGAGTAGGGCACCTCCTCGCCGTCGATCGAGCAGACGCGCTGGTACTTGATCCGCCCGCCGTCGCTCTCGTGGACCTGTCGGAACGACACGTCGTGGCTCTCGGTCGCGGAGTAGAGCTTCACCGGGACGCTGACCAGCCCGAAGGAGACCGCGCCCTTCCAGATCGCACGCATGGGGCAGTATCTCCCGCTTCTCCGGGGGGTTGTCCACAGGCGTCGGCACGACGGTGGCGGCAGTCGGAGCGAGATCGCAGGCTCTCGTGCATGGCCGAGCCGCGTGCGATGCTGAAGGAGGCGGAAGGATGGTCATGGTCGAGCTCATTCCCGAGAAGGTCGGATCGTGGACCTTCGACGACCTCCAGGCGCTTCCTGACGAGTCCGCCTGGCGCTACGAGATCGTCGACGGGGCCTTGGTCGTGAGCCCCGGGCCGGCACTGCGGCACGAAGTGGTCGGAGAGCTCTTGCGAGGGTGCCTGCGACGAGTACTCCCTGCCCACGTCATCACGATCGGCCCGATGGCGGTGGACCTCGAGCCCACCTACCGTCTGCCCGACCTCGTCGTGGTCGATCTCGAGACGGACGACACCACCAAGCTGGCGCCGGTCGATGTCCACCTGGCGATCGAGGTCGTCTCCTCCAGCTCGCGCACCACCGACCGCGTCACCAAGCCGGCCGAGTACGCCGCACATGGCATCGCGGCCTACTGGTGCGTCGAGACGACGCCCCACGTGTCCATCACCGCCTACGCGCTGCGAGACGGGGTCGACGTCTACACGGAGCTCGGTACGTGGGGTGCGGGGGAGACCCTGGTCGTCTCCGAGCCCTTCGACCTCGAGGTGGTCGTCGACGACCTCACCCCCGGCCGGCCGTAGCCGCGACAGGAGCCGCAACAGGCAGGATGGGCGCATGCGCCCGATGCTCGCCACCCACGGCGACCACGTCCCCCCGGGCGAGGAGTGGGCCCACGAGGTCAAGTGGGACGGCATGCGGATCCTCGCCGACTCGGCGGCGTACGGCGACCGCGGGCGCTACCGGCTGACCAGCCGCAACGAGAACGACGTGACCTCGGCCTGGCCCGACGTCGCCGAGGGCCTGCGCGAGATGCGCGGCCTGCGCCGGCGCGACCTGCTGGTCGACGGAGAGATCATCTCGCTCAACGACGCCGGCCTCCCCGACTTCCGGGTCCTGCAGGAGCGGATGCACGTGCGTCGGGCGACCTCGGTGCAGCGGCTGGTGACCACGGTGCCGGTGACCTTCATGGTCTTCGACCTGCTCCGCCTCGACGGCGACGACCTGACCCGCGAGCCGCTGGCGACCCGACGCGCCCGGCTCGCCGAGGTGCTCGAGGGCTCGCCCTGGCAGGTGCCCGCGTCGTACGACGACGGCGCGATGCTCCTCGAGGCCACCCGGCAGCAGGGCCTCGAGGGCATCGTCAGCAAGCGCCTGTCCTCGCCGTACCGGCCGGGGGAGCGCAGCCCCCACTGGCTCAAGTTCGCGCACCGCTTCCGGGTGTCCTACGTGGTGGGGGGCTGGCGGCCCCAGGAGGGCACGACCGACCGGCTCGCCTCGCTGCTGGTCGGCGAGATGACCTCCGACGGGCCGGTGTTCCGAGGGCGTGTCGGCAGCGGTGTCGGTCCCCGCCAGAGCCGGGCGCTCGCCGAGGCCGTCGCCGGCCTGACCCGCGCCGCCAGCCCGTTCGTCGACGAGGTGCCCCGCGTCGACGCTTCCGGCACCACCTGGATCGAGCCGGTGCTCGTCGTCGACGTCGAGTCACACGGACGGGGGTTGTCGCGCCTGCGCCAGCCGTCGTACCAAGGAGTGCGCACCGATCTGACCCCCGACGACCTCATCCCCCCACGCCCCACCTCGGAGGACCCGTGAAATCCCTAGTCGTGCTCGCCCTCGTCGCCGGCCTGCTGGCCGCGCCCGCCCCGGCACCGGCCGCCACCCCACCGGCCCGGACCGCCCCACCTGCCCAGACCGCCGAGCGGGCCAGCACCGCGCGGACCATCCACCTCGGCGGCGTGGCGGTGACGCTGCACTCGGGGACCACCCAGGTGGTCACGGTCAACCGCAGCAGCGGCCACCTGGCCCGGGTGTCCCTCTACCAGCGGGTGGACGGTCGGTGGCGCCGGCTCACGACCACCACGGACGGCCGGATCGGCTACGGCGGGCTGGTCCAGGGCTCGAAGCGGCGGCAGGGCACCGGCACCACCCCGCTCGGCACCTACGCGCTGCCCTCGACGTTCGGCACCCACCGCCAGCGCTCCGACTGGGACCTCTCCCACCGTCTGATCCGCAGCGGCGACTTCTGGGTCCAGGACAACGCCAGCGACTACTACAACCGCTACCGCAACCAGCGCGACGGCGGGTTCCGCTGGTGGCTGAAGGGGCACCCGGAGTCCTCCGAGCGGCTCACCGACTACGGCAAGCAGTACGAGTACGCGATCGTCACCACCTTCAACCAGAGCCAGGTCCGCCACCGCGGGGCCGGGATCTTCGTGCACGTCAACGGCAAGGGCGCCACGGCCGGGTGCGTGAGCGCGCCGTTGTGGTTCCTGACGTCGCTGTTCGCGCGCCTGGACCCCGAGCGTCGTCCGGTGGTGGCCATCGGCCGATGAGTCACCGATGAGTCACCGATGAGTCCCCGGCGCGAGCCGCACCAGGGGGAGGAGCTGCACGTCGACGTCGAGGGGCGCACGCTCAAGATCTCCAGCCTCGATAAGGTGCTCTATCCCCGGACCGGCACCACCAAGGGCGAGGTGCTCGACTACTACGCCCGCATCTCCCCGGTGATGCTGCCGCACCTGCGCGACCGCGCCGTGACCCGGATCCGGTGGCCGCACGGCGTGCAGGACCTCAGCTTCTTCGAGAAGAACGCCCCCGCCGGCACCCCGTCCTGGGTGCGCACCGTGACGGTCCCGACCACCGGTCGTCGAGCCGGGCGGTACGGCGACGTCGAGAACGACACGCTGACCTTCCCGGTCGTCGACGACCTCGCCACGCTCACCTGGCTGGCCAACCTCGCCGCCCTGGAGCTGCACGTGCACCAGTGGCGGGTCGGGCGCAACGGACGTCCGCGCAACGCCGATCGCATCGTGATCGACCTCGACCCCGGCGACCCCGCGGGCCTCCACGAGTGCTGCCAGGTGGCGCTGCTCGCCCGTGACAAGCTCGCCGAGCGCGATCTCGTCGCCAAGCCCGTGCTGAGCGGCAGCAAGGGCCTGCACCTCTACGCCGACCTGCCCCGGCGGCTGCCCTCCGACGACGCCTCCGACCTCGCCAGGGCGATCGGCGAGGACCTGCAGGCCGAGCACCCGAGGCTCGTCACCGCGGCCATGGCCAAGGCCAAGCGCGGCGGCAAGGTCTTCCTCGACTGGTCGCAGAACGCCGGCTCCAAGACGACCGTGGCGCCCTACTCGCTGCGCGGCAGGGAGCGCCCGTACGCCGCCGCGCCAGTCACCTGGGACGAGGTCGCCGCCGGCGCCGAGGACCCGTTCGGCCTGGAGCAGCAGCGCTTCGACCAGGTGCTGGCCCGGGCCGAGGAGCACGGCGACCTGTTCGCCTGACCCGGGACGGGGCCCGTGTGGGCCGGATCACGGCGCCGGCGAGAGCCGTGGCGCACGGCAACGGCGCCTCGACATGTTGCGACTGTTTAAGACAGTCTCCTGAGAGGACCCGGTCCACCCCCTATGCTCCTGCCCATGGGCCATAGAGTTCTCGTCGTCGAGGACGAGGAGGACATCGCGTTCCCCCTCGTGCGGACGCTCGAGCGCGAGGGCTACGACGTCGGCTGGGTCGACAGTGGCCAGAAGGCGCTCGACGAGCTCGTGGCCCGCACGACCGAGGTGCTCATCCTCGACCTCGGTCTGCCCGACATGGACGGCCTCGAGGTCTGCAAGCAGGCCCGGGCAGCCGGCTACGAGGGCGCCATCATGATCGTGACCGCCCGCGCGGGCGAGCTCGACCGGGTGGTCGGCCTCGACTACGGCGCCGACGACTACCTCGCCAAGCCGTTCGGCCTCGCCGAGCTGCAGGCCCGGGTGCGGGCCCTGCTGCGCCGTACCGGCGCGGGCAGTGGTGCCGGCGGCGACGAGGCCGAGGGCGGCCTGCGCATCGACGTCGGTGCCCGCCGGGTCTACGCCGGCGACACCGAGGTCCCGCTCACGGGCAAGGAGTTCGACGTGCTGTCGATCCTGGCCGCCAACAAGGACAAGGTCGTCAGCCGGGGTCGCCTGATGGCCGACGTGTGGGACGAGAACTGGTACGGCTCGACCAAGACGCTCGACGTGACGATCGGCCGGCTGCGCCAGAAGCTCGAGAGCCAGGGCGTGACCGAGCGCGTGGTCGCGGTGCGCGGGGTCGGGTTCCGGCTCGAGGCCCCGGTCCCCGGGTCCTGACCCCGGTCGTGGCGCCGGTCAGCGCCCGGCGTAGAACCGCAGGTGCGCGGCTGCTGCCGCGTCCCAGCTGAACCCGCGGGCCAGGAGCCGGCCCGGCGCGGGGTCGGGCGGGTCGTCGAGCGCGCGAGCGAGCGCGGCGGCGATGGCGGCGGGGTGGGCGGCGTACGCGACCGCGTCGCCGAGCACCTCGCGCAGCACCGGCAGGTCACGGGCCACCACGGGGGTGCCGGCGGCGAGGGCCTCGAGGGCGGCCAGGCCGAACCCCTCGCGGGTCGAGACGAACGACAGCGCCGCGGCTTCGGCCACCAGGGCGGGGAGCGCGTCGTCGTCGACGACGCCCAGCAGGTCGGGTACGACGCCGAGGTCGGTGGCCCGGGTGTCGAAGGCCGTCCGGTAGTCGCGGTAGTCGAAGAGGGTCTCGCCGCCGGCCAGCACCAGGCGCAGGTCGGGGTGGTCGGCGCGCAGCAGGGCGAAGGCGTCGAGCAGGTCGAGGGTGCCCTTGCGCGGCTCGATGCCACCGACGGCGAGCACGTAGCGGCCCAGTCGCCGGCGCCAGCGCAGCCGTCCGACCTCGTCGAGCTCTCCTGCCTCGAACCGGTCGGCGGCGACCCCGTTGGGGATGACGGTCGGCGTGCGCCCCCACCCCTCCTCGACCTCGGCGGCCACCGCCGCGGAGACGCAGACCAGCGCCGCCGGCTCGACGACGGCGCGCTCGTGGCACGCGACGAGCTCCGGGGTGGTGAAGGTGTCGAGGTGGTGCACCGTGCGCACGGCCGGGCCCGAGCGCAGCGCCGCGTTGGCGCTGAGGCAGTCCTGCGCGTGCACGACGTCGTACGCCGGACGCGCGGGCGCGAAGGCGGCGCCCAGTACCTCGATCGAGCGCGCGATGCGGCTCCCGAACGGCTCGTCGGGCCCCAGGTCGGCGAACGGCACGGCGCGCACGGCCACCCCGTCGTCGACCCGGCGGAAGAAGCCGGTGTCACCGCCCCGGGCCAGGGTCCAGACGTCGACCTCGACGCCCGCCCGGACCAGCGCCTCGGCCAGCGCGAGCGTGTGCACGACCCCGCCGCGGGGCTTGGTCGAGTAGGTCAGCAGCGCGACCCTCACCGGACGGTCACCACCCGATCACCGGTAGGCCGTCGTCTCGAGCTCGGCCAGGTGGTGCAGCACGCGCCGCGAGCGCGCGATCTCGGCCGTGACATCGACGGTCGCGACCGCGAGCCCGCCCTTGGCCGAGGTGCGGGCGAGCACGTCGCCGCCAGGCCCCACCACCTTGGCCTGGCCGAGGAAGCGCAGCGACCCGGTGGTCCCGGTCTGGTTGGAGGAGGCCCAGACGACCTGGTTCTCGGCGGCCCGGGCGCTGTCGTAGAGGTCGAAGAGCCGGGCCTGCCGGTCCTGCGGCAGGCGGTCCGCACGGTCGGTGACCGACGCCGGCCACGCCGAGAGGCAGGCCAGCACCTGGGCGCCGTCGAGGGCGAGCGACCGGGCGGCCTCCGGAAAGGTCTTGTCGTAGTCGATCAGCATTCCCATCCGGCCTGCCGGGGTGTCGAACGCGGTGAACCGATCGCCCGCGGCGTAGGCGCGCGACTCGGCCGCCGGCAGGTGCACCTTGCGGTGCCGGCCGAGCACGCCGTCGCCGGTCAGGCACACCGCGGCGTTGTACGTCGCGCCGCCGGCGCGCTCGGCGTACCCCACGCACACGACGGTCGGGCCGGCCAGCGCGACCAGCCGCCGCAGCTCGGGTGCGTCGTCCTCGAGCGGGGGCGGGAGGTCGTCGAGGTCGGGCTCGCGCAGGTCGGTGAGGTAGCCCCCGAGGGTGGCGTCGGGCAGCACCAGCACGTCGCAGCCGGCCTCGCGGGCGCCGTCGAGGATGCGCTCCACCTTGGCCAGGCCGCGGGTGAGGTCGCGGCCGAAGTGGGCGGCGACGGCGCCGATGGTGAGGGACACGTCTACACGGAGGCCGAGGTGCGGGCCGGCGAGCCTCGGAGCCCCGTGGTCCCCGTGATGCAGGAGGCGACGTGCTCGGCGTCGCGAGCGATGCCGAGGAAGCGGCCCGACCCCCACGTGTGCAGCCAGGGGAGCCCGAGGAAGTAGAGCCCGGGCACCGACGTGACGCCGCGCGTGTGCGTCGGCCGACCGTGCCCGTCGAAGACGCCGACCCCGACCCAGCGGTAGTCCGGCCGGTAGCCGATCGCCCAGACCACGCTGGTGATCCCGGCCCCGGCCAGGTCGAGACCGGTGGGGTCCGTGTCGGGTGTCCACACCGGCTCGTACGTCGACGGCGGCGGCGCCTCGATGCCCTGGCTCTCGATCCAGCGGTCGATGTCACGGCAGATCGAGTTGTACGTCGCGTCCGCCGAGTCGAGCGCGGCCGTCATCGTCGGCTCGAACGTGAGCGTCGACCCGCCCGGGACGTCGAGCCCGGCGAGCATCCCGTAGAGCCGCATCCCGTCGCGGGCGAAGGCGCGCAGGTCGATGTCGCGACCGCCGTCGCGGCCGGTGACGTAGTGGTTGGTCTTCTCACGGGCCGCGAGACCGCCGGGGTACTGCGCGACCACGGTGTCGTAGAGGCCCATGTCGCTCAGCCAGGTCATGCAGTCGCGCCCACGGTAGGTGCGGGCCACGCGCGGGGCGTCGCCGAGCGCGAGGTGGACCTGACGGCCGGCCAGGTGCAGGTCCTCGGCGATCTGGGCGCCGGACTGGCCTGAGCCCACGACCAGCACCGCCCCCTCGGGCAGCTGCTCGGGGTTGCGGTAGTGCGCCGAGTGCAGCTGGTGGACCGCCGGGTCGAGCGCACCGGCCCACGGCGGCACGATCGGGAGGTGGTAGCCACCGGTGGCCAGCACGACGTGGTCGGCCTCGATGGTCTGCTCGCCGTCCGGGCCGGACGTCTCGAGGACGAACCCGCCCCCGTCGCGCTCCACCAGCGACGTGACCCGGGTGTGCTCGCGCAGCGGGGGGCCGAAGGTGGCGACGTACCCGCCGATCCACTCGACCACCTCGTCGCGGGTCATGAACCCGTCGGGGTCCGGGCCGTCGTACTCGTAGCCGGGCAGCCGGCAGTGCCAGTTGGGCGTGACCAGGGTGAAGGTGTCCCACCGGCTGTCGGCCCACTCGTGCGCGGCGGTGCCGGCCTCGAGGACGACGTGGTCGACGCCGTCACGGGTGAGGTACCAGCTGGTCGACAGGCCGGCCTGACCGCCGCCGACGACCGCAACCGATGTCTTCATGATCTCTCCTCGGGTGGCATGGGCGGCCACATCCGCACGACCTCGACCAGCTGGCCGGGGGAGTACGCCGTGGCGGCGCGGGCGATCTGCTCGGTGGTGGCGGCCGCCGAGGTGCAGGCGAACCCATACTTGGCCTTGACCCGGTCGCTGGCGATCTCGAGCGCGTGCGTCGCCCGCCGCACGAAGTCGGCGACGGCGTAGCTCCCGCCCTCGACCAGGTGGTCGTGCATCACCAGGGACGGCGAGTAGCAGTCCTGCTCGCGCCCGTCGGGCCAGCGCACCACGACGCTCATCTCAGGCACGGGAGCACCCCACGTCGGTCGAGGTGCGAGGAGCCGGCGCCACGTCGGTCGAGGTGCGAGGAGCCCCGGCGACGAGCCTCGAGACCCCCGCAGCCGACAGGACCAGCCCACCCCGCACCCGGCTCACACACGGACGGGCTCCAGGTAGAGCTCCGGACGCCGGTCGCCGAGGTGGAACATCGACCGGCGCGCCCCCTCGAGGGTGGCCGCGACGTCGACGTCCGCGTAGGCGACCCCGGCCGTCGTACCCGTGGCGGCGAGCACGTCGCCGCCCGGCCCCACCACCTTGGCCGACCCCACGAAGCGCAGCCTCCCGAACGTGCCGGCCTGGTTGGAGGCGACCCAGACCACCTGGTTCTCCAGGGCGCGTGCCCGGTCGAACAGGTCGAAGCGGTGCGTCCACCGGTCCTCGGCGAGGTCGTCGGCCGACGCCGTGCGGGAGGCCGGCCAGGCCGAGATGCAGGTGATGATCTCGGCGCCGTCGAGCGCCAGCGCCCGGGCCGCCTCCGGGAAGGCCTTGTCGTAGCAGATCAGGGCTCCGACCCGTCCGACAGCGGTGTCGATGGCGGCGAAGCCGTCGCCGGCGGCGTAGTAGAGGCCCTCGCCGAGGGGCTGGTGCACCTTGCGGTGCACGCCGTGCACGCCTTGGCCGCTCACGACCGCCGCGCTGTTGAAGCGCTCGGTGCCGTCGGACTCGCAGAACCCGACGACCACCGTCATGTCGCCGGCGATCTCGGCGACGCGGCGCAGCTCGGGACCGTCGACGTCCATCACGGGCGGCAGGTCCTCGGGAGCGTCGGCGTGGGTGCCGTCACGGCCGGAGCCGAGCACGGAGAGGTAGCCGCCCAGGCAGGCCTCGGGAAAGGCGAGCAGTGCCACGCCACGAGAGCGGGCGTCCGTGACGTGAGCAGCGATCTGATCGAGGTTGTCCTCGACGTCGCGGCCGAAGTTGGCGCTGACGGCGCCGAGTGCGGTGGTGGTCACGATGCTGCTCCCATTCCGGTGACGGTGGAGGTGACGGCCTCGGTGACGACGCCGTCGGGCCAGCGCAGGCCGACGCCTGCGCCGGTGGTGAGCTCGCCGCAGACGGCGGTCGTGACGAAGCCCGGCAGTCCGACGTCGGTGGTCGAGCCACCCTCGGTGGTCGAGCCACCCTCGGTGGTCGAGCTTGTCGAGACCTCGGCCGTCACCATCGCGAAGCCGGGGAAGCACGTCAGCCAGTCGCCGTACGACGCCCCCGCAGGCGCCGGGATCGCGCCGACGTCGAGGACCGCCCGGCAGCCCGAGGCCTCGGCGAGCATGCCGGTCGTGCCGACGAGGCCGCTCATGCTGACGTCCTTGGCCGCGGTCGGCGCCAGGGCGGGCACCACACCGGCGAGGGCTCGAAGCTCCTCACCGGTGCGGTGGCTGGAGGAGTCCCACTGGGCGCCGGTGTAACGCGGGCGCCACCCGCCGCCGAGGTCGGCGGTGACGCGCAGGGACTGGCCGGGAGCGCCGCCCCCGCCGGGGACGGGCCGCGACGTCCGGCCCAGGGCGGTGACGGAGAGCGCGGCGGGCACGCCGAGCTGGGTGTGGCCGCCGACGACGGGCACGCCCCAGGCCTGGCTGGCGTCGGCGACGCCGCGCAGCACCCGGCGGGCGAAGGACGCGTCGCGCGCGCCGAGGGCGTCGAGCAGGGCGACCGGAGCCGCGCCCATCGCCGACAGGTCGTTGAGGTTGACCAGCACCGCGCACCAGCCGGCCCACTCGGGGTCGCGCTCGACCATCGAGGGCAGGATCGCGTCGCAGGCCGCGACCAGGTCGGAGCCCGGCACCGGCGCACCGTCGTCGCCGACGAACCCGGCCGGGACGCCGCCGGTCAGGGTGGACAGCAGGCCGCCGAGCGCCGACTTGGTGGCGTCGACCAGCCGCTGCACGCGGGCGATCGGCCAGTCGACGAGCACGTGCGGGTGCCCGTGCAGGAAGGTGCGCTCACGCGGCACCCAGCCCAGCCGGCGGAAGAGCCTCTCGTTCTGGGCCTGGACGGTGGCGTCGAAGCGCAGTGCGCCGAGCGACTCGGCCTCGGCGCAGGCCGCCCGGACCAGGGCGGCGCCTACGCCCATCAGCATCCGGGCGTCGGGGGCCACGGCGAGGCGCGAGCCGCGCCACCAGCCGAGGTCGGGCCCGGGCAGGGCCGGGTGGATGCGGACGCCGCCGAGCACCTCGCTGTCGTGCGCGCGGGCCACGAGCACCACGGTGCGCGGGTCGTCGTCGACGTCGTCGTGGTCGGATCCGTCGAACAGGCCCTGCTCGCGGACGAAGACCTCGCGACGCAGGGTGCGGTAGGCCGCGACGTCGGCGGGGGAGTCGGCTCGTACGACGACGAAGGAGTCGAGGCTGGGCGCCGTACGGCGCGAGCCGGTGAGGATGACCTCGTCGACGAAGGTGAGGGAGTCGGTCACGACGCGGCCTCGTCGGAGCCGCACGAGCCCAGGGCCGAGCACGCGCCGCACGCGGCACACCCGGCGGCCTGGTCGGCGCCGAGCATCCCGTGCGCCCGCAGGGCTGCGGACACCTGGGCGGTGACCTTGTAGACGTCGCGGGGGTCGGGCGCCGTCGCACCGTCGACGTCGGTGGCGAGCGTGCCGGCCAGCGGCCGGAACGGCACGACGAAGGGGTAGACGCCCATCTCGATCAGCTCGACCGCGCCCCTGACCATCTCGTCGGGGTCCTCGCCGAGACCGACGAGGAGATAGGTCGAGACCTGGTTCCAGCCGAAGACGCGGACGGCCTCGGCCCAGGCTGCTTTGTACTCCGCCATCGGGACCGAGCCCTTGCCGGGCATCCACGCCAGCCGCGCGGCCTCGTCGAGGGACTCGACGTGGATGCCGATCGAGCGGGCGCCGGCGTCGTACAGGTCCTGGATGGTCTGCAGGTCGCCGGGCGGCTCGCACTGCACCTGGATCGGCAGGTCGGGCAGCACCTCGCGCACCGCCCTCACGCAGCGGGCCAGGTGGGTGGCGCCGCGGTCGCGGCCGTTGCTGGTGCCGGTGGTCATCACCATCTGGGTGATCCCGTCCAGCTCGTACGCCGCCTTGGCCACCTCCGCGATCTGCGCGGGCGTCTTGACCGCGACGGTGGCCCCGGCGTTGAGGGACTCCTCGATCGCGCAGAAGCGACAGCGCTCGCTCTCGGCGTACCGGGCACAGGTCTGAACGACCGTGGTGGCCAGGACGCTCGAGGAGTGCAGCCGCGCGATCTTCTCGTAGGAGACGCCGTCGGCGGTCTCGAGGTCGTAGAAGCGCGGCCGCGCCACGGCCTCCACGCCCATGCCGGTGTCGGCTCCGTCGAGGAGCAGCTTGCCGCCGCTGACGGTGTAGGGGCTGCGGGGGTTGAGCGGGATCGCCGCCCCCACACCGTCGAGCAGCACGTGCCCGTCGTCACTGGGGCCGGCGCCCGCGCGGCGCGCGACCGGTGCGTCCAGGAGGCGGATGCCCTGGATCGCGACGTCTACGCGAGTGTCGGCTCCCATGTCGATCAGCCGATCAGAGGTTGTAGACGCTGTTGATGATGGCGCCCTTGTTGGCGAAGTGGATGACCGCGTCCTGCACGTCGAGCGGGTGGCAGGGGATGACGCCCTCGATCAGGTCCTCCTCGCGCTGGCCGTGCAGCGCCATGCCGAAGCGGCAGCACAGCACCGTGCCGCCCTCGGCGATGAACGTCTTGATGGCGTCGTTCATGTTCTGGTTGCCGGGGAAGGCGACGTCGCCGGTGGTCGGGAAGCCGCGGGTGTCGGCACAGGCCAACGCACCGGGGCCGTAGAAGTAGAGGGTGGCGTCGAAGCCCTTGCGCAGCGCCCGGGTCGTCTGCAGCACGGCGACGAACGACACCGAGCTCTCGTGCGGGATGCCGTGGACCAGCGTCAGCCACGCCTGGCCCTCGCTGGCCTGGTAGTCGGGGAAGAGCTTGGTCGAGCCGTAGAGGTTGGTGCCCTTGTCCTGGCTCGGGTGGGGGACCTCGGCCTTGGACTTCTCCATCGCGGCCAGGATCTCGTCGTCGTACACGGACATGCGGTGTCTCCTCGGGTGGGGTGCTGGTCGGGTGTGGAGGGGTCTCAGACGCCGTACAGCGCGTCGAAGTTCTGGTGGAAGAAGGCGTCGGCCAGGGCGCCGTCGCCGGTGGCCGCGCGCAGCCGGGCGTGCTCGCCGGCGAAGTCGCCCCACGGGGCGTCGGTGGCGAAGAGGACTCGGTCGTGGCCGACGCCGCGGCGCTCGATCTCCTGCGCCAGCCAGGCCGGCGCGAAGCCGATCGCCCAGCTGGTGTCGGTGTAGACCTGCTTGCCGGCCTCGATCCAGTCGAAGAACAGCCCGCCGATGAGCTTGAGATGACCGCTCATCCCGCCACCGAGGTGGACCAGGTGGATCTTGGTGTCGTCGCCGTACCTCTCGACGAGGGTGGCGATCCGGTCGATGTCGGACGCCGAGCCGGGGGAGGTGTGGACGTGCACGACCAGGCCCAGGTCGGCGGCCCCGGTGAAGATGCGGTCGAGCTGCTCGGCGCAGTCGGCGTCGTCGGGTGCACCGCCCAGCAGGAAGCTGGTCTTGAGCGCCGCCACCCCGTCCTCGACCGCGAGTGCGAACGCCGTGTCGTTGCGGGCCGCGTCGCTCTGCTTGGGGCTGACCCACAGCCCGCACCGCACCCGGTCGTCCTGCTGGGCGGCCTCGAGGGCCAGGTGGTTGAGGCCGAACGCGACGTCGGGGTCCGGCACGCCGTAGTTGGGCAGCACCAGCGCCCGCTCGGTGCCCTCGTCGTCGAGGACGCTGAAGAGCTCCGCGACCGTCTCGAGCGCGGTCGTGTCAGGGTTGATCGGCGGCCCGCCGTAGAACCCGTACGCCGGCAGCCGCCCGATGTGGCGGTGGGCGTCGCGGTGGGCGAGCGGCCGGCTGGTCATGCCGAGGACTCAACGCCCGCCGTGTTTCCGAATGGTTCCGGCAGGAATTCCGAGTGTGACCTGGACGGTAAGCATCTCGTTACTCCGCCTCCCCGCCGCTCGGGCACCCCCCGGGTCGAGCCAGATCACGGTAGTCACATCGGGTGAGCCGGTCTGCCCACACGGCCGTGTCGCCAGGCCCGTCCGACCGACATGCTCGAACCTCGTCCCAGGCCGCACTCGCCGGGGCGACCCAACCGACCATGGTCCGGTTGTCGGTGAGTCCGGGGGGACCACGTGCAGGTGGCCCCGTACACACCCGGCGCGGACTGCCCCCGCGACACCAGGAGCCCCGTTGCGACTCCCCGCCCCGTCCGTCCTCGACTCCGTGCGTGACTCCGGGCGTCGCCGCCGCGACCAGCGCCGGCTGGAGCGTGTCGCCGCCGACCCCGCGTCGGCGACGGTGGCCGACATCGTCCTGCTGCTCGAGGCCGAGGGCGCCGCCCCCGACCGGGTGGCCTCGACGCTCTACCGCGCTGCCTCGATCGGCGTGCAGCCCGCCATGCTCTGGGAGTGGGTGCGGGCCTTCGACGGCCTCGAGCTGGTCCGGCTGCTGTGCTCGGAGTCGCCGGACTACCTGGTCCTGGGGGCCCTGGTCGACGGCATCACCATCCATCGCGAGTTCAGCGCGATGCTCGACGACTAGGTCGCGGGGCTAGGACGAGGTCTCGTCCGAGGGTTCCGACGCGTCGGACTGCTCCTGCGCGAGCGCGGCTGCGGCCTCGTCGATGATCGCGCGCATCGCGCGCTCGGCCGCCGCCGGCTCCCCGAGGCGTACGGCGCGCGCCACCTCGTCGTGCAGCGCGATCGCCTCGGGGTTGGGACGCCGCGGCATCATGCCGTGGCGGGTGCGTCCGACGAGGACCGCGGTCACGACGTCGCCCAGCGAGCCGAGCATCTCGTTGCCGCTGGCCTCGAGCAGGGTGCGGTGGAAGAGCGAGTCGGCGCGCAGGTAGGCCTCGAGGTCACCGTCGCGTCCGTGCACGACCATGTCGGAGACGGCCGCGGCCAGCGTCCGGCAGTGGTGGGCCGTGGCCCGCTCGGCCGCGAGCGCAGCGGCGGCCGGCTCGACGCCGCGGCGCAGCTCGGAGAGCGAGGCGAGCTGGGCGGTCCGGTCGGCGCCGGCGAGGCGCCAGCGGATCACCTGCGGGTCGAGCACGTTCCAGCAGCTGCGCGGCTGGACGGTCACCCCCACCCGGCGACGCGACGACACCAGCCCCATCGACTCCAGCACCCGGACGGCCTCGCGGGCCACGCTGCGCGAGACACCGTGTCGGACGCCGATGGCCTCGATGGTCAGCACCGTGCCGCACGGGTGCTCGCCCGAGGCGATCCGCGCGCCGAGGGCGTCGAGGACGCCGGCGTGCTGGCCGAGCCCGGGGTCGAGGGTCACGGGAAGATCATCTCATCGGCACCCAACCGGGTGAATGGTCCGACCAAAGTGCGCCAGGGGGTTGCAAAGAGCATATCTTTCGTCGCACGATGTGTCGGTGATCACGGAGAACAGTCGTCCGAGCCTCGTCGTCATGGGAGTCTCCGGCTCCGGCAAGTCCGTCGTCGGGGCGGCGCTCGCGCAGCGGCTCCGGGTGCCGTTCGGCGACGCCGACGACATGCACCCCGAGTCCAACATCGCCAAGATGTCCGCCGGCCACCCGCTCGACGACGCTGACCGGGAGCCGTGGCTGATCGGCATCGGCGAGTGGCTCGCCGCGCGGCCGCAGGGTGCGGTCGTCGCGTGCTCCGCCCTCAAGCACGCCTACCGCGACATCCTGCGCGAGCACGCCCCCGGCGTACGGTTCGTGCACCTCGACGGCAGCCACGAGGTCATCGCCCGTCGTCAGGCCAGCCGCCCCGGCCACTTCATGCCTCCCTCGCTGCTCGGCTCGCAGTTCGCGACGCTCGAGCCGCTGGGACCCGACGAGGACGGCGTCGTCATCGACGTCACCCGCTCCATCGACGAGATCGTCGACGAGGCCGCCACCCGGATCCTCGCCGCCACCCCGTCCGACGCCCACGACTCCGAGGAACGCTCATGACCCAGGACCTCATCGATCCGGTCGCCTCCGGCGGCCAGCTGATCGCCGCCGCGCTGGTCGGCATCGCGCTGATCGTCGTACTGATCACGCTGGCCAAGCTCAACCCGTTCGTCGCGCTGATCCTGGGCGGGCTCACCGTCGGCATCGTCGCCGGCCAGAACGTCAACGACGTCCTGGACTCCTTCACCACCGGCTTCGGCAAGACCGCGTCCGGTGTCGGTGTGCTGATCGCGCTCGGCGCCATGTTCGCCAAGCTGCTCGCCGACTCCGGCGGCGCCGACCAGATCGTCGACACGATCGTGGGCCGTGCGTCCGGACGGGCGCTGCCGTGGGCGATGGCCGCCGTCGGCGCGATCATCGGGCTGCCGATGTTCTTCGAGATCGGCCTGGTCCTGCTGATGCCGGTCATCTACCTCGTGGCGCGTCGCGCCCAGGTCTCGCTGATCACCGTCGGCATCCCCGCCCTGGCCGGCCTCTCCGCGATGCACGGCTTCGTGCCGCCGCACCCCGGCCCGGTCACCGCCATCGACTACCTCGGCGCCGACCTCGGCGTCACCCTGGGCTTCGGCCTCGTCGTCGCCATCCCCACCGTCATCGTCGCCGGCCCGCTCTTCGGGGCGCTGGCCGGCAAGTGGGTCGTCGTCGAGGCCCCCAGCACGTACGACGCCGACACCCGCACCGAGCTCGAGAACCGGCCGTCGTTCCTGGTCACCATCCTCACCGTGCTGCTGCCGGTCGCACTGATGCTCAGCAAGGCCCTGGCCGACATCGTCATCGACGACGAGGACGCCAAGCTGCAGCAGGTCTTCGACGTCGTCGGCAACCCCTTCGTCGCGCTGCTCATCGGCACCTTGGTCGCGATGGTCACCTTCGGGTACGCCGTCGGCATGGACCGCGAGAAGGTCGCCGGGGTCGTGTCGTCGTCGCTGCCCCCGATCGCCGGGATCCTGCTGATCGTCTCGGCCGGCGGCGGGTTCAAGGAGGTGCTGGTCAACACCGGCGTCGGCACGCTGCTGGCCGACTGGGCCACCGACGCCAACGTCTCGGTGCTGCTGCTGGGCTGGGTGCTCGCCGTGCTCATCCGCCTGGCCACCGGCTCGGCCACCATCGCCACGATCACCGCCTCGTCGCTGATGATCCCGCTGACCGTGGGCATGTCCTCTCCGGAGATCTCCCTGCTCGTGCTGGCCGTCGGCGCCGGCTCGGTGTTCTTCTCCCACGTCAACGACGCCGGCTTCTGGCTGGTCAAGGAGTACTTCGGGATGAGCGTGGGCCAGACCCTCAAGACCTGGTCGCTGATGGAGACCGTGCTGTCGGTGACCGGACTGCTGGTCGTGCTGCTGCTCGGGGTGTTCGTCTCTTAGGGCAACCGGCAACCGGCGAGTTGACGGCCTTCGGCCGGGCCAGGGGCAGTGCTGGCGGGACGTCGCCGAGGTAGCCGTCAAGCCGTGGGGTGGTGTGCCAATGGACCAAGGACGAAGTCGCGCGTTCGACGTCCTCGACGGTCTTCCACGGTCGGCCTTCCCGCCGACCTGGGAAACGCCTACGGAGTCGCGAGGCCGAGCAGCGTGGAGATCCCTCGTTCGAATGCTGGTCGGAAGAGCTCGATGTCGGGTCGTTGTGCGCCGTGGGATCGAGCGACGTCTGGCCAGGTGCTGACGGCGTCGGCTACCTGGCGGGCGATGGTGTTGCGCCGGTCGGTCGGGAGTCGGCACTCGCCTGCGAGCGATTCGAGGCCGAGCAGCTCGTCGTCGTGCGAACGCGCGCCGTCGATGCCGGTGACGCGGTCTTTGGCGAGGTCAGGTTCGGGGTTGACGTCGAACAGGGGGGACATGGTCCAGCCGCCTCGTGCTCGCAGGAAGCCGTGGTTACGCATGTGGTCGTCGGTGTTGTGTATGGCGACGGAGAGGGCGACTCGACGCCACAGGGACTCCAGGTCGGCGTCGGGGGAGGCTCCTTCGTCGGTGATGGCGTCGCAGACGTCGAGGTAGTCAGAGGTGTCGTTGTCGCGGCGGTTGAGGAGGGTCATGGCGCTGACGTAGGGGACGCGAGCGCCGTGTTCGCTGCGGTCGAAGCGGTCCAGGATGAGTACGGCGCGACGGTTGAGGTGGGTGAGACGGCGGCTGGGGACGTCGATGCCGGCCGCTTCTGCCAGGTCGAGTGCGGTTGCCTCCCAGACCATGACGTCCCAGTCGTCGTCCTTGTGAGGAAACTTGGCGATCATCAGTTGGTCGCCGTCGCGGATGGATGCCTTCGGTCGGGCTCCTCCGAGGGAGCCCGATCCGGCGTCGAGGAGGTTCTTGAGGGCTGCCTGGTCGTCGGGGTCTCGCTCGATGGCGTCGGCTGCGGCGAGCAGGCGCGGCAGCTCGATGAGCTGGGGGACTGCGGCTTCGGGATCCAGGAAAGGTCCGTCGGTGCCGAAGCGCAGGCGGAGCGCGCCTTGGCGCGTCAGGTCGGCGACGCCAAGGAGGTAGTCGACGTCGGTGAGGTCGCGCGGCTTGTTTGCGTCGCGCAGAGCGAGGGCGCGGAGACGTGTGGTGACGAGGTTGCGTCCCCACCGGTCTGGGGAGCAGTCCTGGAAGCAGCCGGGCAGGCCGGCGACCGTCGTGGACCGTCCGAACAGGGACAGAGCGGGGTCGATCGCGTAGGAGTCGGGTCGCTGCAGCCACGTCTCGTCGTAGGTGAAGGTGGTGCTGACGCCCGCTCGTTTCCGCATGGCGGAGCCGAAGGTCGCGACCCCGACCAGGACGGGCTCGCCTGAGACGTCGACGTAGACGTTCGCGCGGTTGCTCAACGGGGGCCCTTCGGTGTCGTTCGTCGAGTTGTCGGTGGGTCTCCGGGGGGCGGCCCTGGTCGTGGTTGCTTCGCTCAGTGACGGATGCGTTTGGGGAGGGCTTGTCCGGCCCGTGCCTTGCCGAGCTCGGTGTTCAGAGGGTCGACGGCGTCGAGCAACTGGTCGGTGAAGCCGAGTGCTCGTACGACGTCGAGGAGCACGCCGAGGCTGACCCCGGGATCGCCGGATTCGAGCTTCCACAGAGTGGGCTTCGAGACACCTGCCCGCTGGGCGACCTGTTCAGCGGTGAGGTCTTGGAGCTTGCGCCACTCGACGAGCCGTTCGCCGAGAGCCAGGGCGGTACGACGAGTGCGAGCAGACACCGTGCGGGTTGCCATCATGTCCCCTAAGACTAAGTATCGTTTGCGCTAATGCGGTTAAGACTAACGATGCTTAGTCTTAAATGCCAGGTGTCTAGGTGAGGTGCTGGCGGCACCGAGGGTAGGACGCGGCCTTGGCAGGTCCGTTTCGTGGCGGGGTGGGTTGTCCCCGATCGGGCACCTACTGGGCGACGCCCGCCGCGCAACAACCTGGCGCTCGACCTCGTCGGCGACCGCTGAAGCGGTTCGTGTCCTCAGAACCGAAGGGGGAGCCAGCCGGCTTCGAGCAGGTCGAGGACCTTGCGCCCGAACTCGGCCGGGTAGCCCTGTCGTCCCACCTGTACCTCCTGGTCTCAGGAACAGATCCATAAATTCTGACTCCTTCAGACCCGGGACACACCAGTCTCCACTGAACCCGGCAGGCGACACACCATCATCAGGACCGAGGTCGCCGACACCGGTGCCCCCAACGGCTACCGCGGCGTTGACCAATACGAGCTGGACCACGATTGGTACAACCCAGCAGACAGCGCCGACACCTTTGACAACGTCCTTTGGCTCAAGTCCATCCAGCACACCGGACTTGATGGCGACACTTCCGTCGCGACCCCGCCGGTCAGGCTCCTTTACACCGGCGAGACAATGAACAACCGCGTCGACAGCACAGGAGATGCGAAGCCGCCGTTGGCTCGTCCGCGCCTCGGCGAGTTCATCAACGAAGCCGGCGGCATCACCACCATCCAGTACTCACCGCAGCAGTGCGATCCCACGAACCCACCCTCACCGGCCACCAACACTCAGCGGTGCTTCCCGGTCTACTGGGCACCATTCGGCGGAACCCCAGCCATGGACTGGTTCAACAAGTTTGTCGTCACCGGAGTGACACAGAACGACACCACAACCGGCGACCTCATCCAGACCAACTACCAATACGCCGGAACTGCCGCTTGGCGCTACGCGGACGACCCGCAGTTGCCGGACGCATACCGCACCTGGTCGGACTGGCGAGGATACAACCGGGTCGACACCCTCGTCGGACGTAGCGACCAACAACGTTCCATGTCCTCGGAGTTCTACCTGCGAGGCATGGACGGTAACCGGACCGCCTCAGGTAGCACCTCCCACGTGGTTGTCAGCGGCCTGGACGCCCCGAGCATCACCGACAGCAACGAGTTCGCCGGTACGGCCTACGAGAGCGTCCTCTTCAACGGAATGAGTGCAGCGGGCGTAGCCGGTAGCAGGATCTCAGAGTCCATCTCCACTCCATGGAGCAGGCAGACCGCTTCGACGACGCAGGTCGGAGGAACCATCGACGGCAAGACGGCATCCCCCGTCGAACTAACCGCAAGCTATGTCGACACGCAGACAACGGTCGACCGGACCTTCATGTACGGCTCGCCCGTTACCAACGCGACCTCGCGCTCGACCACCCACCAAATCCTGCAGTGGGACTCCTACGGCATGCCCATCCGCTCGGAGTCCTATGCGACCCCTGACGAGGCAACACCGACGACTCACACCGACGCTCAATGCGCCACCATCGCCTACGCACGCAATCCCGCACTGAACCTCGTCGCACTCATCGCGCGCACATTCGTTCAGTCGGTCGCCTGCGCCAGTGCCGACACAGCGACGCTCCCCACCGACAAGACGACGTCGGGGTCCGTCATTAGCGACACCTATGCCACATACGACGGTGCGACGAGCTGGCAAGGACAGGTCCCGACCCTCGGAGATGCGACCGCCACCTACCGCGCAGTTGGGTACAACGACGGCACGCGAGAAGCGACAGCGCTGCAGCAGGTAGCTGACGTCACCTATGACGCCCTCGGCAGGCGAAGGACCAGTACGGATACAAACAGCGGCACCACCACCACGGAATACAACCCCGTTGGCGCGGGTGTTCCGATCTCAACCACAAGCAAGAACGCGAAGGGTCAGCCCACCGTCACGACCTGGGACGGCGCACGCATGTTGCCCCTCACAGTGGTCGACGCCAACCAGAGGACGACCGAGAACACCTATGACGCAATCGGACGGCTGACCGCCGTCTGGGACCCTCGCTACAGTCGCGCGCAAGGCCAGGCGGCTAGTCAAAAGTTCGCCTATTCGATCGGTGGGACCGCTGCTGGAGACGGACATGTAGCCGGAACCTGGATCGCCACCTACGTTCCGAAGGGCCCCACCGGAACGGCCTACAACGTCAGTTATCAGGTCTTCGATGCGCTCCTGCGCGCCCGCCAGACTCAGAAGCCCTCACCGCAGGGTGGTCAAATTCTCACCGACACCACCTATGACGATCTCGGTCGCGTAGCGACCAGTTGGACCGATGCCTGGGACGACCAACACTCGCCGACCGGCACTCGCTACGTCCTCGGCTACGGCGGCGCCGACCAGACCGACAACACGTTCGACGGAGCAGGCCGAATCGTCAAAGCGACTGAGAGCTGGACCGTCCCCACCCCTGGCACGTGCGCCCCCAACTCGACACGCTGCAGCCGCTCCACCACCACCACCTACACCGGTGACGCCACCACCGTCGTGCCCCCACCCGGTGGCCTCGCTACTACGACTGTCGTCGACGCACTCGGCCGCACAACGCAGAACATCACCTACCCAGGAAACGACCCCACTGCGACTGGGGCAGTCAAGAACGTCACGGCATACGACGCTCAGGGTCGCCCCAAGTCCGTGACAGGCCCAGACCAGCTGTCGACGACCGTTGGGTACGACCTCTTCGGGCGAACAGTGTCCAATTCCGACCCTGCCTCCGGTACCTCCACGACGACCTACAACGACAACGACCAGGTCATCGCGACCAAGGACGCACGCGGACAGCAACTCAACTACACCTACGACATCTTGGGTCGCGCAACCGGCCTCTACCAGGGAGCGAGCGCCACCAATGCCAGCGAGCTCGCGTCCTGGTCGTACGACGCAGCCGGACAACTTGGGCAGTTGAGTTCGACAACCAGATACGTCGGCGGGAACGTCGCGTCGGGACGTGCCTACAAGTCAACAGTCAACACCTATGACTCGCTCTACCGGCCAACCAAGACCACGCTCACGCTGCCCGGTAACGACACTCTGGTCACCGGGGCGAACCTGCCCACGACGGTCAGCCACACCGAGTCCTACAACCGGGACGGAACCGTCAACACCCTCGGGGAGCCAGCGATTGCCGGCTTGCCTGCCGAGACAGAAACCTATGGGTACGACAGCACGGGCCTCGGCCTCCCGACCACTCTGAACGGTGCGCAGGGTGTGGTGCTCTCGACCGGCTACACGCCCTTCGGAGATATCTCCACGATGGCCCTCGGTGCTGCAGGGACGAGCAACTCCCAAGTCAACTTCGCCTACGGCTATGACGGTCTCCGCCGCCTGACCAGACTGCAGACCACCGATCCCGCCTCCAGCGGCTCTCACCTCATCAACGCGTCATACGCGTACAACACGGCCGGTCAGCTCACGAGCGTCTTCGACTCAGCCGGCTCCGGAAACACCCAGAACACCTGCTACAGCTACTCGAGTTTCGCTCGGCTTTCAGCCGAGTGGACCCCCAGTTCGGCCAACTGCGCAGCTCCGACCAAGAGCACCATCGCCGGCGCAGCGCCCTACTGGACCAGCTATGGCTTCAACACGACTGGAGCCGGACAGCGAACCACCAAGGTGGACCACTCCTTCACGGGCGGGCCGTCATCTGACACGACTACGACCTATACCTACGGCGGCACGTGCAACTCCAAGACGCAGAGTTCTCGCGTACTCACCAACGTAAGGAAGGTCGTCGGCAGCACGACTGCCAACTATCCGTACTGCGTCGACGCGAGCGGTGGCCAGACGACCTCTGCAACCGTTACAGGAGCGGCCCGCACGATGGCCTGGGACGGGGAGGGACACCTATCGAACCTTGTCCAGGGCAGCGGCACGAGCGCAACCAAGTACACCTACGTCTACAACACCGACGGCAGTCTCCTGGTCAAGAGACCCACCGACCCCGCAGCGGCAGGGACGACCACCCTGTACCTAGGTGACACCGAGGTCGAGGCGACTCTGTCGTCGAACGGCACCTGGGCCCTGAAGGGGACCCGCCACTACACGGCATTCGCAGGAACGGTCGCGGTGCGTACCGCCACCCCGAGCACCACCAGCACTCTGACGTTCCAGGCCGCTGACCCACAAGGCACAACGAATGTCGAATGGTCATCAACCGCCCCCGGTGTCACCCGGGCCAAGCGGTACACCGACGCGTTCGGCGTCCCCGTCAACGTATCCACGTGGGCGGACGCTCGACGTTTCCTGAGCCTGCCCTACGACTCCACCTTGGGGCTGTCACACCTCGGAGCGCGCGAGTACGACCCGCAAACGGGTCGGTTCATGTCAGTGGACCCTGTGCTCAACGCGGCCGACCCGGTCTCCATGGACAGCTACGGCTATTCCGACCACGACCCGGTGAACAGCAGCGACCCCGAAGGCACCATCTGCACCGCCAAACCGGACCCCGACAACGGGTCCTGCCCCGCGAACCAGCCGACGGCCCCGCATACGACGCACCACAGCGGCTCGGCTCCGGCTTCCAACACGCCATCGTCCACGCAGTCCGCGCTTGTCGAGCAAATTGCCCAAGAGAAGGAGTTCATCAAGAACATCAAGATTCTGATCTTCGTCCACCAACAGGACATTCAGCGAGCCACCGCGCGTCTCGAGCAGGACTCTGGCGGTGAACTGAGCAAGTCCGACGTGATCTTGGCGGCGCTTGCCCTCGGCCTCTTCGTGTCAGACGTCGTTGCGCCAGAGCTAATCCCTGTCGAAGCCGGTGGCGAGGCCGAGCTCGCCGAACTAGCAGAGGGCGAAGGCGCAGCCGGCATCGCTGCCGCCGAAGCAATCCCCTTCGAACTTGAGGCGGAGCTGACCGAACTAGAGACCCTCAAGCTCGATGTCACTGCTGAGGAGAGCCTTCTTGCAGACAACCAGGCTGCCCTTAAGGCCCTAGGCGGCGTCGGACCCGTGAACCAGGGCGAGGCTGGTGTGCTGAAGACCATTGCGGACCTTGAGGCCGCCGGGGGTCGCGTGATCCAGCGAGAGGTCACGTTGGACGTGAACGGGGTCCGCACGAGGCCTGACCTCTACGTCGAGTTCCCCAATGGCGAGAAGGGATTCATCGAGGTCAAGACCGGAGAGGGTGCCCGCCTGACGTCGAACCAGACTACGGCGTATCCCGGCATTCGTACTGGTGGCGCTATCCCGAGGGGAAAGAATGCCGAAGAGGCCGGCCTGGAGGTCGGAAGGCCCCTGCCGGCCATGCGCGTGTGGATCGTCAGACAGCCGTGGCCGTAACTGCGGCGGGTTGACTCACCGCAACGGGGGTATCCTCCTGACGATTCCCGTCCTTTCACTAATTTTGAGATCGAGAGAAGCATGTCCACGAGTTCGGTGTTGGCGCAATTCAAGGAGCCACTGACGAATCTTGGATTTAGAAAACGCGCGGGAGCCATATATACGATCGAGTTGGATGAGGGTGTCATCGGCTGGGTGGGCCTGGGAACATCTACGCGATACCAGCAGCCAGGACTCGTGTTGGTCAGTCCGAGAGTTGGGGTGCGCCACCAAGGGGTCCACAAGATCATTGCCGACATTCGAGGTGAAAAGTTCCATCCTTACCTACCTCCGACGGTAAGCATCGGACTCGGCTATGTCATGCCGGATGATTCCTACAAGGATTGGGCTGTGTCAGAGGACCCGGTCAGCCACGCATTCGTTAGCGAGGCCGTCGACGCGATCGAGAGATACGGATTGTCTTTCATGCGGGAGCATTGCGGCCTCGATAGAACAGATTCTGAAGCTGAGCGGCTCTCTGCCAATCCAGAGTACGTTCGACCGGTCCTCAAGTACCTACTTCACGGCCCAGATCCCGCCCTGGAGGAGATCCGCGCCCGCGCTTCGAAGCTCGGTGGCGCGTCCGATCCTGCCTCGCAACTGCTTCGTGAATTCCTCTCCGAATTAAGACGCCGAGTCTTGGATGGCACCATCAGTGAATCGTGACAATAGTGAATCGACTGGCTCCGTCGGCGGTCAGATGGGGTGACGACGACGTAACTCCTCTGCGAGTATCCTGAGCCAATGGCACAGGAGAGCCCGGAAGCCGGGCTGCTGGATCCAGGCACAGTCGACCTGATCGTCGAGGCGTCCGACGGGGTTATTGAACTGCTCATCGTTCAGAGTTATCCGTGGTCGGGCTCAGAGAGCCAGATCAAATCGCTCCAAGACAAGATTCACAACTACGTGGGGTACGCGCTCGATGGACAGATGAACCGAGACGAATCCATGACGGCTGATCGTCCGTGGCGCATCGTCGTGGCCTCGCGTCAGGGCCGCCCTGACGTGCGAACGCAGAAGGTCCTCGACACTCTTGCCGAGGTGCTCCCTCGTTATGGCGGCGGGCTGATCTCCCGGTACGACCGGCGCCCAAAATTCACGCAGCGACCTGCCGGTGGTGCGCTGTGCCGCTGATACTTGTCCACAGATGGCCAGCGGCGGAAAACGCGACCTATAACCGTGGCGCAATCCGAGCGGCTGTCTACCTCCGATCCCGTACAGACGCCCGCAGGGGTGGTACCCCCACCCCAAGGTGTCGCCGGGCGTTGCCGACTGGATTCATCTCGACAAACCAATCCGGAGCATGAAAGTAGGACTTTCCCGCACCCCCTTCCCTGCGGCTCTTCGATCAAGCCTCCAAACGCCGCGTCTGACGCAGGACCCCGGCAGACTAAGTATTCGTAAGACCAGTCATTCAAATTCCCCGAGGAGGACGACTTGCGTCCGCGGAAAGTCGCCGCCGTAGGACATCCGGTTGGGCGAGGAGGTCGAGCATATAGAGCCAAGCCAGCAGCGCGACGTCATGCGGGACTAACCCGTCGTGACGAGCGAGGAGAGTCCGGCTCAACTCGATGGAACCCCGAGTAGGCCCGTGACCGTGTGTGGCATTTCGCAGCATTTTCAAGTATTGAGCGGCCGCAGCTGACGGAGTCTCGGCTCTTCCAGTGGAGGGTTCCACCAGTACGCGACCATCTGGTTCTAGTATGAAGAAACCGCGTTGCAATTCTTCTAGCGCCTCGACGGCGCGCCGCGCACGGGGCAGGAGAATCGGCTTAGCCTCGTCGGGGATTCTGTCTTCGAGAGACTGCAGTCGCTTCCTAGCGAAAACAGAACTGCAGTTAGTTTCGATGCTGCGGCCAGCGAGCTTTTCGACCGTGTCTAGGACTGAGAACAACAGAACCTGTCGAGCGTTGAGATCGTGGTAGTTGACTTGTATCGACGTGACTCGGCGAAAGAGCTGTTCCACGGAGAGGATTGCTTCAAGCTGCGCCGCAGCCTGGTGATCGCCTGCATTGTCGGCGAAGACCGCAGGATCGGAGACTACTGAGAAGAGCTCATTTAGGCGGGAACTCCACCAACTGAGTGCGGAGGGAACCGCGCTCGCAGGAAGGTCAGAGAACTCGGTCGCCGAGTGGGCGCCAGGTGTGCTGATCGTCCGCAGCAAATCCGGAGCCGTTGGAGTGGTGCCGGAAACGGGGCGGCCGAAGGAATAGATGATCGGTCCACGCCCCCGGTGGGCAGCGAAACCCCAAACTCCTGGGCTCAGAGCGCCAAGCAGCGGCCCGATGTAGGCGTCAAGCATGTAATAGCCAGAATGGAGTCCGGCGGCGCTAGCAAATGCCCCACGGGCCGAGTCGGTGTGCTGGCCAAGCACACCGGAAAGGTCACCAGCGGCGAGTTGCGGATCATGCTGTATGCGCAACATGACTGAGACGATCTTGATTCGGTGCAACAGTGCATCATCCCGGCGAATTGCGTAAACCCCGGCGTGCGGGAACGGAGTTTCGCCGTCTTCCGCCGCAGGCATCTCACGGATCTGTTGCCACGTGGCTTCCGCCTGAGCTGGGAAGTGGCTCATCGTAGTTCCCATGGACGCCAGTTGATGAAAGGCAGCAAACGACGCCAGGCTTCCTCCTTCTGCGTCTATCCGCCGGAGTTCTTCGTCGCGCGCAACCTGAGACCGGTCGAGGACATCAGCGTCGATTGAATCCACCGACATCGTCGAGAGCGACGATGCGGCGCCACGTGGAGCCGTAGGACCGAGCGCACGCACCAGTGTTAATAGATCGGGGCGCGACCGGCTATAGCTTTCCTTGGCCCGGACAAGCACTGTCCCGTCTGACTGTTGCCGTGTGATGAGGTGCGCGGCATCGAACAGACCCATTGGGTTTCGTCCCCAAGCCCACTGGGGCACTTGCATGCGGACCCAGCCTTGAGGCGTTGGTCTACCGGCATCAGCCATGGGCTAACACTAGGCGTCTTTGGATCGAATCCGCCCAAATTGACGTCTGAAAAGTTCGTTCGCACGCGTCCCGCCGTCCGGGCTGATTGCGGCGCCGGGGACTGACGGTCATCTCTTGATGACGCCCCAGCATCGTCGCTCGACCAACAGTGCGTCGCCTCAAACCGGAGGTTGACCCGTCGCAACGTCCCTTAGCCAAGACTCGCCGCGCGATGCTGACGGGCCCTTTGGCAGCCAGCTATGGCGTGCCCCCCGGTGCAGTTAACGCTTGATGGAGGCCATTACCTGACAGGGTTCTTGAAGCATTCGAACTGCGAACGCAATTCGTAAGGACTGAGTTGTTGACTCTGCTCAGTCCAGAAATCAATCGTTAATCCCGGACGTAAATCGAGCGATGGACCGGTCGGCCGGTAGTCATGGAGAGTGTGAATCCAGGTATCTTCAGTTCCTCCGTCGCCCTTCCCCAGAACTCGATGCGTTCCAGTGAAGGAAACTCGTCCGAATCGAATCGGTCGATATCGAGGACGCTCGAAAGATCTGTAGTCGAAAGCATTGGAAACTCGATCTCAACCAGTTGAGGCATAGGCCCAATTCGGTTCATCGTCTCAGCAGGTAAGTCGATGCTCACGACGCCGACTCCGCCACTCACTACCTGAAACCGGTCTGCGGGCCCCGAGAGGGTGAGTTCAGTGACGCTGGGTGGCACATGAACCTCGACGGAAGCCGCGTCAGCACCAACGTAAATGCCCAGAGTTTGAAGAGCAGTAGATGAACCGATCGAACTAAAGTCCTGGATACGCGGCGCGTGGGATATTGACAATTGGTTGGCAGCTATGTCGTCGGGCAAGTTCTGAAGAGACCGCCCCCCGATGCGGAGTTCAGTTAATGACATTCCGCTGAGATCGTTCAGGTGAGTGACGCCAGTCCCCCTCAAGTGAACCGATTTCAGATGGTGCAGCGTGGATAAATCAGAGATGTCGACAAGGTTGGGGTTGTGGTCGAGCCAAGCGAGCTGCAGGTCAGTACATGCCGAGATTCCGTCAGTGCTTTCCAGAGTGTTCGTGTCTTCCACGTAACACACCAGGAGTCGCGGAAATTTGTGCAACTCTCGGAAGTCGCGCAGAGAACGTGCTCGGCAGAAGTTTAGGTAGCTGACTCGATCCGAACTAGCGATCTTTGACAGGTCGCCCACGCCTCCCGGCAGGTCGACTCGGATTTGCCTTGCTTTTTGGAGGTAATGGACGTTATCGAGTGCTTCGGTCGAGCTGACGGTGATTGCGCCATAGTCGAGAGGGCTGGACGCCAGCACTTCGCGGGCATATTTCTCTGGGTCGAACTGTCCCCAAGCTCTAATCAGCTGCCGAGCTACCGTGACCCGATTGTCGGATGAGTAAGTCTTGAGTTGCTGGAGGGCCTCCTCAGACCCAATCAAGCTCAGAGCGCGAACACACGCCGCCGCAGTCGTCGCCAACATCTGCCTGGAACGCGCGAGTCGCGGGACTGCGAGTGCGCCTGCGGACGCGACCGCAGTCGCGTCGGTCATGTTTAGGGGAGGTACAACCTTATCCAGGCACTCGTTGATAGCTTCTTGAAGTTCCGGTTTAAGGACCGGCGACGTTTCAAGGCAGGCCACGGCCAAAAGGTACAGAGAGTGACGGTGCTCAATCTCGTTTTGTCCCCGCCTGATCAAGCCCTCTAGGAGTTCATATCGACGGGCTGCGCTGGCGTGGCCAGCGCACATGATGACTACCTCGCGCCAGTCGCCCATGTGAGCCTGGTTGATGACTTTATCAATGGCGTCGTCTTCGATCAGCTGAAAAGCAGCAAGGTATTCCAAGAACGTTCGATGAACGAAATCAACCCGACCTTCAACAGGAGTGCGGAGCACTTCCGAACGGGTAAGCAAGTTGGTTGTGATGTCCCGTGGGTTGCGCGAACTGCTATGTGGCAGTGAGGTGATCTTTCGTCGAACTCGGGTGCCGAGTAATGCTTCCTCCGCGTCGGCGAGACCACTTTCGTGCAGCCAGAGGGCAAAGTCGGCAAGGAGGGCCCGCTTCTCCTGATAGGTAAGACCTTCGCCAATCGACGAGTCGATGCGGCGTTCTTCGTCTCGTTTGGAGACGAGCATCAGCAGAGCAGTTTCATAAAGTTCCATTCGGTTTTGCGGGAGTTTTCCGACGTTCTGGCGGTGCATGGCGCAGACCAGCGCACACAAAAGTGGGGAGGTGCACAGCATCCTGATGGCGTCAGCCTCGCCCAGCGATTGCAGCAGTTGTTCTCGAGCTGCCGCGATTGCTAAGCGCTCGTCATCGTCTTTCGCTCCCTGTGCGGTGGCTTCGTGCCAATGGGTGACAAAGGCTCGGACGTCCGAACGTTGCATTGGCAATAGCTCCGTGTAGCCAAAGTCGTCGATGTCCTCCCATCCGCCTGAGATTGCAAGTGGACGAGCGGTGACAATAAATCTTGCCTGCGGAAAGTTGCCAATGAGGTCGAGCAACCACTGCTTCGCGTCTTCCCGTTGTGTTTCGGGCAACTCATCTAGTCCATCAATTAGGACGACGGCATGACCTGCAGCTAGTACTCGGTGAACCCATCCGGATGGCATCACGCCAGCTAGCGACTTGTGATGTACACCCAAGAATTCCTCAGGAGCTGGCAAGTCACCATTTGCATAGCGCCGCAACGGCAATAGAAATGGAATCGATCCGTTCCACGAAGCAAGTTCACCGGAAAAGCCCGCCTGACTAGCAGTTACGGCGACCCACTGTAGAAGCGTGGTCTTGCCTGACCCTGCCGTTCCGCCAAGAACGATCTTGGACTGTCCATTTAACGCGGCCTCGACGCGGAGGGTGTCGTTTGCGACGTCCCCTGGCGGCTTCATAGTTGCGTCGTCATCGGGCTGCTCGGGAGTTCGGCTTCGGAAGGTGTCCCGTCCGATGCCTTTGGCATTAGTTGTTGGGGCGGTCGCGGTAAGAGATATGTATGCCACAGACAACGAATACGAACTTCGGATGCTTTGGTCTTTAACGCCAAACAGTTGGAGGTGATCGTGCTTTTGCACTACATCTTTCAGGTACTTGCTAGAAAACACGTCATCTGCGGAACCGCCGCCCCACGATTCAGGCATCGTTCGCGGCAAACGTTCTAGCACCTCGGTGGTCAAATCAATGAGGCGGGTGGACCGTGTCAACAGTTGACGTGCAGCGAGAGACGCAAACTCCGGTAATTGGGAAGTTATGGCGACGATGTAATGGCAGCATTCAGTCAGAAGAAGGTCGTACAGGGCTGTTCCGGCGCTACCCAAACGTTCGTCGGCCGCGGCCGTAGGGTGCCACCTGCGCAATCCGGACTCAAGCGTTGTGGCGTCGAGGTCCAGCTCTACGACGTCCAAGCGATGATTGACGAAGCTTCGTTCCAGCGTCGTCACGACCGCCTGTGCGGCTGCGGCACGTTCGCCTTGATCGGCCCCTCGGAATTCTTGTTCGATGAACGGTTCGAGGCGCTCGGCGACGATTTCGGCTACCTCTTCGAACTGCCGACTTGTTCGCCGGCCCTCCGCTCCGTCAAGCACCGAGTCTCGAACGAGGTCAAGAAGATCGGCGGCAGGGTCCGCGAACACCGTGTCCTTGAGCCATGCTCCAAAGATCCACTTGGCAACCATCGTTCCCAGTGCAAGGCCGGTACTCATATACGTCGTTCCTCGGTCTCTTGTTGGCGGTGCAGAGACGGTCTGAGAAGCACGTCTGTGTTCCCGCTTGGTCTAGGGGTTTGTCCATTGTGACGGTGGGTTGCGTTCGGCGTACGGAAACTGGCTGCTTGGGCAGTCTGTGGTCGGGCGGCGGTGGCTCCAGATCTGACCGCAAGAGCCGCTGGGCGCGAACCGACGTGCTTGAGCGACTTTCTTGCAAACGTTGGCACGAGTCTGCAGGCGGTGCGCCACAACTGAACGAATCGAACCCCGCCACCGGGGCACGCGGGCACCGCTGTGCCCGTCGATGATGCCCTTAGTTGGCAGTAGGCGTTCGCATTCTGGCCCGGCTACGTCGGGCTGTCCCTGACCGTGTGACCCACCACCACCCCCACTCTCGGAAGGAACCACCATGGGGAACGTCAACGATCTGCTCGTCCGCCTCTACCTGGTGCTAGTCGTGCCCGATCGCCCCAAGGAGCGCGGCGACGTGCCCGGGTGGGTGCTCATCACGGTGATGAGCGCCGGCATCGTGGCGGTGTTGGGGGTGGCCGCCAAAGAGCAGCTGTCCTCGATGCTGAGCAATGCTCTGTCCAAGGTGCAGTAGTGGGCGGACCGCGCCGCCGCACCCGCTTGCGTGGCGACGAGCGTGGCGCGGCGGTCGTCGACTTCGTGCTGGTGCTGGTTGTGCTGCTGCCGCTGGTGCTGGGCATCTTCCAGCTGGGCCTGGTGCTCCACGTGCGCAACACCCTGGCCTCGGCGGCGGCCGAGGGGGCGCGCTACGCCGCGGCGCAGGGGCGCGGCGAGGCCGACGGCGAGGCGCGCACCCGTGAGCAGGTCGAGGGTGCGGTGTCGGGGAAGTTCGCCGAGGACGTCGTCGTACGCCGGGTGGTGATCGGCGGGGTGCCCACCATCGAGGTCGTCGTGCGAGCCAAGGTCCCCGCGCTCGGGCTCGGCGGCCCGGCGGTGGAGGTCGAGGTCGCGGGCCATGCCGTGCAGGAGCAGCCGTGACCGCCCGCACCCGCGACGAGCGGGGTTCCGCGATCGTCGAGACGGTCTGGCTCGGGATCCTGCTGCTGGTACCGCTGGTCTACGTCGTGCTGTCGGTCTTCGAGGTCCAGCGCGGGGCGTTCGCCACCACGACCGCGGCCCGGTCGGCGGCGCGGGCCTATGCGCTCGCGCCCGACGACGCCTCGGGTACGACGGCTGCCAGGGCCGCTGCTCGCCAGGCCTTCGACGACCAGGGCCTGGAGGGGACCAGCGTGACCGTCCAGGTCACCTGTGCGCCGTACGCCGACTGCCACAGCGGTACCTCGATGATCACCGTGCGCATCGATGCCGACGTCACGCTGCCGCTGCTGCCCGACATGCTGGGTGGCAGTCGGCCGTCGTTCGCGCTGGATGCCACCCACACCGTGCCGATCGGGCAGTACCAGGAGATCACCGGTGCCGCGGTCGCGCCGTGAGCCCAGGAGCCGCGACGAGCGCGGGTCGGTCACCCCGCTGATCATCGGGTTCGCGATCGTGCTGCTGATGGTGATCGCGGTCGTGGTCGATGCCAGCGCCGCCTTCCTGCGCCGCCAGGACCTCGCCACCCTGGCCGAGGGTGCCGCGCTGCAGGGCGCCGACCTCGGTGCGGAGGGGGCCGAGGTCTACGACGGCGGCCTGAGCGAGGAGCCGTTGCGGCTCACCGAGTCGACGGCGCGCGCGGCGGTCGCGGCCTACCTCCGCGACGTCGGCGCCTACCGCGACCACCCCGGCCTGACCTTCACCGTGACGGTCCTCGGCTCCCGCATCGAGGTCCGGGTCACCGCCGAGGCCGAGTTCCCGCTGACCTTCCCGGGCGTGGCCTCGAGTGCCCGGGTCACCGGCACCGGCTCGGCGATCGCCGACCCGGAATAGCGCAACGGGCGCGCCACCTGAGCCGAGCCCAGCCCACCGCCGGCCTCGTCGCCACACGTACTAGCGTCGGTGCATGAGCGAGCCACGCCGCGTCAGCGCGGTCACCGACGACGCCCTCGGCACCCTCGACACGGTGGGGCTCGTGGCGGCGATCCAAGGTGGTGAGGTCGGGGTCCGCGAGGTGGTGGAGGCCGGCGTCGCCCGGGTGCGGTCCGTCGCCGACGACCTCGGGGCGATGGCCTACACGGCCTACGACCGTGCCCTGGTCGAGTCCCGGGACCCGCGCGGCGGGTTCTTCGCCGGCGTGCCCACGGTCGTGAAGGACAACTGCGCGGTGGCGGGGATGCCGACCCGGGAAGGCACCGACGCCTGGGTCCCGCGGGTCGAGCGTGCCGACGGCGACTTCGCCCGGATGTACCTCGCGACGGGGTTGGTGCCGCTCGGCAAGAGCCAGCTGTCCGAGTTCGGCTTCTCGGCCACCGCGGAGCACCCGCGCCTGGGACCGGTCCGCTCGCCGTGGTCGCTCGACCACCCCGCCGGCGCGTCCTCGGCCGGGTCGGCGGCGCTCGTCGCGTCGGGCGCGCTGACCATCGCCCACGCCAACGACGGCGGCGGGTCGATCCGGATCCCGGCCGCCGTCAACGGCCTCGTCGGCCTCAAGCCGACCCGGGGGCGGCTGGCGCAGGACAAGACCCTGCGCGAGATGCCGGTGCGGATCGTCTCCGACGGCGTGATCACCCGCTCGGTCAGGGACACCGCGGCGTTCTTCCGCGAGGCCGAGCACGTCTACCGCGCCCTGTCGCTGCGCCCCGTCGGCGACATCACGCGCCCGGGCCGCAAGCGCTTGCGGATCGCGGTCAACACCACGGGCGCGGGCGTCGGCGCGACCCCCGAGGTGAGTGCCCTGACCCTCGAGACGGCCGCGCTTCTCGAGGACCTCGGCCACCACGTCGAGGAGGTCGCGGCGCCGGTGCCGCCCGGGTTCCGTGACGACTTCCTGCTCTACTGGTCGTCGCTGGCCCTGGTCCTGGTCCGCACCGGACGCCGTCAGCACGGACGCTCGTGGGACCCCTCCCGCCTCGACCACCTCACCCACGGTCTCGCGCGCCACGCCGCGCATCGCCTGCACCGGCTGCCCGGGGCGATCCGACGGCTGCGGCGCTCCACGGCCCTGCTGGCGCAGCACCACGCGTCGTACGACGTCACCCTGACGCCCACGCTCGGCGCGGTCACGCCCCGCCTGGGCCACCTCGACCCCACCCAGTCCTACGAGACGGTGATCGAGCGCCTGGTCGAGTGGGTCTCCTTCACGCCGCTGCAGAACGCCACGGGTGATCCGGCCATCTCGCTGCCGTTGGCGACCTCGGCCGAGGGCCTCCCGGTGGGCATGATGTTCGGGGCCGCGGCGGGTCACGAGGCCGTGCTGCTCGAGCTCGCCTACGAGCTCGAGGAGGCCCGTCCGTTCCCGGTCCTGGGCCGGTGACGACGCCTCCGGAGGCGCCTCGCAGACCTCGCCGGAGGCCGTCCCTGCGCGGTGTGGCGAACCGATTTCACGAACCCTCCGACCCGTGTGTATCGTTCTCCGTCGTTGCCCCTTTAGCTCAGTCGGCAGAGCGTCTCCATGGTAAGGAGAAGGTCTACGGTTCGATTCCGTAAAGGGGCTCTCACCACTCGCACCACGGCGGGGTAGCTCAGGTGGTTAGAGCACACGACTCATAATCGTGGTGTCGCGGGTTCGAGTCCCGCTCCCGCTACCAGCACGATTTCCAGGTCCATCCATCACACCAGTTCGGCAGAGGAACCACCGTGGCCAGCAAGTCCTCAGACGTCCGCCCCAAGATCACGCTCGCCTGCACCGTGTGCAAGGAGCGCAACTACATCACCAAGAAGAACCGCCGCAACGACCCCGACCGGCTCGAGCTGGCCAAGTTCTGCCCGCGCTGCCGCCAGCACCAGGCGCACCGCGAGACGCGCTGATCCCTCGACCCACCGGTCGAGCACCGCTCACGCACCGTCGTCCGACCCGCTGCCCCTCGAGGGCGGCGGGTCGCTCGCTTTTCGGAGCCGTGCCCGGTTGCCGATAGGTTCGACGACATGCCGCTCGACGACCCCGACATCGTGGGCCGCGCCTACCCGCCGGCCCCGCCCCACGAGGTCACCGCCGACGCCGTGCGGGCGTTCGTGGAGGCCACCGGGGCGTCGTACGACGGAGGGCCGGCGCCGGCCACCTTCCCGATCGTCGCGGCGTTCACCGCCATGTCGACGTTCCTCGAGGCCGAGGCGCTCGACCTGTCGCGCATCGTCCACGGCGCCCAGGAGTTCCGGCACGAGCGGCCGGTCGTGCCTGGTGACGTGCTCAGCGTCACGCTGAGGGTCGCGAGCGTCCGCTCGATCGGCGGCAACGACATCATCGGCACCACCAGCGAGGTCACCGACGCCGACGGCGCCCTGGTGGCGACCGGCACCGCCACCCTGGTCCACCGCGGCCCCGAGGGTGGCGCCTGATGGGCACGCAGCTCGAGCCGGTCAGCTACCGGCTGACCCGCGACGACCTCGTCGCGTACGCCGCCGCCAGCGGCGACCACAACCCGATCCACCAGGACCAGGAGATCGCCCTCGCGGTCGGGCTGCCGGGGGTGATCGCCCACGGCATGCTCACCCTCGCGCTGGCCGCGCGCTACGTCGACGAGCACCTCGGCGAGCGCGGTCGCATCGCCACCATCGGGGCCAAGTTCGCCAAGCCGGTCGTCGTGCCGGTCGAGGGCGTCGACGTCGTCGTCTCCGGCACCCGCAAGGACGACGACACGATCGTGCTGGCCGTCACCTGCGAGGGCGTCGACGTCCTGCGCGGCTGCAAGGTGACCCTGCGGGGCGCCGCCGCGTGACCGACCTGCGCCACCACACCACCCTGCGCCTCGGGGGTCCCGCACGACGCTGGGTCACCGCCACCACCGAGGCCGAGCTCGTCGAGGCCGTGTCGGCCGCCGACGCCGCGGGCGAGCCGGTGCTGGTGCTGGGCGGCGGCAGCAACCTCGTCGTCGCCGACGCCGGGTTCGACGGCACCGTCGTCGAGGTCGCGACCCGCGGCATCCTCGCCGACCACGACTCCGACGACCCGACCTGCGGGGGAGTGCTGGTCACCGTCGCCGCCGGCGAGTCGTGGGACGTCCTGGTCGCCCACGCCGTCGCCCACGGCTGGGTCGGGGTCGAGGCGCTGTCCGGCATCCCCGGCTCCGTGGGCGCCACCCCGGTGCAGAACGTCGGCGCCTACGGCCAGGAGGTCTCCCAGACCGTCGCTCGGGTCCGGGTCTGGGACCGCCGGCTGCAGGGCGTGCGCACCTTCGCCGGACCCGACTGCGACTTCGGCTACCGCCACTCGCGGTTCAAGGCCGACCCCGGCCGCCACGTCGTCCTCGACGTCACCTTCCAGCTCGCGGTCGGCACGCTGAGCGCCCCGGTCGGCTACGCCGAGCTGGCCCGCACCCTCGGCGTCGAGCCCGGCGCGCGCGCACCGCTGGCGCAGGTGCGCGAGGCGGTGCTCGGCCTGCGCCGGGGCAAGGGCATGGTCCTCGACCCCGCCGACCACGACACCTGGAGCGCCGGCTCGTTCTTCACCAACCCGGTCCTGCCGGTCGCCGACGTGCCCGACGGCGCGCCGACCTGGCCCGCCGACGACGGGCTCGTCAAGACCAGCGCCGCCTGGCTCATCGAGCACGCCGGGTTCACCAAGGGCTACGCCGTGCACCCCGACGCCGCCGCCCGGCTCTCGAGCAAGCACACGCTGGCCCTCACCAACCGCGGAGACGCGACCACCGACGACCTGCTGGCGCTGGCCCGCGCCGTGCGTGACGGCGTGCGCTCGGCGTACGGCGTGACGCTGGTCAACGAGCCGGTGCTCGTCGGCTGCGAGCTCTAGCCCTCAGGGGCCGGCCACGCTGATGAAGAGGCCGAGCAGCACGATCCCGACCCCGACCACCGCGAGCGCGATCGCCGAGCCGATCAGTCCGGTCACGAACGCCGCCGTCGCGATGCCCGGGTTGGTGTAGCGCCCGGGATCCTGCTCGATCTCCTTGCGGGCCCGGGCCCCGAGAGCGATGGCGAACGGTCCGGTCAGCGACCCGACGATCGAGAAGCAGGTCACCTGGATCAGCAGCGAGGACACCACGCTGACGATCCCGAGCACCAGGGCGGCGATGGCGCCGGCGTGCGGCTGGGCGAACGGGTGGCCCTGCGCGGTCGGTGCGTACGGCGTGTAGCCCGCCGGGGCCGCGGGCGGCGAGACGTAGGGACTCGAGGCCTCGCCGTACGCCGGGGCCTGCTCGCCCGAGGGGGAGGCCGGCTCGGCGAGGGAGTCAGGCGTCTCGTCCGGGGTCCCGGGCTGCTGCGTCACGCCCGGATCATGTCACCGGGAGCCGGGACCGTGCTCCAGCCAGTCGTCGACCGCGGCGAGCGCCGCGACGCGCAGCTCGTCGGGGGCTCGCGAGGCCCGCAGCGACATCCGGGCCAGCTCGGCCAGGGTCGCGTCGTCGAGCTCGTGCGCCGCGCGCATCGTGGCGTACTGCGCCGCGAGCTGCGAGCCGAACAGCAACGGGTCGTCGGCGCCGAGCGCGACGGTGGCCCCGGCCTCCAGCAGCGTCGGCAGCGGCACCGAGGTGAGGTCGGAGTAGACACCGAGCGCGACGTTGGAGACGGGACAGACCTCGAGCGCCACCCCGGCATCGACGATGCGGGCCAGCAGGTCGGGGTCCTCGGCGCAGCGGACCCCGTGACCGAGGCGGTCGGCGTGCAGGGTGTCGAGGCAGGTACGGACGTGGTCGGGTCCGCGCAGCTCGCCGCCGTGCGGCACCAGCGCGAGCCCGGCGCGCTCCGCGATCGCGAACGCGCCCGCGAAGTCGGCGGTGCGGCCGCGGCGCTCGTCGTTGGACAGCCCGAACCCGACGACACCGCGGCCGGCGTACTGCCCCGCGAGCCGGGCCAGGGTGCGTGCGTCGAGCGGGTGTCGGGTGCGGTTGGCCGCCACGACGACCCCGATGCCGAGACCCGTGCGCTCGCTCGCGTCGCGCACGGCGTCGAGCACCAGGTCGGTGAAGGCGGTGATGCCGCCGAACCGGGCGGCGTACCCGCTGGGGTCGACCTGGATCTCGAGCCACCGCCCGCCGTCGCGCACGTCGTCCTCGGCCGTCTCCAGCACCAGTCGGCGTACGTCGGCCTCGGTGCGCAGCACGGAGCGCGCGACGTCGTAGAGGCGCTGGAAGCGGAACCAGCCCTTCTCGTCGGCCGCGCTCAGCTGCGGCGGCCACTCCGAGACCAGCGAGTCGGGCAGGGCGATGCCGTCGCGCTCGGCGAGCTCGAGCAGCGTGCCGTGCCGCATCGACCCGGTGAAGTGCAGGTGCAGGTGCGCCTTCGGCAGTGCCCGCACGTCACGGACGGTCGTCGGGGACGGCGCCCCGGCACCCGTGTCCGGATAACTCACGCAAACAGCTTCTGCAACCGCGTGATGCCTTCCACGATGTCGTCGTCGCCGAGTGCGTAGGACAGTCGCAGGTAGCCGGGGGAGCCGAACGCCTCGCCGGGCACCACCGCGACCTCGCTCTTGTCGAGGATGTAGTCGGCCAGGTCGGCCGACGTCTCGACGACCGTGCCGTCGTGGTCCTTGCCGAGCAGGCCCTTGACCGACGGGTAGGCGTAGAACGCCCCACCCGGCATGGGGCACACGACGCCCTCGATCTCGTTGAGCATCGCGACGATGGTCTTGCGGCGCCGGTCGAAGGCGACCTTCATCTCCGCGACGGCCGTCAGGTCGCCCTCGAGGGCGGCGATCGCGGCA
Organism: Nocardioides plantarum; assembly: GCF_006346395.1. NCBI lineage: Bacteria > Bacillati > Actinomycetota > Actinomycetes > Propionibacteriales > Nocardioidaceae > Nocardioides > Nocardioides plantarum. The sequence goes on from NZ_VDMS01000005.1 coordinate 418,221, forward strand.
CGCTGGGCGACGTTGGAGACGTTGGACGTCGCGTGGCTCTGCAGGTTGGTGGCGGCCTTGACCAGGTCCTTCGGGCCGATCATCCAGCCGACCCGCCAGCCGGTCATCGCGTAGGTCTTGGCGACCCCGTTGACGATGACGCAGTTGTCGACCAGGAACGGGCACAGCACGGGCATCGACCCGGTGTCGATGCCGTCGTAGACGAGGTGCTCGTAGATCTCGTCGGTCAGCACCCACAGCTCGTGGTCCTCGACCCACCGGCCGATCGCGCGGATCTCCTCGGCGGTGTAGACCGCGCCGGTCGGGTTGGACGGCGAGACGAACAGCAGCACCTTGGTCCGCTCGGTGCGGGCGGCCTCGAGCTGCTCGACGGTGACCTTGTAGTCCTGGGTCTCGTCGGCCAGCACCTCGACCGCGACGCCGCCGGCCAGCTGGATCGCCTCGGGGTAGGTCGTCCAGTACGGCGCCGGCACGATCACCTCGTCGCCCGGGTCGAGCATCGCCGCGAAGGCGGCGTAGATGGCCTGCTTGCCGCCGTTGGTGACCAGCACCTGGGCCGGCTCGATCTCGAGACCGCTGTCGCGCCTGGTCTTGTCGGCGATGGCCTTCTTGAGCTCCGGCAGCCCGCCGGCCGGCGTGTAGCGGTGGTTCCTGGGCTCGCGGCAGGCGTCGACGGCGGCCTCGACGATGTAGTCGGGCGTGGGGAAGTCGGGCTCACCAGCACCGAAGCCGATCACCGGGCGGCCCTCGGCCTTGAGGGCCTTCGCCTTGGCGTCGACCTTCAGCGTGGCCGACTCGGCGATGGCGCCGATGCGGGCGGAGACTCGTCTGTCGCGGGGGCTCGAAGTCATGGGGCCATCGTAGGGTGGCGCCGATCGACCCTCGAGGCCGATCTCGGTGCGGTGGACCGGGCGCCGGACCGGGCGCCCCCGCAGTGGCCGGCACCCCCGGGTGCGGGGCTTTCGGGGAGACGTTTGGACGCGGCTCACCATCGAGTCGTAGACTCCCCGACTGGCGGATCTCTCCGATGCTTTGCCGTGCCCGTAGCCGGGCGGGCGCAGCGCGAGGAGTCCGGCGAAGGGCACTAGCTCAACTGGCAGAGCATCGGTCTCCAAAACCGAAGGTTGGGGGTTCAAGTCCCTCGTGCCCTGCAACACGGCAACACAGCAGCAACCAGAGCATCAACGACGTACGGCGAGAGGTGAGTGGCGTGTCGGACAGCAGCGCGGTCCGCGGTTCCCGGGACGACAGGTCCGGTGAGCCTCGCAAGCGCACCAGCATCCCGACGTTCTACCGCCAGGTGGTCGCCGAGCTCCGCAAGGTCGTCTGGCCCACGCAGGACCAGCTGGTCACCTACTTCATCGTGGTGATGGTCTTCGTGCTCGCGATGATGGCGCTCGTCTCGGCCCTCGACCTGGGCTTCGGCAAGCTCGCCTTCGCGATCTTCGACGGCAGCGACGGCGTCTGACCGCCCGCGCGGTCCGACCGCGCCCCGCCGCCACATCCCACAGCAACTGATGGAGCAACACGTGTCCGAGCAGTACGACGAGCCGGCCGCCGATGGCGAGACCGAGCTCGTGACCCCCGAGGCCGCCGACCTGACCCCCGAGACCGTGGAGCCGGGTGAGCAGGTCGACCCGACGCCGGACGACCTCGCCGTCGACGACGACGCCGACCTCCCCCTCGAGGACGCCTCGTTCGACGACGACGTGGCCGAGGCCACCGACGGCGCTGCCGAGGGCACCGCCCCGGTCGACGTCGACAGTGACGACGACGTCGCGGCGCTCGACGACCTGCTCGACGACTCCGAGCCGGTCGCCGACCTGATCGAGGCCGAGGGCGAGGTGGCCGACGACGCCGCTGCGGAGGCCGTCGACGAGACCGTCGACACGCTCGAGGCCGCCGAGGGCGAGGTCGTGCTCGACGAGGAGGCCGAGGTCGTCGACGAGGACCCGCTCGAGGCGTTCCGCCGTGAGCTGTGGGCCAAGCCCGGCGACTGGTTCGTGGTCCACACCTACTCCGGCATGGAGAACCGGGTGAAGTCCAACCTCGAGAACCGCATCGTCTCGCTCAACATGGAGGACTACATCCACGAGATCGTGGTTCCCATGGCCGACATCGTCGAGATCAAGAACGGCCAGCGCCGCACCCGCAAGCGCCCCTCGCACCCCGGCTACGTGCTGGTCCGCATGGACCTCACCGACGAGTCCTGGTCGACCGTGCGTCACACGCCGTCGGTGACCGGGTTCGTCGGCAACAGCCACCAGCCCGTCCCGCTGCTGATGGACGAGGTCGAGAACATGCTGGCCCCCGCCGTCCAGGCGGCCGCCGAGGTCGCCGCCGCTGCGGCCGGCACCACCGTCCCGGGCTCGGCCACCACGGCCAAGAAGCCCATCGAGGTCGCGGACTTCTCGATCTCCGACTCGGTCATGGTCGTCGACGGCCCGTTCGCGACGCTGCACGCCACGATCACCGAGATCAACGCCGAGGCCCAGCGGGTCAAGGCGCTGGTCGAGATCTTCGGTCGCGAGACCCCCGTCGAGCTCAGCTTCAACCAGATTCAGCGCGTCTGAGTCGGGCGGGCCCGCTGTGACGAGCGGGCCGTACCGTCCCGTCAGCGCGATTTCGTCCTGGCGGTACGGCGTACCACACTAGACAGTCGAAACACCCGTGGCAGGGGGCCCCGCGCCCTCGTCATGACCACACGAGAAGGAAGAGAACCATGCCTCCCAAGAAGAAGATCGCCGCACTGGTCAAGGTGCAGCTCCAGGCCGGCGCCGCGACCCCGGCCCCGCCGGTCGGTACCGCCCTGGGTCCCCACGGCGTCAACATCATGGAGTTCTGCAAGGCCTACAACGCCCAGACGGAGTCCATGCGCGGCAACGTCATCCCCGTCGAGATCACCATCTACGAGGACCGGACGTTCACGTTCATCACCAAGACCCCGCCGGCTGCCGAGCTGATCAAGAAGGCTGCTGGTCTGTCGAAGGGCTCGGGCGTCCCGCACAAGGAGAAGGTCGGCAAGCTGACCAAGGACCAGGTGCGCGAGATCGCGACCACCAAGCTCCCCGACCTCAACGCCAACAGCATCGAGGCCGCCATGAAGACGGTCGAGGGCACCGCCCGCTCGATGGGCATCACGACCGAGTAACACCCCGTGGCAGGGCCCTCTCGGGCCCACTCCGACCACACCGCGCGAGAGCGATCGCGCATCCCACAACCGAGAAGAGATTCCGATGCAGCGCAGCAAGACCTACCGCGCGGCCGAAGAGACGTTCGACAAGGACGAGCTCTACGCCCCGCTGACCGCGATCAAGATCGCGAAGACCGCCAGCAAGAAGAAGTTCGACGAGACCCTCGACGTCGTGATGCGTCTCGGCGTCGACCCCCGCAAGGCCGACCAGATGGTGCGCGGCACCGTCAACCTGCCCCACGGCACGGGCAAGACCGCCCGCGTCCTGGTGTTCGCCAACGGTGACAAGGCCGAGGCCGCCACCGCGGCCGGTGCCGACATCGTCGGTGGCGACGAGCTCATCGACAAGGTGGCCGGCGGCTGGCTCGACTTCGACGCCGTCGTCGCCACGCCCGACATGATGGGCAAGGTCGGCCGGCTCGGCCGCGTGCTCGGTCCCCGTGGCCTGATGCCCAACCCCAAGACCGGCACCGTCACGCCCGACCCGGCCAAGGCGGTCACCGACATCAAGGGCGGCAAGATCGAGTTCCGCGTCGACCGGCACGCCAACCTGCACTTCATCATCGGCAAGGCCTCGTTCAGCGAGACCGCCCTGGCCGAGAACTACGCCTCGGCGCTCGAGGAGGTGCTGCGGCTCAAGCCGGCCAGCTCCAAGGGTCGCTACATCAAGAAGGTCACGGTCTCCACGACCATGGGCCCCGGCATCCAGGTCGACCCCAACCGCACGCGCAACGTCGCGTCCGAGGAGGAGGGCGAGGCCTGAGCCTCCCTCCACTCGACGTACGTCGGCCCGTCCAGCTCTGCTGGGCGGGCCGTCGCCGTTCCCGGTGCCACAGATTTGGCCCATCCTCGTGCGCGCCGTACAGTTCGGACCTGAAACCAGAGACCGCCGGTTGTCAGGCTGTGCATGCAGTCAGACCGAAGGTGCCGCAGCGATGCGGACGGCCCGCGCAGGATTCGGAGCAGAAGCCCTCGTTCGAGGTCCACGCCCTGAGCCCCGCGCTCGGGGCGTTCGTCATCTCCGAGGGGCCGGGCGACGGTCTCACCGTCCGGAAGGAGACCCATGGCGCGGGCAGACCGAAACGCCGCCGTCGCGGAGATCGTTGAGTCCTTCAACGATTCCGCCGGTGCCGTGCTGACCGAGTACCGCGGTCTCACCGTCAAGGAGCTGCAGGACCTGCGCCGCTCCCTCGGTGAGAACGCCAGCTACGCCGTGGTCAAGAACACGCTGGCCAAGATCGCCGCCAACAAGGTGGGCATCAGCGGCTTCGACGACCTGCTCACCGGCCCGACCGCCATCGCCTTCATCAGCGGTGACGTGGTCGAGGCGGCCAAGGGTCTGCGTGACTTTGCCAAGGCCAACCCCGCCCTTGTCATCAAGGGTGGAGTCCTCGACGGCAACATCCTCGACGCGAAGGAGATCGCCAAGCTGGCCGATCTCGAGTCGCGCGAGGTGCTCCTGGGCAAGCTCGCGGGCGCCATGCTCGCGTCGCTGTCGCAGGCCGTCTACCTCCTCAACGCGCCTCTCGCCCAGGCCGCCCGTCTCGCGGGTGCGCTGCAGGCCAAGGCCGAGGAGGACCCCTCGATCCTCGCAGGTGGTGCGGGCACGCCCGCCGCCGCCGAGGAGGCCCCGGCCGACGAGGCTGCTGCTGACGAGGCCCCCGCCGAGGAGGTGACCGAGGCTGCTGCAGAGCAGACCGAGGACGCCCCCGCCGCGGAGGCCCCCGAGGCCGCTGCCGAGGAGTCCGAGACCACCGAAGCCTGATCCTCAGGCCGACCACACCACCTGAAACCCCGGTACGCCGCCGCCTGGCGTCGTACCACCGAATGGAAGGAACGCCACCATGGCGAAGCTCAACACCACGGAGCTCCTCGAGGCTTTCAAGGAGATGACGCTGATCGAGCTCTCCGAGTTCGTGAAGCAGTTCGAGGAGACCTTCGGCGTCACCGCCGCTGCTCCGGTCGCCGTCGCCGCCGCGGGCGGTGGCGCTGCCGCCCCCGCCGAGGAGGAGGCCGCGCAGGACGAGTTCGACGTCATCCTCGAGGCTGCCGGCGACAAGAAGATCAACGTCATCAAGGAGGTGCGCGCCCTCACCTCGCTCGGTCTCAAGGAGGCCAAGGAGCTGGTCGAGGCCGCGCCCAAGGCTGTTCTCGAGAAGGCCGACAAGGCCACTGCCGAGAAGGCCAAGGAGACCCTCGAGGGCGCCGGCGCGACCGTCACCCTCAAGTGACCCCTGGCGGGTGACGCTAGGACGACGTCCTAGTCCGATCTCGCTGCACGACCGAGGCGACCACCCCCACGGGGGGTGGTCGCCTCGGCGCATTTGTGGCGCGTTGTCGCAGGTGGGAGCGCGTGTCACGGCTGGGTATCGCTATCCGGGAGAAACGTGACGTCACGCACAAACCCGCGTAACCTCGCCGCGACGAGACCGTTGTTACTCGCGAGTGTGTGTGATGGGAGACATGCCTCGGCTGCGGGTTCCCGACGGCCTCGTCTGCTCCCCGGCGTCACCGCCGAACCAGGTCGAGAGAAGGACTCCATGGGCGTTGAGATCAAGATCGACCATCTCACCAAGTCGTTCGGCAAGCAGATGATCTGGGGCGACGTGACGCTCACGGTCCCGGCCGGCGAGATCAGCGTCATGCTCGGCCCCTCCGGCACCGGCAAGTCGGTGCTGCTCAAGACGATCATCGGTCTGCTCAAGCCCGACAGCGGCTCGGTGATCATCGAGGGGACCGACCTCGCGTCGTGCCCCGAGAAGGAGCTCTACGAGATCCGCAAGCTGTTCGGGGTGCTGTTCCAGGACGGCGCCATGTTCGGCTCGATGAACCTCTACGACAACGTGGCCTTCCCCTTGCGCGAGCACACCAAGAAGTCCGAGTCCGAGGTCCGCGACGTGGTCATGGAGAAGATGGACCTGGTCGGCCTCCTGGGAGCCGAGGACAAGCTGCCCGGCGAGATCTCCGGCGGCATGCGCAAGCGCGCGGGCCTGGCGCGTGCGCTGGTGCTCGACCCCGAGATCGTCTTGTTCGACGAGCCCGACTCGGGCCTCGACCCGGTCCGTACGGCGTTCCTCAACCAGCTCATCATCGACCTCAACGCGCAGATCGACGCGACCTTCCTGATCGTCACCCACGACATCAACACCGCGCGCACGGTGCCCGACAACATCGGGCTGCTCTACCACCGGCACCTGGCGATGTTCGGGCCGCGCGAGATGCTGCTGGCCTCCGAGGAGCCGGTCGTGCGCCAGTTCCTCAACGCCCAGCGGGTCGGTCCGATCGGCATGTCGGAGGAGAAGGACGCCGACGAGCTGGCGGCCGAGTCCGGCCAGGAGCTGCCGCCGCTGCCGCCGATCCCCATGCAGCTCGAGCCCTCCAACGGCATCCCGCGCCGCAGCCAGCGCGAGCCGGGTGCCTGGTGCAGGGACAACGGGGTCACGGCCCCGCCGGGCTCCTTCCAGAGTGCCGAGGCCGGCCTCACCCCCGGGACCTGATCGCCCGATGTCATCGATCACGTCGGCGCGCGTCCTGCGCCCCGTCGGCACCGCGGGCAAGCTCTTCGCCTTCGGTCTCGACGTGGGTCGTGGGCTCTTCCGCCGCCCCTTCCAGCTGAGGGAGTTCCTTCAGCAGGCCTGGTTCATCGCCTCGGTGACGATCGTGCCGACCGCGCTCGTGGCCATCCCGTTCGGCGCGGTCATCGCCCTGCAGGTCGGTGGTCTGATCCGGCAGTTCGGCGCCCAGTCGTTCACCGGCTCGGCGTCCGTGCTCGCCGTGATCCAGCAGGCGGGGCCGATCGCCACCGCGCTGCTGATCGCGGGCGCCGGCGGGTCGGCGATCGCGGCCGATCTCGGTGCCCGCAAGATCCGCGAAGAGCTCGACGCGATGATGGTGCTCGGCATCGACCCCATCCAGCGGCTCGTCGTGCCCCGGGTGCTCGCCTGCATGTTGGTGGCGTTCTTCCTCAACGGCCTGGTCAGCGTGGTCGGTGTCGCGGGCGGCTACGTCTTCAACGTCATCCTGCAAGACGGCACCCCCGGCGCCTACATCGCCAGCTTCACCGCGCTGGCGCAGCTCCCCGACCTCTACATCGGGCTCATCAAGTCGTTGATCTTCGGGCTGATCGCCGCGGTCGTGGCCTCCTACAAGGGCATGAACGCCGGCGGGGGACCCAAGGGCGTGGGTGACGCGGTCAACGAGTCCGTCGTCATCACGTTCCTGCTGCTGTTCGTCGTCAACTTCGTCCTCAGCACGATCTACCTCCAGCTCGTGCCACCGAAGGGCGGTTGACGTGGCCAACCTCAAGGCGGTCTACCAGAAGCCGCTCACCTCGATCGACGACCTCGGTGGTCAGCTCGCGTTCTACCTGCGTGCCCTGGCGGCGACGCCGCGCTCGATCGTGCGCTACCCCAAGGAGATCATGCGGATCCTGGCCGAGGTCACCCTCGGCTCGGGCTCGCTGGCCGTGATCGGCGGCACCGTCGGGGTCATCCTCGGCATGACCTTCTTCACCGGCGCCCAGGTCGGTCTGTCCGGCTACGCCGCGCTCGACCAGCTCGGGACCTCCGTCTACGCCGGGTTCGTCTCGGCCTACTTCAACACCCGCGAGATCGCCCCGCTCGTCTCCGGCATCGCGCTCGCGGCGACGGTGGGCTGCGGCTTCACCGCCCAGCTCGGTGCCATGCGCATCTCCGAGGAGGTCGACGCCCTCGAGGTGATGGCCATCCCGTCGATGCAGTTCCTGGTCACCACCCGCATCGTGGGTGGCCTCATCGCGATCGTGCCGCTCTACGTGGTGGGCCTGCTGTCGTCCTACGTCGCGAGCCGGCTGGTCGTCACCCAGTTCTACGGCCAGAGCTCCGGCGCCTACGACCACTACTTCAACGTCTTCCTGCCACCCGGCGACGTCCTGTGGTCCTTCGGCAAGGTCCTCGTCTTCGCGGTGGTCGTGATCCTCATCCACTGCTACTACGGCTACACGGCCTCCGGCGGTCCGGCCGGCGTCGGGGTGGCCGTGGGTCGCGCCGTCCGCTCCAGCATCGTGGCCGTCAACGTGCTCGACCTGTTCCTGTCGATGGCCATCTGGGGCACCACGACCACCGTCAGATTGGCAGGGTGACCCGGTGAAGCGCGTCCTGCTCAACGCCCGTCTGCTCGGCATCGTCTTCCTGGCGATGCTGGTCGGGGGCGTCTACCTCACCTTCGCGATCTTCACCAAGCAGTTCACCGACTACGACGAGGTCACCCTCGAGACCTCCTCGATCGGGCTCCAGCTCCCCAAGCGCGCCGACATCAAGGTCCGCGGCGTGCAGGTCGGCGAGGTCCTCGACTACGACGCGACGTCCTCGGGCGCGACGGTCACCCTCGGCATCTACCCCGACAAGATCGACCAGATCCCGCGCAACGTCACCGGCTCGATCGTCCCCAAGACGCTGTTCGGCGAGAAGTACGTGTCGCTGGTCATCCCGGAGGACCGGGCCGCCACCCCTCTGGCCGATCACGACGTCATCAAGAAGACGCAGGTCTCGACCGAGGTCGAAGCGGTGCTGTCCGACCTCTACCCCCTGCTCGAGGCCGTCCGGCCGGCCGACATCAACACCACGTTGACCGCCCTCGCGACCGCGCTGGAGGGTCGCGGCGACCAGCTCGGCGACAGTCTCGAGACCCTCGACGCCTATCTCAAGCGCCTCAACCCGCGCATCCCCGAGCTCGTCGAGGACCTCCGGCTGACCTCCGACACCGCCGACATCTACGACGAGATCCTGCCCGAGGTGGGTGAGGTCCTCGAGAACACTGTCACGACGACCGGCACCCTCGAGGACCGCGCGGTCCAGCTCAAGGCGCTGTTCAACGACGTCGCCGACTTCTCCGACACCGCGCGCACGTTCCTGGTCGACAACGAGGACAACCTCGTGCGGCTGGGCGATCTCAACGCCCGTTACCTCAACGTCCTGGCGCGCTACTCCACCGAGTTCCCCTGCCTGACCGCGGGCATCGTCAACGCCGGCAAGCTGCAGGCCGAGGCGTTCCGCGACTTCGAGCTGCACATCGTGCTCGAGCCCCTGCCACGCCAGCCCCGCCGCTACACGGCCGCCGACGTGCCCCGGATCAAGGAGAACCGAGGGCCTGCCTGCCTGAGCCTGCCCAACCCGCCCTGGTCGCAGACCAACCCGGTCAAGCGGGTCCCCGACTTCGACGACGGGGTCGACGAGCCCACCGGCAAGGGCACCCAGCGGGCGGCGACGGGCTACGTCATCCGCGACGGTCGGAGCTCGCAGGGCACCGCCGGCGAGTACGACGTCTACCGCCGGCTCATCGCGCCCAGCCTCGGGGTCACCCCGGCGCAGGTCCCCGACCTCGGCCCGTTGCTGCTGGCGCCGATGGCGCGCGGCTCGAAGGTGAGCACCCGATGAAGCTCCTCGACAAGAAGACCGCGACCGACGCCACCAAGCTGGGCGTCTTCATGTTGGTCACGATCATGGCGACCGGCCTGCTCGTCATCGTGATCGGCAACATCGGGTTCAAGGGCAGTCAGGACTACAAGGCCGTCTTCTCCGACGCCACCGGCGTCGTCAAGGGTGACGACGTCCGGATCGCCGGCGTCAAGGTCGGCACCGTCAAGGACATCAAGGTGATCGACAACGACGACCGCCGCGACGACACCCGCGCGCCGCTCAAGCTGGCCGAGGTCTCCTTCTCCGTCGAGAACGGCACCGAGCTGACGCAGTCGACGTACGCCGCGCTGCGCTACCGCAACCTCGTCGGGCAGCGCTACGTCTCGCTGACGCAGGGCGAGGGCGAGCCCGGGCTGCTCGAGGCGGGAGGCACCATCCCCACGTCGCGCACCGAGGAGGCCCTCGACCTCACCACGCTCTTCAACGGGTTCAAGCCGTTGTTCCGCGCCCTGAACCCCGACGACGTCAACAAGCTCTCCTACGAGGTGATCCAGGTCTTCCAGGGCGAGGGTGGCACCCTCGAGGGCCTCCTCGCCAGCACCGCCTCGGTCACCGACACGCTGGCCGACCGGGATGCCGTCATCGGCCAGCTGCTCGACAACCTCGACTTCGTCCTGGATCACCTGGCCGACCGCGACACCCAGCTCTCGGCGCTGATCGTCAACTTCCGCAAGCTCGTCTCGGGTCTCAAGAGCGACCGGAGCGCCATCCTCGACTCCTTCGACCAGATCACCCGGCTCTCGGTCGAGACCGCCGACCTCGTCAAGGGTGTCCGCCCGGCGTTCGTCGAGGACATCAAGCAGCTGCGCCGCCTGACCAAGAACATCGCGGACAACAAGCAGGAGCTCGACCGCGCGTTGCAGGTGCTGCCGATCAAGCTCAACAAGGTCGGACGCACCGCCGCCTACGGCTCGTTCTTCAACTTCTACCTCTGCGACTTCAAGGGCTCGGTCACTGCTCCCGGACTCGGTACGAAGGCGCTCAAGGTGCCCGACGGCCTCATCGGCGGAGAAAGGTGCACCCTCCAGTGAAGCCCTTCCGTGAACGCAACCCCGTGATCATCGGCGCGCTCAGCCTGTCCCTCATCCTGATGCTGCTGCTCGCGGCCTTCCGGGCCCAGGACCTGCCGCTCATCGGCGGCGGCGACACCTACTACGCCGTGTTCAAGGACACCGGCGGCCTGCAGGCCAAGGACGAGGTCCGGATGGCCGGCGTCCGGATCGGCGTCGTCAAGGACGTCGAGCTCGACGGCGGTCAGGTCAAGGTCACCTTCAAGATCACCGAGGACGAGCAGTTCGGCGACAAGACCGAGGCCAACATCAAGGTCAAGACCCTGCTCGGGTCGATGTACCTCGACCTCGTTCCCGCCGGCGACGGGCAGCTCGACACCGAGTCGACCATCCCCCAGGAGCGCACGAAGGAGCCGTTCGACGTCATCGACGCCTTCAGCGGCCTCGCCGACACGATCGGCGACGGGTCCGACACCTCGAGTCCCGACGCCGACATCGACACCAAGCAGCTGACCGAGTCGCTCTCGGTGCTGGCCGACCTCACCCGCAACACCCCGGAGGAGTTCGGCGACGCCCTCGACGGGCTGTCCCGGCTCTCGGCCAACCTGGCCGACCGCGACGGACAGATCAACTCGCTGCTCAAGAACCTCAAGCGGGTCTCCAGCGTGCTCGACGACCGCGACCAGGACATCGTCAAGCTGATGGCCGACGCCGACACGCTGTTCGAGGCGCTGCTCCAGCGTCGCGAGCAGCTCCACGAGCTGCTCGTCTCGACCCGGACCCTGTCGAAGGAGCTGACGGCCCTGATCCGCCAGTCGCGTGCCGACCTCAAGCCCGCGCTCACCCAGCTCGACACCGTGCTCGACGTGATCAACAAGAACGAGGACAACCTCGACAACAGCCTCCGGCTGATGGCGCCGTTCTACCGCGTGTTCGCCAACACCCTGGGCACCGGCCCGTGGTTCGACACCTTCATCGAGAACCTGCCCCCGGTGCCGAGCCTCCCGACGCTTCCGACCCGGAGCAACTGATGGACGCGAAACGGGCCGTGGCCCCCCTCATCTTCCTGGTCCTCGTCGGGGTCGCCGGGTTCACGCTCCTGCGCGGTGGCGACGAGCCCCATCGGCTCACGGCCTACTTCCCCCGCACCGTCTCGCTCTACGAGGGCAGCGAGGTCCGGGTGCTGGGCGTCCCGGTCGGAAAGGTCGACAAGATCACGCCCGACGGCACCCGGGTCAAGGTCGAGATGACCTACGCCGACGACGTGCGGCTCCCCAAGGGCGCCAAGGCCATGATCATCTCGCCGGCCATCGTGGGCGACCGCTACGTCCAGGTCACTCCTGCCTACACCGGCGGTCCCGAGCTGCCCGCCAACGCCGTCCTCGAGTCCAGCAGCGAGGTCCCGATCGAGCTCGACGAGATCTACTCCAACCTCGACCGGCTCACCGTGGCGCTGGGTCCCGACGGCGCCAACTCCCAGGGCGCGCTCAGCGACCTGCTCAAGGTGACGGCCCGCAACTTCGGCGGCCAGGGCAACCAGTTCAACAAGACCATCGAGAACTTCGGACGACTCAGCTCCACGCTCGACGACAACAAGGACGAGCTGTTCGGTGCCGCCGCCGAGCTGCAGAAGTTCATCACCACCCTGGCCGACAACGACAAGACGGTGCGCGACTTCAACGACTCCCTCGGCCGGGTCTCCACGCTCCTGGCCGACGAGCGCCAGGAGCTGGCCGGCTCGCTGAAGAACCTCGCGGTCGCCCTCGACGAGGTCGGGCAGTTCGTCCGGGACAACCGCGACGTCCTCAAGACCGACATCAAGGGTCTCAACCGGGTCGCCAAGGTCCTGGTCAAGCAGCGGGACGCGCTCAGCGAGACCCTGCGGACCGCTCCGCTGGCCCTGAACAACCTGGCGCTGACCTACAACCCCGACACCGGCACCCTCGACACCAACGCCAACGTGGGGAGCCTGCTCGGCAACCTCACGAGCGACCCCACCCGGGTGCTGTGCGCCCTGGTGAGCGGCAACGACAACGAGGGCAAGCTCTGCGACCTCATCAAGAGCCTCCCGCTGCCACGAGCCGCCCCGTTCGGCCCGGGCACCGGCTCGCTCTACACCTCCAAGTCCGACCCCACCCTGGGCGGCCTCGTCCCGGCCGCGGCCACGACCGGAGACGCCCGATGAGCCGCCTGGTCCGCGCGCTGGTCGCCCTGGTCGTCGGCAGCGTCGTGCTGTCCGGCTGCGACTTCGACGTCTACGAGCTGCCCCTGCCCGGCGGAGCCGACGTCGGCGACAACGCGATGACGGTCACGGTCGAGTTCGACAACGTCCTCGACCTCGTGCCCCAGTCGAGCGTCAAGGTCAGCGACGTCACCGTCGGCAAGGTCAGGTCGATCGACGTCGAGGAGAAGGACGGTGCCGACGGCAAGCTCGGCTACATCGCGCTCGTCGAGCTCGAGGTCCGCGGCGACACCGAGCTCCCTGCCAACGCCACTGCCACCATCCGCCAGACCAGCCTGCTCGGCGAGAAGTTCGTCTCGCTCTCGGCCCCCGCCACCGGAGCCAGCGGCAAGCTCGCCGACGGCGACAAGATCCCGGTCGAGCGCACCGGCAAGAACCCCGAGGTCGAGGAGGTGCTCGGCGCGCTGAGCCTGCTCCTCAACGGAGGCGGGCTCGACAAGGTCCGCACGATCACCACCGAGGTCAACGCGGCCCTGGCGGGTCGCGAGGACTCGGTGCGGTCGCTGCTCACGCAGGTCGCCACCTTCATGGGACAGCTCGACGACAACAAGAAGGACATCGTCGATGCCATCGAGTCCCTCAACAAGCTGGCCAAGGGCGTCAAGCGCCAGCAGCCCAAGATCGACCTCGCGCTCGAGGAGCTGCCCAGCGCGCTGACCTCGATCGACCGCCAGCGCGACGACCTCGTCCGGATGCTCAAGGCGCTCGACAACCTCGGCGACGTGGGCGTCCGCGTGATCCGCAAGACCAAGGCCGACACCATCACCACCGTCGAGCAGCTGCGACCCACGTTGACCCAGCTCGCCAACGCCGGCGACGACCTCGTCAACTCGTTCAACGTGATCCTGACCTACCCGTTCGTCGACGAGGTCGTGGGACGCGACCCCCAGGTGGCCCGCAACCTGCACATGGGCGACTACGTCAACCTCTCGGTCGAGCTCAACCTCGACCTCGGCAACCTCCAGCTGCCCGGCATCTCGTGCTACGAGCTCGACGCCCTCCCCGCCACCGGTGTTCTGCCGCCGTTCTCAAAGCTCTGCGAGGACGCCCAGGACGCGCTCGCCGACTGCCTCAAGGACTTCACCCGCTCCTGCATCTCCGGCGTCGTCGACGCCGTCTGCGACAACCTGCCCGACCCGACCGACCCGCTCTGCGACGTCGTCGACGGACTCATCGGCAGCCTCAACGGGCTGCTCGGCGGCGGCGGTGGCGGTGGCGGCGGTGGCGGCGGTGGCGGCGGTGGCGGCGGTGGCGGCGGCGGTGGCGGCGGTGGCATCCCCGGCCTTCCGGACCTGCCCGGCCTGCCCGGTCTGGGCGACCTGGGCGGCCTGACCAACCGGCCGGCGGTCGGATCCGACCCCCAGGCCCGGGACCGCGGTCCGACGATGGGTCAGCTCATGGCCGCCTACGACCCGGCTCTCGTGAGCCTGCTGACCCCCGGAATGGTGCTGCGATGATCACCCGTCGGACCAAGGTGCAGCTGATGATCTTCGTGATCATCACGCTGCTCGGTGTCTCCTACGTCGGGGCGCGCTACGCGCGGCTCGACGAGAAGGTCCGCGACACCAGCTACGAGGTCGAGGCCGACTTCGCCGAGTCCGGCGGCATCTTCGCCGGCGCCGAGGTGACCTACCGCGGCGTCGGCATCGGGACCGTCGACCGGATGGAGCTCACCGAGGACGGCGTCAAGGTCGTGCTCAAGATCGACGACAAGTGGGACGACATCCCGGCCGACACCCTCGCCGCCGTCGGCAACCGCTCCGCGGTCGGCGAGCAGTTCGTCGACCTCCAGCCCAAGGTCGACGGCGGTCCCCGGCTCCAGGACGGCTCGGTCATCGACGTGGCCGACACCCGCACCCCGATCGCCACCGAGAAGCTGCTGTCCGACCTCGTCACGACGGTCGACTCGGTCGACCAGGACGCGCTACGCACCACGGTCTCCGAGCTAGGGAAGGCGTTCAACGGCACCGGCGACGACCTGCAGACGATCATCGACACGGGCAGCTCGTTCATCGAGGCCGCCGACGACAACTTCGACATCACCACCAAGCTGATCGAGGACGGCAACACCGTCCTGAACACCCAGATCGACTCGGGCTCCGACCTGCGGACCTTCGCCGACCAGCTGTCGCTGTTCAGTGCCACCCTCGCCAAGGCCGACCCCGACCTGCGCGGCGTCATCGACAACGGGTCCTTCGCGGCCAACCAGCTCGAGAGCCTGATCAAGGACAACCGGGTCGAGCTCGGCTCCCTGCTCAACAACCTGGTGACGACCGGCAAGATCCTGGTCAAGAACATCCCGGGGCTCGAGCAGGTCCTGGTCATCTATCCCTACATCGTCGAGGCCGGCTACACCGTCGTGGCCAAGAGCCCCGACACCCAGATGTACGACGCCCACTTCGGCCTGATCCTCGCCACCACCTCACCCTGCAAGAACGGCTACCAGGGCACCCAGATCCGAGCCCCGCAGGAGCGGTTCGGCAACCCGGCGATGAACGACGACGCACGATGCGTCGACCCACCGAGCGTCTCCAACCCGCGCGGCGCGCAGAACCTCCCGCGGGTCGGTACCTCGCAGCGTCCCGACGCGTTCTTCGACCCCGGGACCGGCAAGGTCACCTACACCGACCCCGCCGTCGCCGACCCCGTCGCGCCGTGGGCCTCGGGCGGTACCGTTGCGCCTCGAACGCTCGGAAAGGAGTCGTGGAAGTGGCTCTACCTCCAGCCCATGACGGGCAAGTAGGTCCCCGCTCCACCTCCGCGTCCACCTCCGCCGCCCCGTCGGGCTCCGCGGCGAGCCCGGCCGTCGTGACCGCTCTCACGGCGGTCCTCGCGGTGGTCTGCGTGGCGTGCCTGGTGGTGCTCGGGCTGCGCTACGCCGACACGAGCGGATCCGTCGGCGACCGTGCCGGGCAGGTCTTCGGACTCGGCGACGACGACGGCGGTGCCGGGTCGGCAGACGACACCCGAACCCGCGAGCTCGTGCTGAGCCAGGCCAACCAGTTCATCATCCGGATCAACACCTACGGCCCCAGCGAGCTCGACAAGCAGTCGAAGATGCCCGGCTACGTCAAGCGCGTCAAGGAGGTCATCACCCCCAAGCTCGACGTCGAGTTCGAGAAGTCGGTGACCCTCGCCGAGCAGACCGTCGCCCAGTCCGGGCTCGAGCGCAGCGCCCAGCTCTACGCCTCGGGGGCCGAGTCGATCGGTGCCGACACGGCCACGGCGCTGGTCACCGGGGTCATCACCCAGTCCTACCCCGACCCCGAGAAGGAGGGCCGGATCGAGTACGAGCCCGAGCTCTTCCGCTACGAGGTCACCCTGGTGCGCAGCGGCGACCAGTGGCTCGCCGACGACTTCGCGCCCGTCGTCGGCGAGGTCGAGGGCGAGCCCACCGAGGGCGCCTCGGCGGATCCCACGACCGGTGCGTCCGGTGCGGCCTCGCCGTCCCTGCAGCGCTACGTCCGTCTCGTGACCGGGCGCCAGGGCGACGTCGTCGCCGCCGCCACCGCCCTCGAGGCCTGCGGGTTGCCGGCGGCGGTCAAGGCCGGCGACACCGCGTGCCCGGCCGCCGCCTCCGACCTCGCGACGGCCGCCCGAGCGCTGTCCGTGGCGTTGCGCGACGCGAGCGACCCCGACGCCGAGGGCTACGTCGGCAAGCCGCCCGCCGCGATCGTCGACCTCGTCAAGGCCACCGCGGCCGTCGCCGACGACGCCGTCTCAGCGGCGCGGGCCCTGCGCCCGTCCTGCCTGGCCGGTGACTCCAGCGCCTGCGCCTCGCAACGCAGCGCCGTCACCGAGTCGGCCGGCAACCTCGCCGCCGCGCTCGAGGGCTGGGCGGGGATCGGATGATCCCGAGCTGGTACGACGTCCTCGGCCTCGACGACGACGCCACGACCGACGAGGTCCGGGCCGCCTGGCAGCAGGCGGTCGCCGGCCTCGATCCCACCGACCGCCGCTTCAAGCAGCGCAACCGCGCCGCCGAGGTGCTCCTGGACCCCGACCGCCGCGCCGCCCACGACCGAGAGCTGGCCGCGCAGGAGGACCGCGAGGACGACTGGGTCGACGACCCGGCGGCGGTCGCACCCGCCGCCGAGACCGCGGAGACCACCGAGACCGATCAGTCCGCCGAGACCGCCGAGACCGCCGAGACGGGCGAGACGGGCGAGACGGGCGAGACGGGCGAGACCGCCGAGGCCGCCGAGGCCGCCGAGGCCGCCGAGGCCGCCGAGACCGTCAGCGACGACACCGGCGTCACGGACGCGCCCGCCGCTGTCTCGCTCGACAAGCGCGTCGACGCGGACCCGCCCGCGGCCGAGCCGGCGCGACCGCGCACCGGCCGGGTCCGCGTCCTGCTGGGGCTCGGGGTGGTCGCCCTGGTGCTGCTGCTCGCGACCCTCGCCGCGTTGATCGCCGGGGGAGGGGGCGAGGAGTCCGCGTCCGGCAGCGACCTGCCCGACACCCGGCAGGTCGAGGCCGCCCGCAAGGCCGCCGAGACCGCGGTCGGCCCGGTGCTGTCCTACGACTACCGCGACCTCGACAAGAGCTTCGCTGCCGCCAAGGCGTTCATGACGCCCCGTTACCAGGGCGTCTACGACCAGAACGTCGCCGGCTACGTCAAGGAGAACGCACCCACCACCAAGACGATCGTCACCGCCGAGGTCGTCAGCTCCGGCATCGTCCGTACCGGCAAGGACCGGGTCGACGTCCTGGTCTTCATCAACCGGCCGACCCGCAACGCCACCCGCGACGAGGTATCGCGCGACCAGGTGACCGTGCGGATGCTCGACGTCGACGACAGCTGGCTCGTCGACTGCCTGATCACGGAGCCGGGCGGAACCTGCTGACGGCCGCCCAGCCCGGTCCCATCCGGGTCGGCGAAACCCGGGCCTGGTGCTTGACCCGGGCCGTCGCCGGGAGTCATCATCGACCCACGCTCGTCGACGCGGCGCATGCTGCCATTGTGGCGCGCCCGCGACTCGTGTATCGTGGCTCCTTGCGCCTGCCCTCAAATACGCATCTGCCTTCCCGGTGGCGATGTTGTGGTGGTCCGGCGCCACTCATCGCGACTGACGTCGAAGGATCTCTCTTGGCCGCGCGCAGCACTTCTGGTTCCAGCACCACCCGCAACAACACCGGCAATCCCCGCCGCATCTCGTTCGCGAAGATCGATGAGCCTCTCGAGGTTCCGAAGCTTCTCTCCCTGCAGACCGACGCCTTCGACTGGCTCGTCGGCAACGCCAACTGGGACGCCGTCGTCGAGCGTCGTCTCGCGGCCGGCGAGGACACCTCGCGCAAGTCGGGCCTGACCGAGATCTTCGAGGAGATCTCGCCGATCGAGGACTTCTCCGAGACGATGTCGCTCTCGTTCGAGAACCCCGTCTTCTACGACCCCAAGTACTCCGTCGACGAGTGCAAGGAGAAGGACTTCACCTACTCCGCCCCGCTCTACGTCTCCGCCGAGTTCACCAACAACGACACCGGCGAGATCAAGGGCCAGACGGTCTTCATGGGTGACTTCCCCCTGATGACTCCCAAGGGCACCTTCGTCATCAACGGCACCGAGCGGGTCGTCGTCTCGCAGCTCGTCCGCAGCCCTGGCGTCTACTTCGAGCGGCAGGCCGACAAGACGTCCGACAAGGACATCTACACCGCTCGCCTGATCCCCTCGCGCGGCGCCTGGCTCGAGTTCGAGATCGACAAGCGCGACCTGGTCGGCGTCCGCCTCGACCGCAAGCGCAAGCAGAACATCACCGTGCTGCTCAAGGCCCTCCAGGCCGTCGCCGAGGACACCGGCGAGGCCTACGACTACGAGGCCGTCATGGAGGAGCTGCGTCAGTACGAGTCGATCCAGCTCACCGAGGAGAAGGACCACACCCAGGGTCCCGACGACGCGCTGCTCGACATCTACCGCAAGCTCCGTCCGGGCGAGCCGCCCACGCGTGAGGCTGCGCTGACCCTGTTGAAGAACTACTACTTCAACCCCAAGCGCTACGACCTGGCCAAGGTCGGTCGCTACAAGATCAACAAGAAGCTCGGCCTGGTCGAGGCCTTCGACAAGCAGACCCTGACCATCTCCGACGTCGTCAACGCGATCAAGTACATCGTCGCGCTGCACGACGGCCGCGAGCAGGTCGAGGCGCCGGGCGGCACCATCGAGGTCGGCCCCGACGACATCGACCACTTCGGCAACCGCCGGATGCGCACGGTCGGCGAGCTGATCCAGAACCAGCTCCGCACGGGTCTGGCCCGCATGGAGCGCGTCGTCCGCGAGCGGATGACCACCCAGGACGTCGAGGCCATCACGCCGCAGTCCCTGATCAACATCCGCCCGGTCGTCGCGGCGCTGAAGGAGTTCTTCGGAACCTCCCAGCTCTCGCAGTTCATGGACCAGACCAACCCGATCGCCGGCCTGACGCACAAGCGCCGCCTCTCGGCGCTGGGCCCCGGTGGTCTGTCCCGCGACCGCGCCGGCATGGAGGTCCGTGACGTCCACCCGTCGCACTACGGCCGGATGTGCCCGATCGAGACCCCCGAGGGTCCCAACATCGGCCTCATCGGCTCGCTGGCCTCCTACGGCCGGATCAACCCGTTCGGCTTCGTCGAGACGCCCTACCGCAAGGTCGAGAACGGCTCGGTCACCGACCAGATCGACTACCTGACCGCCGACGACGAGGACCGCTACGTCATCGCGCAGGCCAACCAGATCCTCGACGCCCAGGGCAAGTTCGTCGAGGAGCGCGTGCTGGTCCGTCAGCGCGACGGTGAGGTCTCCGAGATCCTCGCCGCCGAGGTCGACTACATGGACGTCTCGCCGCGCCAGATGGTGTCGGTCGCGACCGCGCTCATCCCGTTCCTCGAGCACGACGACGCCAACCGCGCGCTCATGGGCGCCAACATGCAGCGTCAGGCCGTCCCGCTGATCACCAGCGACAGCCCGCTCGTCGGCACCGGCATCGAGTACCGCGCCGCCGTCGACGCCGGTGACGTCGTCGTGGCCGATGCCGCCGGTGTCATCAAGGAGGTCTCCGCCGACCTGGTCGAGACGATCAACGACGACGGCACCTACTCGACCTACAAGCTGGCCAAGTTCCGCCGGTCCAACCAGGGCACCTGCATCAACCAGCGCCCGCTGGTCGCCGAGGGCGACCGGGTCGAGGTCGGCTCGCCGATCGCCGACGGTCCGTGCACCGACAACGCCGAGATGGCGCTGGGCACCAACCTGCTGGTCGCGTTCATGCCGTGGCAGGGCCACAACTACGAGGACGCGATCATCCTCAGCCAGCGCCTGGTGCAGGAGGACGTCCTCACCTCGATCCACATCGAGGAGCACGAGGTCGACGCCCGCGACACCAAGCTCGGGCCGGAGGAGATCACCCGCGACATCCCCAACGTCTCCGAGGAGATGCTGGCCGACCTCGACGAGCGCGGCATCATCCGCATCGGCGCCGAGGTCACCACGGGTGACATCCTCGTCGGCAAGGTCACGCCCAAGGGCGAGACCGAGCTCACCCCCGAGGAGCGGCTGCTCCGCGCGATCTTCGGCGAGAAGGCGCGCGAGGTGCGCGACACCTCGATGAAGGTCCCGCACGGTGAGTCCGGCACGGTCATCGGTGTGCGCGTCTTCGACCGCGAGGACGGCGACGAGCTGCCCCCGGGCGTCAACCAGCTGGTCCGCGTCTACGTCGCCCAGAAGCGCAAGATCTCGGTCGGTGACAAGCTCGCCGGTCGCCACGGCAACAAGGGCGTCATCGCCAAGATCCTCCCGATCGAGGACATGCCCTTCATGGAGGACGGCACCGCGGTCGACGTGGTGCTCAACCCGCTCGGTGTGCCGCGCCGGATGAACATCGGCCAGATCCTCGAGCTCCACCTCGGCTGGCTCGCCAAGCAGGGCTGGGACCTCGACCTGAGCGACCAGCCGGGCAAGGCCGACTGGAAGCAGCGCCTGATCGACATCAACGCCGACAAGGCCCGCCCCGGCACCAAGGTCGCCACGCCCGTCTTCGACGGCGCCCGCGAGGACGAGATCATCGGCCTGCTGGGCTCGACGATCCCCAACCGCGACGGCGTCCGGATGATCGACGGCACCGGCAAGGCCAACCTGTTCGACGGCCGCTCCGGCGAGCCCTTCGCCGACCCCGTGTCGGTGGGCTACATGTACATCCTCAAGCTCCACCACCTCGTCGACGACAAGATCCACGCTCGTTCGACGGGCCCCTACTCGATGATCACGCAGCAGCCCCTGGGCGGTAAGGCCCAGTTCGGTGGCCAGCGGTTCGGCGAGATGGAGGTCTGGGCGATGGAGGCGTACGGCGCCGCCTACGCGCTGCAGGAGCTGCTGACGATCAAGTCCGACGACGTGCCCGGTCGCGTCAAGGTCTACGAGGCTATCGTCAAGGGCGAGAACATCCCCGACTCCGGCATCCCGGAGTCGTTCAAGGTGCTCGTCAAGGAGATGCAGTCGCTGTGTCTCAACGTCGAGGTGCTCAGCCAGGACGGCTCGCAGATCGAGCTCCGTGACGCGGAGGAGGACGTCTTCCGCGCCGCCGAGGAGCTCGGCATCGACCTGTCCCGCCGCGAGCCCAGCTCGGTCGAAGAGGTGTGATGCGCCGGCGGGCGGTCCCTGACCGCCCGCCGGCCTCCGCCCCCCACCAACTTCCTTACTTAAAGAACTACGAAGGGTTGCAGCCATCGTGCTCGACGTGAACTTCTTCGACCAGCTCAAGATCGGCCTGGCCACCGCGGACGACATCCGTACGTGGAGCCACGGCGAGGTCAAGAAGCCGGAGACCATCAACTACCGCACGCTCAAGCCGGAGCGTGACGGCCTCTTCTGCGAGAAGATCTTCGGTCCCACCCGGGACTGGGAGTGCTACTGCGGCAAGTACAAGCGCGTGCGCTTCAAGGGCATCATCTGCGAGCGCTGCGGCGTCGAGGTGACCCGCTCCAAGGTGCGTCGTGAGCGGATGGGCCACATCGAGCTCGCCGCCCCCGTCACCCACATCTGGTACTTCAAGGGCGTCCCGTCGCGGCTGGGCTACCTGCTCGACCTGGCTCCCAAGGACCTCGAGAAGGTCATCTACTTCGCGGCCTACATGATCACCTCCGTCGACGAGGACGCCCGCCACCGCGACCTGTCCTCGCTGGAGGCCAAGGTCCAGCAGCAGCGCGAGATGCTCGAGAAGCGTCGCGACTCCGCGCTCGACGACCGGGCCAAGAAGGAGGAGGACGACCTCGCCGCCCTCGAGGCCGAGGGTGCCAAGGCCGACCAGAAGCGCAAGGTCCGCGACGGTGCCGAGCGCGAGAAGACCCAGCTGCGCAAGCGCTCCGAGATCGAGATCGACCGGCTCAACGCCGTGTGGGACACGTTCAAGTCGCTCAAGGTCCAGGACCTGATGGGTGACGAGCTGCTCTACCGCGAGATGAAGAACTGGTTCGGCAAGTACTTCGAGGGCCACATGGGCGCCGCGGCGATCCAGAAGCGCCTGGAGAACTTCGACATCGAGGCCGAGGTCGAGTCGCTGCGCGACACGATCGCCAACGGCAAGGGCCAGAAGAAGGTCCGCGCCCTCAAGCGCCTCAAGGTCGTCGACGCGTTCCGCAAGACCGGCAACGAGCCCCGCGGCATGGTCCTGGACGCCGTCCCGGTCATCCCGCCGGACCTGCGCCCGATGGTCCAGCTCGACGGTGGCCGCTTCGCCACCTCCGACCTCAACGACCTCTACCGGCGCGTCATCAACCGCAACAACCGCCTCAAGCGGCTGCTCGACCTCGGTGCGCCCGAGATCATCGTCAACAACGAGAAGCGGATGCTCCAGGAGGCCGTCGACTCGCTGTTCGACAACGGCCGTCGTGGGCGCCCCGTCACCGGCCCGGGCAACCGGCCGCTGAAGTCGCTGTCCGACATGCTCAAGGGCAAGCAGGGGCGCTTCCGCCAGAACCTGCTCGGCAAGCGCGTCGACTACTCCGGCCGTTCGGTCATCGTCTCGGGCCCGCAGCTCAAGCTCCACCAGTGCGGTCTGCCCAAGAACATGGCGATCGAGCTGTTCAAGCCGTTCGTGATGAAGCGACTGGTCGACCTCAGCCACGCGCAGAACATCAAGTCCGCCAAGCGGATGGTCGAGCGCGCCGTACGCCCCGAGGTCTGGGACGTGCTCGAGGAGGTCATCGCCGAGCACCCGGTGCTGCTCAACCGGGCACCCACGCTCCACCGCCTCGGCATCCAGGCCTTCGAGCCCCAGCTGATCGAGGGCAAGGCCATCCAGATCCACCCGCTCGTCTGCACGGCGTTCAACGCCGACTTCGACGGTGACCAGATGGCGGTGCACCTGCCGTTGTCGGCCGAGGCCCAGGCCGAGGCGCGGATCCTGATGCTGTCGACCAACAACATCCTCAAGCCGTCCGACGGCCGACCGGTCACCATGCCTACCCAGGACATGATCATCGGGCTGTTCTTCATGACCTCCGACCGCCCCGGCGGCGGTGGCGAGGGTCGCGGCTTCTCCTCGGTGGCCGAGGCGATCATGGCCTACGACCGCAAGGAGATCGCGCTGCAGAGCGTGATCAAGATCCGGTCCGTCGACGTCGTCCCGCCCATGGAGCACCCCGAGTTCGACGGCACGCTCAAGACGCTGACGCTCGAGACGACGCTGGGCCGCGCGCTCTTCAACGAGACGCTCCCGGTCGACTACCCCTACGTCAACTACGAGGTGGGCAAGAAGGCCCTCGGCGCGATCGTCAACGACCTCGCCGAGCGCTACACCAAGGTCGAGGTCGCCGCCTCGCTCGACGCCCTCAAGGAGGCCGGCTTCTACTGGGCCACGCACTCCGGTGTCACGGTCTCGATCGACGACGTGGTCACGCCCGACAACAAGGTCGAGATCCTGGCCGAGTTCGAGGTCAAGGCCGCCAAGATCCAGAAGCAGTTCGAGCGTGGTCTGGTCACCGACGAGGAGCGCCGCCAGGAGCTCATCGAGATCTGGACCGAGGCCTCCAACATGGTCGGCAAGGCCATGGAGGTGAACTTCGAGGACAACAACCGGACCAACCCCATCTTCGTGATGGTCAGCTCCGGTGCCTCGGGCAACATGAACCAGATCCGCCAGGTCGCGGCCATGCGTGGTCTCGTGGCCAACCCCAAGGGCGAGATCATCCCGCGGCCGATCAAGTCCAACTTCCGCGAGGGCCTGACCGTTCTCGAGTACTTCATCGCCACCCACGGTGCCCGCAAGGGTCTGGCCGACACGGCGCTGCGTACGGCCGACTCGGGCTACCTGACCCGTCGTCTGGTCGACGTGTCGCAGGACGTCATCATCCGTGAGGACGACTGCGGCACCGAGCGCGGTCTGCCCAAGGTCATCGGCGTGCGCGGCGACGACGGCGTGGTCCGCAAGGACGAGAACGCCGAGACCGCCGCCTACGCCCGGTCCGCGGCCACCGAGGTCACCCACCCCGACTCCGGCGAGGTCCTCGTCGAGGCGGGCGGCGACCTGGGCGACGTCAAGATCGGCGAGCTCATCGCGGCCGGCATCGAGACGGTCAAGGTCCGCTCCGTGCTGACCTGCGACGCCAAGACCGGCACGTGCGCCAAGTGCTACGGCCGCTCGCTGGCCACCGGCAAGCTCGTCGACATCGGTGAGGCGGTCGGCATCATCGCCGCCCAGTCGATCGGTGAGCCCGGCACGCAGCTCACGATGCGTACCTTCCACACCGGTGGCTCAGCCTCGGCCGACGACATCACGCAGGGTCTGCCCCGCGTGGTCGAGCTCTTCGAGGCCCGGGTGCCCAAGGGTCTCTCGCCCATCGCCGAGGCCGCTGGCCGCGTCGAGATCGACGAGACCGACAAGGCGCGCAAGATCCTGATCACGCCCGACGACGGTTCCGAGGTCCAGGAGTACCCCGTCAGCAAGCGCTCGCGCCTGCTGGTCGCCGACGGCGAGCACATCGAGGTCGGTCAGAAGCTGATCGTCGGCACCGAGTCCCCGCAGGACGTGCTGCGCATCCTCGGTGTCCGCAAGGCCCAGGAGCACCTGGTCGACGAGGTCCAGCGCGTCTACCGCTCGCAGGGCGTGGCGATCCACGACAAGCACATCGAGATCATCGTGCGGCAGATGCTGCGCCGGGTCACGGTCATCGAGTCGGGCGAGACCAACCTGCTCCCGTCCGACCTGGTCGACCGGGTCAAGTTCGAGGAGGAGAACCGCCGCGTGGTCTCCGAGGGCAGCAAGCCGGCCTCCGGTCGACCGGTCCTCATGGGCATCACCAAGGCCTCGCTCGCCACGGAGTCGTGGCTCTCGGCGGCCTCCTTCCAGGAGACCACCCGGGTGCTCACCGACGCCGCGATCCACGGTCGCTCCGACAGCCTGCGTGGCCTGAAGGAGAACGTGATCATCGGCAAGCTCATCCCGGCCGGTACCGGCCTGGAGCGCTACCGCAACATCCGGGTCGAGCCGACCGAGGAGGCCCGCGCCGCGGCGTACTCCGTCACCGGCTACGACTCCTACGACTACGAGTTCGGCAACGCCGGCTCCGGTCAGGCCGTGGCGCTCGACGACTTCGACTTCGGTTCCTACCAGAACTGAGCGCGCCGAGAGGGCCGAGCTTGCTCGGCCCTCTCGGACCACGCGCGAAGGTTGAGGAGAGCTCGGCCGGACGCGAGCTTGCTCGCGGCCGGCGACTCGTCTCGAAACCACGCTCGTAGCCGTCTTCACGGTGACCCGTCGCCCATGGGCGACGGGTCACCGTCGTTTTTCGGCTCTTCTCAGGTTCGGGCGGCAACTCCGGTGGCCCGATGTCGGTCTCATCCTGTGTGGCCCCGACGGGGCCGAGGAGGAGGAACCGAGACATGAACATCCTGACCAAGATCTCGACCACGACGGCCGCCCTGGCGATCGCTGCGACCGGCACGGTCGTCGGCACGTCCGGTGCCGCGCAGGCGCAGACCCCCGAGTGCGGGAACAGCGACGTCCGGGCGTCGTACCACGCGACCGACGCCGGGGCCGGTCACCGCTACGGCGAGATCCGGCTGACGGCGAAGGCCGGGCACACGTGCTCGGTGCGCGGCTACGGCGGCCTGTCGTACGTCGGCCACGGCAACGGCACGCAGGTCGGGCGGAGCGCGCAGCGCGACCCCGGCACGGTGCGCACCATCGTGCTGCGCCCCGGCCAGAGCGCGGTGAGCACGGTCGACGAGACCGTGGCCGCCAACTACCCGCGCAGCACCTGCAAGCCCACGGCGGTCGACGGGTTCCGGGTCTACGTGCCCGACTCCCGCGTCTCGCAGTACGTCGTGCACCGCACCACCGGGTGCGCCGGCAGCGGCGTGCAGCTGCTGGGCCACCAGCCGTTCGCGCGCGCCAGCTGATCGGCCCGCCTGCCGGGTCGGCGCATCGATGCGCCGACTCGGCGGGGTGAGGCGGCGCCTGAGATGATGTCGGGGTGAGCAGCCAGCCGGCCAGGGCGCGACTAGAGACCGACGTGTTGGTGGTCGGGGCCGGACCCGCCGGGTCCGCGGCCGCGGCCTGGGCCGCCCGGGCCGGGCTCGACACGGTGCTGACCGACGCCGCGGTCTTCCCCCGCGACAAGACCTGCGGCGACGGGCTCACCCCTCGCGCGATCGGCGAGCTGTCCCGGCTCGGTCTCGAGGACTGGCTGCGGGCCCGCACGGTCAACCAGGGCCTGCGCGCCCACGGGTTCGGTCAGACCCTGCTGCTGCCGTGGCCGGGCGGCACCCTGCCCGACTGGGGGAGCGCGGTGCCCCGCACCGAGCTCGACGACCACCTGCGCACCACCGCGATCAAGAGCGGCGCGACGGCCCTCGACGGCGCCCGCGCGGTCGACGTACGACGGGACGGGGCGCGGGTCGCCGCCGTCGTGTTCAAGCAGGGCGACGAGACCTTCGAGATCGGCTGCCGGCGCCTGGTCGTGGCCGACGGGGTCCGCTCGCCGCTGGGCAAGGTGCTCGGGCGCGAGTGGCATCGCGAGACCGTCTACGGCGTCGCCGGGCGCTCCTACGTCGCCAGCGGCCAGTCCGACGACCCGTGGATCAGCAGCCACCTCGAGCTGCGCGGCGAGGACGGCAAGATCCTGTCCGGCTACGGCTGGATCTTCCCGCTGGGCAACGGCGAGATCAACCTCGGCGTCGGCACGCTGGCCACCGCCAAGCGACCGGCCGACATCGCCATCAAGCCGCTGATGGACTTCTATGCCGAGCAGCGTCGCGAGGAGTTCGAGATCGAGGGCTCCCTGCGCGACCGTACGTCGGCCCTGCTGCCGATGGGCGGTGCCGTCAGCAACGTCGCCGGCCGCAACTGGGCGCTGATCGGCGACGCCGCCGGGTGCGTCAACCCGCTCAACGGCGAGGGCATCGACTACGGCCTCGAGACCGGTCGCCTGCTCGTCGAGATGATGCAGGAGCGCGACGAGCTCGACCTGGCCTGGCCGGCGCTGCTGCGCGACCACTACGGCGAGGCGTTCTCGATCGCCCGCCGGCTCGCGGGTCTGGTCACGGTGCCCCGGCTGCTGCCGGCGCTCGGCCCGGCCGGGATGCGCTCCGACTGGCTGATGACGCTCGCCCTGCGCTGGATGGGCAACCTGGTCACCGACGAGGACCGCGACCGCGCGGCCCGGGTCTGGCGCTGGGCCGGGCGCCGCTCGCTCGCGGTCGACCACCGCCCGCCCTTCGCGTGACCCACGACCTGACCTACCGCGCGGCGATCGCGGTCGGCAAGGTCGCGTTGCGCGGCCTCGACCTGCGGGTCCGCTCGGCCGGCGTCGAGCACCTGCCCGCCCACGGCCCGGTCGTGCTGGCCTGCAACCACGTGTCGTTCCCCGACTTCGTCTACGTCGGTCAGGCGCTGCTCGGCACCGGGCGCCTGGTGCGCTTCCTGTGCCGCGCCGACATCTGGGACTCGCCGGTGGGCCGCCTGATGGACTCGATGCGTCACGTGCCGGTGGACCGGGAGACGCCGGCTGCGGCCTACCTGCGGGCCCGCAGCCTGCTGGGCGACGGCGAGGTCGTGTGCGTGTTCCCGGAGGCCGGGATCTCGGCGGCCTACGCCGTGCGCGCCATGATGCCCGGCGCGGTCGCGCTGGCGCGCGAGACGGGCGCGCCGCTGGTGCCGGTCACGGTGTGGGGCGGCCAGCGGCTGTGGGGGCAGAAGCGGGCCCTCGACGCCCCCTTCCCGCGGCCCGAGGTCGTGCGTGGGCGCACGGTCGACGTGCGGCTGGGTGCGCCCCGGGTCGTGGCTCCGGACGCCGACCTGGTCGAGACGACCCGACGCCTGGGGACGACTCTCCAGGCGACCCTCGACGAGCTCCAGCGACTGCCCGAGCACCGGCCCCGCCCCGGGGAGTGGGCCCCGTGGCACCCCGCGCACCTGGGCGGCCACGCGCTGGCCCGCGGGGCGTCGTACGAGCTCGACGGGATGCCACGTTCGGCTGTCGCTCCCACGTGGGACCCGGCGACTGCATAGGGTTGGGGCATGGCTGGGAACCGGGTACAGAGGGTGGCGGCGTACGCCGTCGTCGTCCGTGACGGCCAGATCCTGCTGAGCCGGCTGGCCCCGCGGGTCTCGCGCGCCGAGCTGTGGACGCTCCCCGGCGGCGGCCTCGACCACGGTGAGGACCCGCGCGACGCCGTGGTCCGCGAGGTCCACGAGGAGACCGGGCTCGCGGTGACCATCGGCGAGACGGCCCGCACGTTCTCGCTGCACCTGCCCGACACCTGGCGCCGCGGACGACGCGTCGACGCCCACTCGCTGCGCATCGTCTACGACGGCTGGGTCCCGCTCGACTCGCCGGAGCCGCAGGTCGTCGAGGTCGACGGCTCGACCATCGAGGCCGCGTGGCGTCCGATCAGCGGGGTGCTCGACGGCTCGGTGCCGACCGTCGCCATGGTCAAGGAGGCGCTCGACGCCTACCGGCCGCACCGCTGGCAGCGGGTGGCGGCCTACGCGCTCGTCACCCGCGGCGAGCCCGGCCACCCCGACCACGCCGTGCTGCTGACCCGGGTGTCGCCGCGCGGCTTCCACACCGGCCAGTGGTCGCTGCCCGGGGGCGGGGTCGACTTCGACGAGGACCCCGCCGCGGCCGTCGTACGCGAGGTCGCCGAGGAGACGGGCGCGACCTGCGTCGTCGGCGACCTGCTGACCACCACGTCCGAGACGGTGCACGGCGCCGCGCCCCACGGACGCGACGAGGAGGTGCAGACCGTCGGACTCGTGTACGCCGCCACGATCGCCCCCGACGCCGTGCTCACCGTCGAGACCGACGGGACGACCGACGCGGTCGAGTGGGTACGGGTCGCCGACATCGAGTCCGGGGTCGTGCCGGTGGTCGCGGCCGTGCGTCAGGTGGTCGGGTCGGTCTGAGGCTGCGGTGGTCTCGAGGCTCAGGCCTAGCGGCCTTCACACCTCGACCGACGTGGGGTCTCGAGGCTCGTCGCTAGCGCTCCTCGCACCTCGACCGGCGTCGGGTGCGGAGGGTCAGCGGGTATAGGTGCCCGCTGCGACCTCGCACAGGTTGCGGTCCGGGCCGTGGCGGTCGTTGGTGACGCGGTAGGCCGACAGCAGGATCCAGCGCTTCACCGCGCCGTTGGTGGCCAGCATCCGCAGGGAGCCGTTGGTGGGCAGGGGGTAGGGGCCCAGGCGTCCGGTCGTGGCGTCGTAGCCGAGGCTCGTCGTGGTCCGCTGGGTGGTGACGGCCCCCTCGCCCCGGACGTCCTCGACGTAGAGGCCGGCGTCGGTGGTCGTGGGCTCGACCCAGACCTGCGCGGGGTCCTGGGGGGTGGGGTCGGTGGGGCACGACACGGTGAGCCGCCCCACGCCCGGGACCGAGGTGGTGCGGGTCGTGCGCGGCTCGGCCTGCCAGCCCCGCCAGGTCAGCACCGAGCGCTGGTAGGCGGGCAGTGCGGTCGTGAACGTGGCGTCGATGCTGCAGGAGCGGTACTTCTGCGGGTGGTCGAAGCCGTTCCAGCTCCAGTCGAGCTCGAACGTGGTCACCGGCAGGGGCGCGGTGACCTGGCCGCCGGCAGCCGCGCGACTGGACTGCTGGCTGACGACGCCGTACATGAAGCCACCGGTCGAGCGGTTCTCGACCGACGGCGACTGGTTGAGCCCCTCGTGGGCGTAGTAGCCGGTGCCACCACGGCCGTCGTCGTCGGCGTGGGCGTAGCGGTAGATCCGGGCGGTCTTGACCGCGACGACCCGCTTGCCCTTCTTGATCTCGTACTTCTGCATCCACAGCTGGGTCTCGCGGTCGCGCCGGTCGGTGTAGAGGCGGATCCGGGTGTCGTGGGGCTTGCAGATCAGGTCGAGGGTGCCGATGCCGGGGATGGTCGCGGTCTGGACGTAGTCGGGGCTGCGCTGGGTGCCCTTCCAGCTCACGCGCACGTGCTGCACCTGGGTGTCCGAGGCACGCGCGGCCGCCGTCGCGGGGGCGGCGTACGACGCGCCGCCGGGCAGCGCGGTCATCACGGCCAGGACGGCGAGCACGGTGAGCACGGCGGTGAGCACGGCCGCCACGAGACGACGTCGGGGAGAGGTCATCGCGGGAACTGGGCCATCGAGATCTCGCAGGTGTTGCGCCACGAGGCCGCGTCGTTGAGCTTCTGGTAGGACGACATGACGAACGGCGTGGTGACCTTGTCGACCTCGAGGAAGATCCGCATCATGCCGTTGGTGGGCAGGGGAAGCGGGCCGAGGCGGCCGGTGGCGCGGTCGGTGACCAGGTTGCGGGTCTCCACCTGGTCCTCCACGCGGCCCTCGCCCTCGACGGTCTCGACGTAGGCCTTCGCGCGCTCGTCGTCGGGGACCAGGGTGACGGTCTGGCGGCCGTAGCGGCCGGGTTCGCAGCGCAGCTGGGCGTAGCCGAGCCCGGGCAGCCGCACGGACTGGTAGTCGTGACCCTTGGCGTCGCCCTCACCGTGCCAGTTGAGGCCGATGCGGGGCGTGGTCTTGGTGACGAACGTGCCGTCGAAGCGACAGGACCGGTACTTGGCCGGGTAGTCGAAGCCGTTCCAGTACCAGTTGAGGTCGAACGTCGTCACGGCGCGCAGCGGGTCCCCGCCGACGGCCACGTTGCGGCCCCCGCGCTGGCTGATGATGCCGTGGGCGTAGCCCTTGGCGTAGTTCTCGACGCCGTTCTTGCCGCGGCGCTGGTTGAGCCCCTCGTGCTGCGGGTTGGCCGTGCCACCGCGACCGTCGTCGGAGGCGTGCGCGTAGCGGTAGATGCGCACGGTCTTGACCGCCACCGCACGGCCGTAGCTCTTGTCCTCGTACTTCGCGAGCCACATCTGGGTCTCCCGCTCGCGCGCGATGGCCTTGAGGCTGACCCGGGTGGCGTCGGGACGACAGGTGAGGGTCATCGTGCCGATGCCCGGGATGGCGAACGACCTGGTGTAGCGACTCCGGGCCCCCGCCCCCTTCCACTCCAGCACGACGTGACGGACCGTCGTACCGCTGCTCGCCGCGGCGGCACGCGGTGCCGGTCCGGCCGGTCCGGCCGGTCCGGCCGGCGTGACCGGTCCCGCGGACGCGGGCACCGCCCCGGCGGCCGTGAGGACGACGGCCAGGGCGACGGCGGCCAGGGAACGGCCACGGGAGCCGACGGTCATCGTGCGGGGTTCTCCGCGGGTGCCGCCGGGTGCGCCTGGGTGGCCTCCTGGGCGTCCTCCTCGGTGAGCTGGCGGAACCGGCCGTCGACGACGCCGAACTCCGGGGCCTTCTCCTTGCCCTGCAGCCACGCGACCTGCTGTGCGACGTTGGCGTCGGGCAGCGGGACCACGCCGGCCTTGTCGGCCAGGCTCTGGCTGCGCTTGAGGTAGTAGGTCAGGAACTTCTGGACCTCGGGGCGGCCCAGCGAGCGGGTGCTGACGGTGAGCAGCAGCTGCCGCGACAGCGGGTACTGGCCGTTGAGGATCGTCTGCGGGCTCGGGAAGATGCAGTTGGGCTGGTCGTCGCCGTCGGAGATCTCGATCTCGAAGGGACGCAGCTCGTTCTCGTACGTCGTGTAGTAGCCGTGGCTGAACAGCCCGACGTGGCCGAGCGTGTCGTCGAGCCGGTCGCGCGCGGCGTCCGCGACCTTGAAGCGCCGGGCCACCGGGACCAGCGCGGCCTTGCGGGCGTTGAGCTTGCGGATCATCCGGCCGCGGGCGGCGTACGCCGTGGTGACCCGCGCGTCGTCCTTGGCGCGGTCGGCGGGGGAGCGCTTGTCGGCGACGCCGCGCTTCTGCTGCTTGACGGACTCGAGCACCTCGGCCTGCGCCTTGTCGTAGTAGCCCTGGGACTCCGCGACCTGCCGGCGCAGCTCGACGTACTGCGGCTCGATCGTCCTCAGCAGGTTGGCCTGCAGGTCGTCCTGGGTCGTCCCGGTGACGAACTTCCTCGTCTGGTCCTCGGAGTCGGTGTCCTGGTAGCCGACCCGGAAGTCGGAGTTGATCGGCTCGGGGTCGCCCAGCACGTAGCGTCCGAAGAACCGGGCCGGGGCGAACTCGACGGTGGGCCCGCCGGCTCGGAACTCGACGTCGTCGAGGTTGCTCCCGAGCTGGGACCAGTTGTCGATGGCGGACCCGTTGCGGAAGCCGGCCCGGATCTGGTCGGTGGACAGGCAGTCGGTCCCGACGTCGGTCTGGGCCTTGATCGCCAGCACGACGGCGTCGGCGGCCACCTGGAACTGCATGACGTCGAGCCCGTTGCGGCGGCACTGCTCGTACTCGTCGGCGGTGAGGGGCCGCGCCGAGTCGACGATGTCGACCTCGCCGATGCACAGGCGCTGGAAGCCCCGGGTCTCGCCGCTGGTCTGCTGCTCGACGGTCGTGCCGGACCCGGTGCCGGCGAAGCCGCGCCGGGCGGGTCCGGTGAGCGAGTCGAGCCCGCCGTCGACCTCGACCACGCCGGGGACCGGGTCGGCACGGTCACCGAGTCGCACGCCGACGGTGTCGTCGGTGGCGTCGTCGGCCGTGGTGCCGGCGCCGTCGGTGGTCTCGTCGGACGGCTCGAGCCCCGCCCGGTTGAGCGACGGCACCCCGGAGGAGCCCGCGTCGGTCCGGTCGGTGGAGTCGCTGCCGCAGCCGGCGACGCCGAGGGCCAGGGCCAGGGAGAGCGCGGCGCTGACCGCGAGCCGGCCGCGGGCGTGGTGGCTGCGCGTCACTGGTCGTCCTTCGTCGTGGTGTCCGTGGTGGTGCCCGTCGTGTCCGTGCCGGACCCGGTGCCGACCCCGCCGGTGAACTCCAGGCGGCTCGCGTCGACGACCTGGTCCTCGGCCGGGTAGGGGTAGCTCTTCTGCTTGCTGTAGTCGACGACCTCGAAGTCCTCGAGACCGATGCTCTGCAGCTCGTAGCCGGCCAGGAGGGGGCGCCGACCCTTCTCGACCGCGACCTTCTGGAAGTACAGGGTGGGCACGGCGGCCCGGTCGACGACGATCGCGCCGTACTTCTTCAGCGCGTCGACGATGTGCGCGGCGTACGCGGCGCGGTCCTTGTCGAACGGCAGGGCCTTGCCGGTCTCGGGGTCGACGGGCGGGGCGAGCTGGAAGTCGCCCTTGAGCCGGATCCGGGCCCCCTCGGGCAGCGAGTCACCGTTGTTGTTGTTGCCGTCGGTGGAGGAGGCCGGCTGGACGAACGTGCCGGCGGCCGGTCCGGGGATGCTGATGGCCAGGGCGTGGTTGATCTGGCCACGCTCGAGCTCGCCGGGGCGGATGACGCCACCGAAGAGGGGGAGGCCCGAGCCGCGGGCGCTCACCACGTAGGGCTGGTTGAAGCCGGGTCCGTCGAGGTCCCAGGTGCGCATGAAGTGGTAGGAGATCGTGCCGTCGTTCTCACGGCGGGCCCGCCACAGGTCGTAGGCGGTCCGGGTGCGCTGGTCGAAGACGGTGAACCAGCCGTCGTAGAGCGGGTCGGGGTCGACATCGGCGGGGATGTCGAGCGTGATGTCCTTGCCACCGCCGTCACCGCAGAGCACCTGACGGCAGGTGAGCACGGTCGGCTCGCCGCCGGCGACGATGGGGGTGGTCCACTCGCGCGTGTTGACGTAGATGCCCTCGTCGACCGTCTCCTGGGTCGGCTTGCCGTCGAACCCGACGGAGGTGCGGACCTTGGAGCTCTGCAGCAGCTTCTCGGACGTCGCGGCGATCGGCGCCGTCAGCACGTCGGTGTTCCACGGGGACTCGACGCTGAAGACGTCCTCCTGGGCCTGACCGTCGTCGGCCCCGCTGCCGCCCGCGTCCTGGAAGGCCGGCGAGGCGCCGGACCGGGCCGGGGTGGCGCTCGAGGAGGGGGTGCCCGCGGACGCCGTGTCGCCGGCCTCGTCGTCCGCTCCGCCGCAGGCGGCCAGCAGCCCCAGCGAGAGGAACGCGAGCACGGTGACGGCAGCCAGGCGCTGTCGTGAGGTAGGGGTCTTCATGACTTCCGCAGGTGGTCGTGAGTGCCGGAGGTGGCCGGGGCCACCGTGGTCTCGATGGTCTCGGCGAAGCGCGAGAAGGTCTCGCCGATCTCGCCGAGGTGGTCGGAGGAGGCGGGGGTGGCGACGGAGGGCCGAGCCGCGCTGATGATCGCGTGGGCCTCGCGGCGCGCGTGCAGACGGATCAGCTCGGCATCGAGCTCGGCCTGGGCGGTCAGCAGCTCGCAGCGCCGGGCGGCCTCGACCGCCAGGGCCTCGACGTGCCGCTCGTGCAGCACGTTGATGCGCCGCATGGAGGCCACGATGCCGGCCGCCACGTCGGCCACCTCGCGCACCAGCGCCGCGGGGTCGGCGACCTCGGCACCGGTGACCAGGTGCTCGATGACGGGGGCGACCGGGGCGGCCGGGGCGACGGTGGCGATCGGCAGGACCGGGAGGGTGGGTGCCCCGGGGGCGGGGCGCTGGACCGGCTCGGCCTGCGCGACCGGCTCGGGTCGGACCGGGGCGGTGGGTACGGCGGCCTCGGCCTCTCGCTGTGCGGCCAGCGCGTCGAGGTCGGCGACCGACTGGATCCGCAGACCCTCGATGCCTGCCCCGGACGCGGTCGGCTCGGGGGCAGGTTCGGGCTCGGGGGTGGGCTCGGCCTCGGGC
This sequence comes from Nocardioides plantarum, assembly GCF_006346395.1. NCBI lineage: Bacteria > Bacillati > Actinomycetota > Actinomycetes > Propionibacteriales > Nocardioidaceae > Nocardioides > Nocardioides plantarum. The sequence continues at coordinate 453,170 of NZ_VDMS01000005.1, forward strand.
TCGGGTTCGGGCGCCAGGTCGAGCTCGGCCTCGGTCTCGTCCTGTACCTCGTCCTCGTCGTCGACCTCGGACTCCGGGTCGACCTCGGACTCCGGGTCGATCTCGTCCTCGTCCTCGGGCTCGGCCGGGGCGACCTCGCCGCGGGCCGTCGCGATCGCGAGCCGCGTGCGCTCGGCCTCGACGGCCATGGCGGCGTCGACCGTGGCCGGCGGCAGGATGAGCGGCATCCGGGGCTGGTCGTCGTCGGCCCGGTCGGCTCCGTCGGCCGCGACGCGCGGTGGGCGGGCCACGGACGTCAGCGGGACCACGGTGTCGTCCGTCGCCGGCTCGACGCTCGTGGGTGCCAGGAGGGTCGAGCTGAAGTCGACCGTGCCGACGCGCTGTGCCGACGCAGCCGCGTCGGCCACGGACGGGGCCTCGGGGATCGAGGCGTGCTGCTGCGTCATCGCGTGGCCGTCCCGGTCGAGCCGGGCTCGCCGACGACTCCGCCGACCCCGCCCGGGTCGGGGGCCGGGGCGTCGGTCTCGCCCTGCTCGGCGCCGTCACCGTCGCCGCTCGACGTCTCGCCCTTCGGCGCGACCGCGCCGAAGGTGTAGCCGTCGGGGACGGCGACCAGGGTGTAGCGCGCGTTGCCGTAGACCTCCTTGAGGAGGGTGTCGTCGCGGGCGGCGGCGGCCGGGTAGAGGCGGCTCAGCAGGTCGGTCGCGGTGCTGGTCGACAGCAGCATGTAGTCGGCGTGTCCGGCCGGGTCCTTGGCCGCGCGGTTCCACGGGCCGTCGGACTCGTCGACGCGGTCGAAGAAGATCGACGGCTTGCCGGTCATCAGGATGACGGCGTACGTCGAGGCGTTGTCGGTGAGGATCGAGTCGGGGGAGTCGGCGTGGTCGAGGATGTAGTCGGCCATCGCACGCTCGTTGTCGTAGCCGACGACGGAACCGTCCACGGTCCGGGCGCCCTCCTGGCTGTCGCCGGTGAGGACCGCGTCGTGGAAGGCGCGCTCGACGCCCTGCTGCTGGAAGTCGTCCATGGCCGCGAAGGTCCACGGGATGCTGAGCAGCAGCGCCGCGGCGAGGACGCCGGCGACGACCGTCGCGCCCTGGACGGCCGACCGGGCCAGCCAGATGGCGCCGATGACGGAGACGAGCAGGATCGGGAGGGCGTTGTTCATCAGCATCGGCGAGTCGGTCACCCGGACGAGGACGGCGAGACCGGGCGCGACGATGGAGACGAGCAGCATCAGCCCCAGCCACAGCGCGAAGCCGTTGCGACGCGCGACGCCGGCGACGAGCAGGGCGGGCAGCACCACGATGGCCAGCGGGGCGCCGTACAGGACGAGGTCGAGGGTCCCGCGCAGGATGTCGAGCAACGAGAAGTCGGCCAGGCCGCCGGACGCCGCGGTGTCGCTGCTCGCGGTGAGCCAGTTGAGGGGCTTGAACAGCAGGATCAGGTTGAACAGCGACCAGAGCGCGATGACGTAGACCGTCGGAGACGCGAAGCCGACCGTCGTGCCCTCGATCTCGGTGCCGTCGGCCCCGAGACGCGCCAGGATCGCCGCGACCATGACGAGGCTGATCAGGAAGAACACCAGGCTGCCGTAGCCGGTGAGCGAGGCGACCGCGAAGGCCAGGCCGGCGATCATCACGAACCGGATGTCCGCGGTGACGTACCAGGCGAAGAGCGCGCCCAGGGCAGCGACCACGAAGGCGAGCCACAGGAAGCTGCGGGCACCGATCGAGGCGTACATGACGACGAGCGGGTTGAGCCCGAGCGCGGCCAGCACCATGAGGCGGACCGGGAGCAGGACCTGCGCACGACGCAGCATCGTGTTGAGGACGACCATCGTGGAGCCGGCGAAGACCGCGGACACGACCGGGATGATGATCAGGGACTTGGTGAGGACCGGCACGAACGCGAACGGCGCGAGGAGGAGCACCGAGAGCGGCGCGTAGTCGAAGCCGACCGAGGACAGCTTGGGCGGCTCGTTGCGCCAGATCATCAGGGCGCGGGTCCAGCGGTCGAGGGTCTCGAAGCCCACGACGTGCTTCTCGACGACCAGCCAGTAGCCGATGACGGAGTAGAGGACGGTGAACACGGCGAAGATCGCGGCGCTCTCCCACCAGCGGCGCTGGATGTCGGCGGGGCGCTTGCCGACGGCCTGGACGACGCCGGAGAGGCGTTCGCGGTTGGAGACGATCCGGGGCGTGCTCGGGCGCTCGGGGGCGACGATGGCCATGGTGATCAGCCCTCGTCCAGACCGTGCTCGGTCTTTTCCCAGTAGAAGGGGTTGGTGAAGAGCTGGATGAAGCCCTTCCAGGCCGCCCAGCTCATCAGGCCCCAGTAGAGCGGGGACAGCATCGCGGTCCGGGTCAGGCCGAACTCACCGCGCTGCAGGCTGCCGGCCACGTTGAGGTAGATGAAGATGAAGTTGCCGACGAAGAGCATCAGGCTGGCGGCGTAGAAGATCAGGCTCGGGTAGATGTCCTCGATGAAGCCCCACTGGCACACCACGTAGATGGTGGTGAGGGCCCAGAAGATCGGGTTCATCAGCAGGACGAACGCCGAGCCCATGGTCAGGTTGAAGGACAGGAAGCCCCGCAGACCGGTCTGGCGGAACAGCTGCACCGGGTGACGCATGTGCACGAGCCAGGTCTGGAAGTAGCCCTTGTTCCAGCGCGAGCGCTGACGGATCCAGTTGCCGACCTTGGAGTTGGCCTCCTCCAGCGTGGTGGAGTCGATCATCGCGGTGCGGAAGCCCTCGCGGTGCAGGCGGATGCCGAGGTCGGCGTCCTCGGTCACGTTGAAGGGGTCCCAGGCGCCGAGCTCACGCAGGATCGAGGTCTTGAAGTGGTTGGAGGTGCCGCCCAACGGGATCGGCGACTCCGAGGCACCCATGGCCGGCAGGACCAGCTCGAAGTGCATGGAGTACTCGTTGGCGAACCACGACGTGAGGATGTTCTGGTCCTGGTTGAAGTGGTTGAGCTTGCCCTGCACGCAGACGACGTTGTCGGGCACGTGGTCGAAGGCGATCAGCGCCTTCTTGAGCTGGTCGGGGTCGGGGCGGTCCTCGGCGTCGAAGATGACGGTGAAGGTGCCGGTCGCGAGCTGCAGCCCGTAGTTGCAGGCCTTCGGCTTGGTCTTCGGCTGGCTGTCGGGCACCACCACGAGGTGGAAGTGCGGCGGGAGCGCGAGCTCCTTGATCTTGGCGATCGTCTCGTCGTCGTCCTCCTCGCAGAGGAGCTTGACGTCGAGCCGCGTGCGCGGGTAGTCGAGCGCGTTGATGTCGCGCACCAGGCGCGGCACGATCCCGGCCTCCTTGTAGAGCGGCACGAGGATCGTGTAGACGGGCAGGGTCCGCTCGTCGAGAGCAGCGATCTCCTCGTCGGTGACGTCGGTCTCGAGGTGCGTGCCGAGGGCCCGCAGCGTGAGTCGGAACTTGTAGACCGACACGAAGAAGTAGACGAAGCTGCAGACGCCGACGATCCCGATCGCGGTGGTGGTCGGCCAGATCACCGCGGCGACGACCAGGAGCACGGCCGCGGTCACGAAGAAGGCCTTCTGGACCGACGAGAACACCACGTGGGCCGACTGCTCGGGGAAGTTGTCCATGAGGAACTGCGTCGAGGTGTCGGAGTAGTGGCTGCTGTGGACCCGCTGGAGCAGCTGGTCGAGGTCGGTGCGGTTGGCGAGGAGCTGGCGGAAGGGCTGACCGAGCGCCGCCTCGACCTGGACGGCGTCGTCGGTCGACAGCGGCCGGGCGACCGCGAGGAAGACCTCGCCGTCGCTCTCGGCGACCGGGACGACCTGCAGGGTGCGGGCCAGCCGCTCGGGGAGCCGGCGCGACAGGTCGTAGTCGGGCTCGAAGTCGGCCAGGCCGACTCGCTGCAGCTGGTGCATCTCGGACAGGGCCGCGACGAGCACGTCCTCGGAGATCGACTCGTGCGACACCAGGATGTCGCCCAGCGGGTCGCCGGTGCGGGAGTGCTCGAGCATCGCGCGCTGCAGCTGCTCGGGGGTGACCAGGCCGCTGCGGGTCAGCATCTGGGCCATCTGCATGCGGCTGCGACGGGCCTCGGGCGACTCGACCTCGGCCTCGACGGGCGGGTAGGCCTCGTCGATGACCTCGTTGATCTCGTTGACCGTGTGGCGCACCAGGATGACCGGCCGGTCGAGGCGCTCGGACACGACGTGCTCGGTGATCGAGTCGTCGGCGTCGGCCGCCGCGACCAGGACGTGACCCTCGTGGACGACGTACGGCATCACTCGGAAGGTGCGGCAGATGCCCTCGGGGATGGCGTGCTGGAGGTCGGCCTCGATGCCGTCGGAGAGCCGCGGCAGCGAGCGCGTGATCGTGGTGGTCACTGGGTGCCGGCTCCGAATCCGTGGTGCGCGACGCCCGAGCCGACGACCGGCCCGGACGACGCCGGGCGGTCGGCCCGCGGTCGCATGACCAGGTAGGCGATGAGCGCGACGCCGAGCAGGATCAGCGGCGCGATCAGGAACGCCAGGAAGACCACGACGAAGATCACCAACGTGACGAGAAGGCCGACTGTCGCGGCGCCGACGGACTTGCCCGCCGGGCGTGACGCGGACGTCTGGACCGACATGATTGAACCCCCCTAGTGCGTCGAGTCCGCCTGTCCCTTGAATGGCGGTCCTCGACATGTATCGATAAGCAGTAACCCATGGGGGTGAGACACGGTTCAACAAGCGCCGAGTAACAGGTTCTGTTGCCTTGGCGGGCCGGGGGAGTCGAGCCCGGAGGTTCGCTCAAGGTGACCTCAAGCACTGCTCAAGGAAGGGGCAAGACCCCTGGTCGCCCGGGCCTCCGGCGGCGGTGACGGGGTCTCGCGGTCGGCGCCGGCCCGGCGCTTAGGGTGGCTGGGTGAGCGAGACCGTCTTCACCTACGCAGCCCCCGCCCTGAAGTTCGGCTCCGGTGCCTCCGCCGAGATCGGGCACGACCTCGCCGCGCTGGGGGCGCGGCGGGTGCTGCTCGTCACCGACGCGGGCGTCGCCGCGACCGGTCATCCCGCGCGGATCGCCGAGCAGATCGGCGCCCGGGGACTCGACGTGACGACGTACGACGCGGCGAGGGTCGAGCCGACCGACGAGTCGCTCGCGCACGCGATCGCCTTCGCGCGCGACGCGGGCCCCTTCGACGCGATCGTCGCCGTCGGTGGCGGATCCTCGATCGACACCGCCAAGGCGGTCAACCTGCTCACCACCAACCCGGGCGAGCTGATGGACTACGTCAACGCCCCAGTCGGCCGCGCGCAGGCGCCGACGCAGCCGCTGCTGCCGCTGGTCGCCGTACCGACGACGACCGGGACCGGCAGCGAGAGCACCACCATCTGCGTGCTCGACGTGCTGTCGTTGCACGTCAAGACCGGCATCAGCCACCCGAGGCTGCGCCCGACGATGGCCGTCGTCGACCCCTCGCTGACGCTGACCCAGCCCGCGCTGGTCACGGCCGCCGCGGGGATGGACATCCTGTGTCACGCGCTCGAGAGCTACACCGCGCGCTGGTACGCCGACTTCGAGGCCAAGCAGCCCGAGCAGCGGGTGCCCTACTGCGGCGCCAACCCGATCGCCGACCTGTGGTCGGAGCGGGCGATGTCGTTGCTGGCCGGGTCGTTCCGGGCCGCCGTCGCCGAGGGCTCCGACGTGTCGGCCCGTGAGCAGATGTCGCTGGCCGCGACGTTCGCCGGGCTGGGCTTCGGCAATGCCGGGGTGCACGTGCCCCACGCCAACGCCTACCCGATCGCCGGTCGGGTGCGCGGCTACCGCCCCGACGGCTACCCGCCCGAGGAGCCGATCGTGCCGCACGGCATGGCGGTCTCGCTGACGGCTCCCGAGGCCTTCCGCTTCACCTTCGACGCCGCCCCCGAGCGTCACCTCGCGGCGGCGCGGCTGCTCGACCCGACGCTGTCGTCGTCGGCGTCCGGGCCCGACGTGCTGCCCGGCGTGCTCTCGGCGCTGATGCGCGACGTCGGGATCCCCAACGGCCTGGCCGAGGTCGGCTACGGCGACGCCGACGTCGATGCCCTGGTCGAGGGCTCGCTGCAGCAGCAGCGACTGCTGGCCACCGCACCCAAGGCCGTGACCGCCGACGACCTCGCCGGCGTCTTCCGCGGGTCCATGGAGCACTGGTGACGGCGCTCGCCCTGCGTGGCCTCTACCTCGGCGCGGTCACCGCGTACGCCGGGGTCGTGCTCATCGTCTCGCTGGCGCTGCCCGACCGGGCGCCCCTGCACTTCGGGCCCACCGGCGAGGCCGACTCCTACGGGTCGCGGGGCCAGGTGGCCTTGATGTTCGTGGTGATCGGGGTGGCGCTGGTCGCCGTGTTCGCCGCCAGCGGGTGGCTGGTCCGTCGCGGGTCGACGACCTGGCTCAACGTGCCCGCCAAGGACTGGTGGACCGCGACGCCCGAGCGGGAGCAGACGATGCGCGCGATGCTGGCGGCCGACTTGCACGCCGTCGGGACCGCGACCTTCCTGCTGCTGGCGGCCGTCGTGGCGATGTTCGGTCGCGCCGCCCGCGACGACGCCGGGCTGGGCGCGGGGTTCTGGGTGCTCGTCGGGCTGTACCTGGCCGCGGTGCTCGGGTGGGGGGTCTACTCGTCGCGGGTGCGCTACCGGCCGACGTCGGAGTAGGGCTGGGTGGGTCGGCTGGGGTGGTCTCGAGGCTCGGCCGCGGGCGGCCTCGCACCTCGACCGGCGTGGGGTGGGGTTGGGTGGGTCGGCGGCGGGGGTCTCGAGGCTCGACCGGCGTGGGGTCTCGAGGCTCGACCGGCGTGGTGCGACCTAGGGTGGTGGGGTGAACCCCCGCCACCGTCGCCTCGTGATCTCGTTGGCGTTGGTGGGACTGCTGGTGATCGTCGTGATCGCGGCGGCGGTCAAGTGAGCGACGCGAGGGCGCTGGTGCGTGAGGCGCTGCTCGACGCCGACGGGCTGGTGCGGGCCGTCGCCTCGGGCCGGCGCAAGGAGGCCGCACCGGTGTGGCGCCGGGTGGAGGCGCGCTACGTCGACCTCAAGGCCGGGCGGCACCTCCAGGCCACGTCGTACGACGCCACGCAGGCACACACCGCCAACCACGCCGCCGGGGCCGCGGCGGCGGAGGCGGTCGACGCCCTGCTCGCCGAGCCGTTCGGCAACTGGCACCTCGAGACCGCCACGCACACCCACCAGGTGCGGATCACCAAGCGCGGCGAGTGGCTCGCGTCGAGCAAGGCGCGGGCGCAGGCGGCCCCCGTCGAGCACGACCACGACCGCACCAAGGACCGGCTGCTGCCCCTCGACGACCCGCTCTACCGCGCGCTCGGCCTGGCCGGGGCCGACGGGCGGATCAAGCCGACCCGGATGGCCAAGGTGCGCCAGGTCGAGGAGTTCCTGCGCCTGCTCGACGCGGCCGTCGCCGACGCGCTCGCCACCGGTCACCTGCGCCGGCCGACGCCCGAGAAGCCGTTGCGGGTCGTCGACCTCGGCTGCGGCAACGCCTACCTGACGTTCGCGGCGCAGCGCTACCTCGGCGGGGTGCTGGGCCTGCCGGTCGCGATGACCGGTGTCGACGTCAAGGAGCAGTCCCGCGAGCACAACACGCGGGTGGCGGCCGAGCTCGGCATCGAGGCGGGGTTCGTCGTCGGCACGATCGCCGACGCCGTCGTCGACCCCGCACCCGAGGTCGTGCTGGCCCTGCACGCCTGTGACACCGCCACCGACGAGGCCCTGGCCCGTGCGGTCGGGTGGGACGCCGCGCTGGTCCTGGCCGCGCCCTGCTGCCACCACGACGTCGCCGCCCAGCTGCGGCGCCAGCCGACGCCGGCGCCGTACGCCGAGCTGACCCGGCACGGCATCCTGCGCGAGCGTCTCGCCGACACCCTCACCGACGCGCTGCGGGCCTCGCTGATGCGGCTGGAGGGCTACCGCGTCGACGTCGTGCAGTTCGTCGGCAGCGAGCACACGCCGCGCAACACGATGCTGCGCGCCGTACGCACCGGCGTGGTCGCCGACGCCTCGCGCCAGGAGGCGCGCGACGACTACGAGGCGCTGGTCGCCGAGTGGCGCCTGACGCCCCGGCTGGCCGAGCTGCTCGCAGCCGGCCGGCCGCACGACCGGGCATGAGGCGCGTGGGTCGTCTCCTGACGGCGGCGGTCGCCCTGCCGTTCGTCGTCGGTCTCGCAGCGGCCGACGCAGCACCCCCGGCCCGGGTCGAGCTGACCTTCGCCGACCCCGCCATCGTGGAGTCCAGCGGGCTGGTCGCGCGCGACGGACTCGTGGTCACGGTCAACGACTCGGGCGACACCGGGCGGGTCTTCACCGTCGACCGGGGCACCGGCGAGACGGTCGGGGTGACCACCTGGAGCGACGACCCCGAGGACGTCGAGGCCGTGGCGCCCGCCGGTGACCGCTTCCCCGGTCAGGTCTGGGTCGCCGACACCGGCGACAACCTGGAGCAGCGCGACACGGTCAGCGTGACCCGGGTGCCGGTCGGTCGGGGCGACCGCGACGTGCGAGGTGAGGTCACGACGTACGAGCTGGTCTATCCCGACGGTCCGGCCGACGCCGAGACGCTGCTGGTGCAGCCCTCGAGCGGCCGGCTGGTCGTGGTGACCAAGGGCGTCTTCGGCGGTGACGTGCTGCTGGCGCCGGCGCGGCTCGACCCCGACCGGCCCAACCGGATGCGCCTCATCGGCAGCGCCCGGGCGATCGCCACGGACGGCTCGTTCTGGCCCGACGGCCGCCACCTGATCGTGCGCGGCTACTCCTCCGCCACGGTCTACACGTGGCCGGCGCTCGCGCAGGTCGCCCGCTTCACGCTGCCCGAGCAGCAGCAGGGCGAGGGCATCGCCGTCGACGAGGACGGCGTCGTGCTGATCAGCAGCGAGGGGGCACGCTCCGACGTGCTCCGGGTGCGGCTGCCGCGGGTGGTCGCGCGGGCGGTGCGACCGGCCCCGCCCACCTCCACGCCGACCTCGTCGCCGTCCTCGGCGCCGAGCTCGACGACCGATCCGGGGTCTCGACAGGCTCGACCACCGAGTGGCTCCTCGAGTAGCTCGTCGGGTGACCGACCGGTGTGGCCGTGGGCGGTCGGCGGCGCCGTCGGGCTCGTCGCCCTCGGTCTGCTCGGGCGCTGGCTCCGTCCTCGTGGGTGAGGTCGCTCACCGCGCCGCTGCCTAGGCTCGGCGCGTGGTCCGTCTCCGCCGTACGTCGCCCGACCAGCCGGGCTGGACCCGCCGGCGCGCGGGCCGCGGCTTCGTCTACCTCGACCAGCGCGGCGACCGGCTGCCGCCCGAGGACGCGGCGCGGGTCAAGGCGCTGGCGATCCCGCCGGCCTACCGCGACGTGTGGATCACGCCGTACGCCAACGGGCACCTGCAGGCCGTCGGCATGGACGACGCGGGCCGGCGACAGTACCTTTACCACCCCGAGTGGCGGCTGCGCCGCGACGCGGAGAAGTTCGAGCGGATGCTGCTGTTCGGCAAGGGCCTGGTCAAGGCCCGCGAGCTGGTGCTGGCCGACCTGGGGCGTGAGGGCATGCCGCTGGAGCGCGCCTGCGCGGCGGCCGTCCGGTTGCTCGACCTGGGCTACTTCCGCATCGGCAACGACGTCTACGCCGACGCCAACGGGTCCTTCGGCCTCACGACGATCGAGCGGCGACACGTGAAGCGTCACCAGGACAAGCTCGTCTTCACCTTCACCGGCAAGTCCGGCGTCGACCACCGCATCGAGATCGACGACGAGACCGTGATCGAGGCCGTCGAGATCATGCGACGCCGCCGGGCCAAGGACGACCCGCGGCTGATGGCCTACCAGCTGGGCCGGTCGTGGCGCTCGGTCATCCCCGACCTGGTCAACACCTACGTCCGCGAGACGACCGGGCTCGAGGCGACGGCCAAGGACTTCCGCACCTGGCACGCCACCGTCCTGGCCGCCGCGGCCCTGGCCGAGACGCCCGAGCCCGGTCACACCAAGGCGTCGCAGAAGCGGGCGGTCTCGGGCGCGATGAAGGAGGTCTCCGAGTTCCTCGGCAACACCCCGACGCTCGCGCGCTCGGCGTACGTCGACCCGCGGGTGATCGACGCCTACGAGCGCGGCCACACGATCCACCGGGCGACCCGACGGACCTACGACAACCCCGACGTGCGGCAGGCGGCCCTGGAGCGGGCGACGCTCACGCTGATCAAGTCCGTGGCGGCGGGCAACTCGTGACCGCCGAGGTCACCGTCGTCCCGGGCGACATCACCGTCCAGGACGTCGATGCCGTCGTCAACGCGGCCAATCGGGCGATGCGCGGCGGGGGAGGCGTCGACGGCGCGATCCACCGGGCCGGCGGACCCGCGGTGCTCGAGGACTGCCGGCGACGGTTCCCGCGCGGCCTGGCCACCGGCGACGCGGGTTGGACGACGGCCGGCGAGATGACCGCTCGGTGGGTGATCCACGTGGTCGGGCCGAACTTCTCGGCCGGTGAGACGGACCGCGCCCTGCTGGTCTCGTGCTACACCCGCGCCCTCGCGGTGGCCGACGAGCTCGGCGCGCGCACCGTGGCGTTCCCGCTCGTGTCGGCCGGGGTCTACGGCTGGCCCCTCGACGACGCGGTCGCGGCCGCCGTCGACACGCTGCGCGCGACCCCGACCTCGGTCACCGAGGCGCGTCTCGTGGCCTTCGGCCCTGCGGCGTACGACGCCGTGGCGGCGGCCCTCGCAGCCCGGTAGCGCGTCGACGCCCGGGTCGGCCTGCAGGTCACCGGGCGCGCGTGCCGCTCGGGACGGGAGGCAGCGGCGCGGCGAAGCCGGAGGCGCCCAGGTGGCGATCAAAGCTGGCCTGCCAGGTGCCGTCGTCGATGGCGCGCTGGAGGATGTCGTTGACGACGGCGACGTCGGGGGAGCCCTGGGGCAGCCCGATGCCGTAGTAGTCGGTCGAGAACGGCGACCCCACCAGGCGCAGCCTCGTGGCGTGCTTCTTCGCGAACCCGGCCAGCACGGCATCGTCGGTCGTGACCGCGTCGACCCGCCCCGCGAGGAGGAGGTCGACGCACGCGGCGATGTCGTCGGCGCCCTTGAGGACCGCGCGGCGGGAGAACTCGGCCTCCTGGACCCGTGCGAGCTCGGCCGAACCGCGGGTGCCGCACACGGTCTTGCCGTTCAGGCTCCGCGGCCCGCTGATCTCGGACTTCCTCGCGACGAGCAGGTCCTGTCCGGCGACGAGGTAGGGCCCGGCGAAGTCGACGGCCTTCGCCCGCTCGGTCGTGATCGTGTAGGCCGACACCACCATGTCGACCTCGCCGGTGCTCAGCGCCTGCTCACGGTCGTCGTCGGGCAGCGCCCGGAAGGTCACCTGGCGGTCGCTCCACCCGAGCCTCCTGGCGACGTACGACGCCATGTCGACGTCGAAGCCGCTGAAGCTGCCGTCGGCCTTCTCGGCGGAGAGGCCGGGGCGGGCGTCGCTCACGCCGATGACGATGCGGGCGTCGTCGGAGGCCTTGGCGTCGTCGTCGTTCGAGCAGGCGGAGACCGAGGTCGCCAGCACGGCGAGGACGGCAGCTGCACGAGCAGCCTTGCTGAACATGTGATCTCCCCTGGATGGACCGCGGCTCGCGCAGCACGCGGCGCGGTCGACTCGACGACCATGCTCGCAGTCGGGCGTGCACAAGGTGTCCACGCTGCGGTAACGGGTCGGGCACGCCCCGTCGTCAGTCCTCGCGAGGCTGGCGCGCTGGGTCTCGCGCTGGGTCAGAGGCGCTCGACCACGTGGTCGATGCAGCGGGTGAGGGCCTCGACGTCGGCGGGGTCGACCGCGGGGTACATGGCGATCCGCAGCTGGTTCTGACCGAGCTTGCGGTAGGGCTCGGTGTCGACGACGCCGTGGGCGCGCAGGACCGCGGCCACCGCCTCGGCGTCGACGGACTCGTCGAAGTTGACGGTGCCGATGACCAGCGAGCGGTGGGCCGGCTCGGCGACGTAGGGGTGGGCGTACGACGCGCGCTCGGCCCAGCCGTAGAGGACGTCGGAGGACGCGGTGGTCCGTTGGACCATGCCGGCGAGGCCACCCTCGGCGTTCATCCAGTCCAGCTGCTCGGCCATCAGGAACAGGGTGGCGACCGACGGGGTGTTGTAGGTCTGGTTCTTGGTGGAGTTGTCGATCGCCGTCGGCAGGTCGAAGAACGCCGGGACGTGCCGGTCGCTCGCCGCGATCCGCGCGGCCCGCTCGAGCGCGGCCGGGGAGAAGAACGCCAGCCAGAGGCCGCCGTCGGAGGCGAACGACTTCTGCGGCGCGAAGTAGTAGACGTCGGTCTCGGTCAGGTCGACGGGCAGGCCGCCGGCGCCGGAGGTAGCGTCGATGAGCACCAGGGCGGCGTCGGGGCCGTCGGGTGACGTGCCGGCCGGGCGGACGACGGGGGTCATCACCGCGGTGGACGTCTCGTTGTGGGCCCACGCGTAGGCGTCGATGCCGTCCTCGGCCACGGCCACCGTCGCGGTGCCCGGGGCGGTGGTGATGACCGACGGGTCCTGCAGCCACGGGGCGGACGTCGCCGCGGCGGCGAACTTCGAGGAGAACTCGCCGTTGGCCAGGTGCTGCGAGCGACGCTCGATCAGCCCGTGGGTGGCGACGTCCCAGAACGCCGTGGCGCCCCCGTTGCCGAGCACGACCTCGTAGCCGTCGGGCGCCGAGAAGAGCTCGGCGAGGCCGGTGCGCACGCGGCCGACCAGGTCGCGCACGGGGGCCTGGCGGTGCGAGGTGCCCATCAGGGACCGGCCCGTCGCGGCGAGGGCGTCGAGGTGTGCCGGCTGGATCTTCGACGGCCCGGCCCCGAACCGTCCGTCGGCGGGCAGCAGGTCGGCGGGGATCTCGATCGTCACGGGTCCTAGTGTGTCAGCGCCCCGGTTTCCGACCCTCGAGGAGTCCAGATGCGCCTGGAGCGGGTCGGCTACGGCCACCCCGACGTGCTGAGCCTCGTCGAGCGGGTCCAGGCCTTCTACGCCGATCGCTACGGCACCCCCGACGCGACGCCGCTGGACCCGTCGATGTTCGAGCCCCCGGAGGGCAGCTTCTACGTCGGGTACGACGACGTGGGCGGCCTCGGCGTGCCGATCGCGACCGGTGCGTGGCGGCGGTCGTCGGTCGAGGTGTTCGGGACAGCCCGCACCGCCGAGGTCAAGCGGATGTACGTCGTGCCCGAGGCCCAGCGACGGGGACTGGCCCGACGCATGCTCGCGCACCTCGAGGCGTCGGCCGCCGAGGCCGGGGCCGAGGCGATGGTGCTCGAGACGGGCGTCAAGCAGCCGGAGGCCATCGAGCTCTACGTGTCGGCGGGCTACCAGCCGGTCCCGGGGTTCGGGTTCTACCTGGACTCCCCGCACAGTCGGTGCTTCGGCAAGGACCTGCGATGAGGCTGCCCATGAAGGCGGCTCAGGGGGTGCGCGACGGGTCGATCACCCTGGCGTTCCGCCGCTGGCAGCGCCAGGACGTCAAGCCCGGTGCGGTGTTCACCTCGTCGTCGGGCCTGGTGCGGGTGACCTCGGTCGAGGTCGTCGACGCCGACGCGATCGCCGACGAGGACGCCGTGCTGGCCGGCTGGGCCGACGCCGACCGCCTGCGCCGCCGCTTGGCCGGGGACGCCGACTGGCCCACCTACCGCGTGGGCGTGGAGTGGGCGGGGGAGGACCCCCGCCTCGCCCTGCGCGCCAGCGCCGACCTGACCGACGCCGACGTCGCCGACCTCGACAAGCGCCTGGAGCGGCTCGACCGCGCCAGCAGCCACGGCGCCTGGACGATGGCGACGCTCCGGCTGGTCGAGGCCCACCCCGAGCGTCGCGCCCCCGACCTGGCCGAGATGGTCGGACGCGAGACCGCGCCGTTCAAGATCGACGTACGCAAGCTCAAGGGCCTCGGCCTGACGATCAGCCACCGGGTGGGCTACGAGATCTCGCCGCGCGGTGCGGCGTACCTGACGCGCACCACCCGCGCGGGCTGACCCGTCCGGGCCGTGCGCGCTCGCCGTCCGGTCAGACTTCGCACGATCGGCTCACGTCGTCACGGGTCTTGACCTAGCGTGCGCGGCATGACTCGGTCCCCACGCCCGGTCGAGGTGCTGGTCGCCCTGCTCGCAGCGGCGCTCCTGCTCTCCATCGCCCCCGCCCACGCCCTGGTGCACGCCGGGGCCAAGGTCTCGCTGCCCCTCGAGGACCTGGCCCGCTACGAGGAGCCCGGAGACTGCACCCCCACCGTGAAGCCCGGTACCCGGGTCCTCAGCAGCTGGCTGGTGCAGCACTACGCCAGCAGGACCACGATGACGCGGGCCTGCGAGTGGGGCGAGCACGTGACGTCGGAGCACCAGGAGGGCCGCGCCATCGACTGGTTCTCCGACGCCGCCACGAGCAAGGGCATGCGCGCCTCCCGCCGGCTCATCGACGGGCTCGTCGCCCCGGACCGGTGGGGCAACGTGGCCGTGCGAGCCCGCCGGATGGGGATCATGTACATCATCTGGAACGACCACATCTACTCCGCGTGGAACGGCTTCCGTCCCGGGCCCTACCTGCACTCGGGGTGCAAGACCCTCACCAAGTGCTCCAAGACGCTGCGCCACCGCGACCACGTCCACATCTCGCTGACCCGCGCCGCCGCCCGCGGCAAGACGTCGTGGTTCGACGGTCGGCTCGAGAAGTAGTGCGCCGGTCGGTCGAGCTCGGCCCCGTCTGCGTGACGGGCCGCCCGACGTCACCGGGGGGCGGTTGGGGCGGGCCGTCGCTCTGGTTCGCGTGCGTGCCTGGGGGCAAGGCGGAGAAGAACCGTCAACACGTCGACCTGCGCCCCACCTCGAGCCACCCGGACGAGGTACGTCGGCTGGTCTCGTACGGAGCGATCCTTGCCAGTGACGACCGGGGGCTGCGGTGATGGCCGATCCCGAGGGCAACGAGTTCTGCGTCGAGTGAGACCGGCCCGACCATGGTGCGCCGGAAGCCGTCGGGAGGCTGCCTCTGTGTGGCTGCCCTCGTGGTGCGCGTCCGATGTCGTTGATCGTCTGGCGTGCTCAGGGTGCGTGCATTCGCGGTGCCGGCGGTCCGAGGTCCTACCTGTTCGTCTCCCGAGGGTCGCCGGTGCCGTGGGTGCGTGGCATCAGTGCGCGAAGCGTCCGAGACCTTCGGACACGGGCCCCTAGGCATGCCGGTGGCCCCGCGGTCCTGGTGGACGGCGGGGTGTGGGGCGGTCAGGGTCGTCGGCGTCGGTCGACGGTGTAGGTCGCGCCGGTGGGGCTGGTCCACTCGTAGAGACCGGGTTCGAGCATCCGGTAGGACCAGCGGCCGTGGGTCTTGGCACGGTGGTGGCGTCTGCAGAGCATGGCGAGGTTGTGAGCGCTGGTTGGTCCGCCGAGGTCGAAGGGGTGGATGTGGTCGAGGTCGACGTGGCGTCTGCCGCAGTCGGGGAACACGCACGTCCGGTCGCGTAGGTGGACCTGTTCGCGGATCGTCTCGGTGGGGCGGTACGCCGTGGTGGTCGGGTCGGAGGCGAGGTCGATGACGGGCTTGATGGTGACCTTGGTGCCAGCGGTCTCGCACCACTGGCGGACTTGCTCGACCAGGACCGGGGTGAGGGTGTTGTCCAGGACCGCTGAGGTGTCCTCGGCGGTGAGGTGGGCGTAGATCGTCACGCCTCTGCTTGCCCCAATGGTGTCGAGGTCGAGGGTGAGCTGGTGGCGGGCCATCTCGCCGAGGGCTTGGGAGCGGCGTACGTCGAGGGTCTCGGTGGAGCCGAGGTCGGCCAGCACCTGGGCGCCCTCGCGCAGGGCGGTCTCGAGGTCGAGGGCGTCGGCCAGGTCGAGGGTGGCGGTGACCTCGACGGTGCCGGTGGTGGTGGCGTCGGTGAGGTGGACCGAGGCGTGGCGTCCCTCGGCGGCGACCAGGCGGCGGCGTTCGGCCTCGGCGGGGTCGTAGGCCGCTCGGGCGGAATCCACGGCTCGGTCGACCTGGGCCCAGGAGCAGGTGTGCAGGAACGGGGAGATGACCCGGTCCACATGGGTCGCACCCGCGGGTGGCAGGGCGATGGTCTGCTCGGCGACCCGGAACACCTTCCACAGCGAGACCTCCAGACCCACGACCCTCGCGTAGAGCCGCGGCAGCCGGTGGCGCAGCTCGAGGGCCTTGCCCAAATAGGCCAGGCCACCGTCGGTCGACATCCCCAACGACAACGCCAGGTCCAGGGCGGCGTACTCACCGATCACAGGGCAGCCGGGTCCGCCCAGGTGCAGGGCCGGCTCGACCATCGGGTCCAGCAGCTCGGCCGCCTCAGCATCGTCGGCGGTGTTGGCCACCGCCCAGTCCAGCACCGCGGTCAGGGTCGCGACCTGGTCACGCGCCTCGGCCTGTCGGCGCGTGCGCACGGACTCGAGCAGCGGGTCGCTGCTGCGGAGGCGGGTCATGGTCGGCATGCGATCGTCTTAGCATGTATTCGAACAGATGATCGAGTCAAATGTGAGGTGGTGGATACACCAGTTGGCATGTCGCAAGACATAGGTGACAGTTCTGGATCAGGACATCGGTGACACCTGAATGGGGCTAGGTGGTGACACTTCGGACCTGAGGCTCGGGCGGTGGCTGTTAATGAACCCATCGATCCCCGTGTTCGTCTCGCGATCTCGCAGTGGCCTGATGATGCGCCCCGTGGCGCGGTCTCGACGTTCTGCGCCGAGCACGGCATCTCACGTAAGTCGTTCTATGAGCTGCGCAAGCGGGCGAAGGTCGATGGGCCTGCCTCGGTGCTCGAACCCCGGTCCAGGCGGCCCAGGTCGAGCCCCTCGAAGTTGACCGATGAGGTCAAGGCCCACGCGATCCAGGTTCGTGCAGCGTTGGAGTCCTCGGGGCTCGACTACGGGCCGATCAGCGTGCACGACAAGATGCACGCGATGGGCTTGGACCCGGTGCCCTCCACGGCGTCGCTGGCCCGGATTTTCCGCGAGGCTGGTCTAGCCAGGCTCGAGCCGAGGAAGAAGCCACGCTCGGCTTGGCGACGGTTCGTCTACCCGGCTCCGAACGCGTGCTGGCAGCTCGACGCGACCGAGTACGTCCTGACCGGCGGTAGGAAGTGTGTGATCTTCCAGCTGATCGATGATCACTCCCGCTACGCGGTCGCCTCCCACGTGGCATCGAGCGAAACCGCAGCCGACGCGATCACCGTGTTCGACAAGGCCGTGGCCGCTCACGGCGTGCCACAGCGGCTGCTCTCGGACAACGGGATCGCACTCAACCCCTCGCGTCGCGGGCACCTTGGCCGACTCGTGGTCCACGTGATGGCGCTGGGGACCGAACCGATCACCGGCAAGCCCTACAAGCCGACCACCCAGGGCAAGAACGAACGGTTCCACCAGACGTTGTTCCGCTACCTCGACAAGCAGCCCCTGGCCACCGACCTCGACGAACTCCAGACCCAGGTCGACGCCTTCGACCACATCTACAACACCGAACGCGGACACCAAGGACTACCCGGCCGGATCACCCCGCTGGCCGCCTGGGAGGCAACCGTGAAGGCTGAAGCGCCACGCCCCGCCCAGGAGCGGCTCGTCCCTCATCAATCGCCCCGCACCCGGCCAGCACCGGTGCCGGTGCCGGTGCCGCTCGACCTTCCCGACGACACCCACGTCAGGAAACTGAGCAGCGTCGGGGCATTCATGCTCGACAAGGTCTTCTACATGGTCGGTGCCCGCCACGGCTTCCATCAGGTCCTGGTCACCACCCACGGCGACGAGCCTGGCGGCAAGATCACCATCACCGACCTGCAAGGCGAAGTCCTCATCGAGCACACCAGGCCAGCACCAGGCGTGACCTACGTCGGCAACGGAAGACCTCGCGGGCCTCAACAACACCGACCAGCGTCACCGAAGTCCTGACACACCAACCGTCACCCGTGTCCTGATGCGGAACTGTCACCGCTGACCTGAGACATCACAGGGATGGATGAACCAGTCCACCACCCGAACCGTCACCTTTGTGTTGATGCAGAACGGTCGCCGAAGTCCCGAGACATCCCACGATCTGGGGCCTCAGCCCCACCAGTCCTCGGCGCGGACCTCGTAGTCGACCTCTCCGAGCTCGGCGCCGGGGAGCGGGTCTTCCCACTGCTCGACGCGGGCGCCGACCTGGACGAGTCCCACCTTCTCGAGCACCGCTCTCGAGTCGGTGTTGACGGCCATCGTCTCGGCGACGACCCGCTCGAGCCCGACGGTCCCGAAGCCGTGTGTCAGAAGGGCTCTCGCCCCCTCGGTCGCCAGGCCGCGCCCCCACGCGTCGCGGCGCAGCCGGTAGCCCAGCTCGGCGGCGTCCGGGTCGTCGTCGACGACGTTGAGCGACCACCAGCCCAGGAACGCGTCGGTCGCCGCGTCGAAGCCCACCCAGTAGCCGATACCGCGCTCGTCGGCGTCCTCACGGGTCCGGCGCGGCATCCAGGTGCCGACGACCTCCTCGCGGCTCAGCGGACGGCCCCAGACGAAGCGCAGCACCTCGGGGTCGGCGTCCAGCTCGACCAGCAGCTCGGTGTGCGCGAGCGTCAGCGGGTCGAGCCGGATCCGCGCGGTGCGCAAGGTCGGTCGCACGGTTGGATCCTGCCCCAAGAACGACCCGACCGCAGCGCCGGTGGACGGACGCTGCGGTCGGGTGGTCTCGAGACGGTCGCTAGCGCGACCTCCTCGACCAGCGTGTGGCCCGGTCGCCCGGCGCCCTCGATCAGGGTCGGCTCAGCCGGCCCACTCGGCCTCGTCGGCCTGGCGCGGATGGGCCTCGGGATCTCGCCGCGGGGGCGCCTACCTCGCGCTCACCCTGCGACCAGGCTGACCGCCTGACGCGCGGACCTGCCCGAACGACGATGACCCGACTCGGCCGACATCGGTCTAGACCCGTGGTCCCGAGCGACCGTCGATCCGGCCGTTCGCCTGCGTCCCGGCGGGGGGAAGGGGTGCACTACGCCCATGACCATCCTCACCTCCGGCCGGTACGCCACCGTGACCTCGACCCTCGCCCTCGTCGTCGCGCTCGGCGGCACGAGCTATGCCGCCACGCAGATCACGACCTCGCAGCTCAAGGACAACGCCGTGACCTCGCCGAAGATCAAGGACGGCGCCGTGACGGGCCTGGACGTCAAGGAGTCGAGCCTGGGCACCGTCCCGTCCGCGACCAAGGCGACGACCGCGTCCAAGGCGACCACGGCGTCGCGCGCGACCCTCGCCGACCAGGCCAAGAAGGCCACCACCGCCGACACGGCGACCACCGCCGGCGCGGTCAACGGCGTCGTCCCGAGCAAGGTGTTCCTCTACACCAACGACTCGGTGGCCGACCAGGTCCTGTTCAGCGGGGCAGGGCTGACGATCAGCGCGAGCTGCGACGCGCCGAGCTTCAACCTCGACCTGGTGGCGACCACCTCGAAGAACGGCTCCTACTTCAGCATCGTGGGCGTCGCCGACTCCAACCCCACCGCCACCGTCCAGGCGGACGCCGAGAACGGCAGCATGCAGGTCGGCGCCCCCATCGACCTGCTGCTCGGTGACGACGGGGACACCTTCCAGTCGACCTTCACCTACAGCAACGCGGACGGCTCGGTCGTCACCGGCGACCTCGCCTCCGACGTCGGCGCTCCGACGTGCTCGGTCCGCGGAATGGTCCTGGCGAGCGCCTGAGCAGGCACCCGGAGACGACTCGACCGCAGCACCCACCGTGGTGGGGCTGCGGTCGCTGTCGTGACGTCGTGACGCTGCTAGCGCGGTCGCGCTGCGCCGGGCCTGCTCAGCCGGCCCACTCGGCCTTCCAGCCGTCGACCTCGTCGGCCTTGCGGGAGGCGGGGCCGGTATAGATCGCCGAGGGGCGGATCAGCCGGCCGGTGCGCTTCTGCTCCAGGATGTGCGCGGACCAGCCGCCGGTGCGGGCACAGGTGAACATCGCGGTGAACATGTTGGACGGGACCTCGGCGAAGTCGAGGACGATGGCTGCCCAGAACTCGACGTTGGTCTCGAGGACGCGGTCGGGACGACGCTCGCGCAGCTCCTTGAGCGCGGCCTGCTCGAGGGCCTCGGCTACTGCGTAGCGGGGAGCGTCGAGCTCCTTGGCCGTACGACGCAGCACGCGGGCGCGCGGGTCCTCGGCGCGGTAGACGCGGTGGCCGAAGCCCATCAGCCGTTCGCCCTTGTCGAGCAGGCCCTTGACGTAGGCGGTCGCGTCGCCGGACCTCTCGACCTCCTCGATCATGGTGAGCACGCGGGCCGGGGCGCCACCGTGCAGCGGGCCGCTCATCGCGCCGATCGCGCCGGAGAAGGCCGCGGCCACGTCGGCACCGGTCGAGGTGATGACGCGCGCGGTGAAGGTGGAGGCGTTCATGCCGTGCTCGGCCGCGCTGCTCCAGTAGGCGTCGATCGCGTGGGCGTGCTTGGGATCGGCCTCGCCCTTCCACCGGATCAGGAACTTCTCGGCGAGCGTGCCACCGGCGTCGACGGCCTTCTGCGGGACGACCGGCTGGTTGAGGCCGCGAGCCGACTGGGCGGCGTAGGAGAGGACCATGACGGCGAGCCGGCCGATGTCCTCGCGCGCCTGGTCGTCGGAGATGTCGTAGGTCTGGCCGAAGCCGAAGGCCGGCGCCAGCATGGCCACCGCGGCCTGCACGTCGACGCGCACGTCGCCGGTGTGGACCGGGAGGTTGTAGGGCTCGGCGGGGGCCAGGCCCGGCTGGTAGGCGCCGTCGATGAGCAGGCCCCAGACGTTCTCGAAGGGCACCCGCCCGACGATGTCCTCGATGTCGACGCCGCGGTAGCGCAGCGCGGAGCCTTCCTTGTCGGGCTCGGCGATCTCGGACTCGAAAGCGACGACTCCCTCGAGTCCGTGGTGTACCTCGGTCATACGTCGCTCCTAGCGGTTCGTGAGAGGCCTCTTTGCGTCGCTCGGCATTGTGCCGCACGCACTACGGTCGACCCATGGGTGACCCTGGTGCGGACCGCGACCTCAGCAGTGACCTCAGCAGTGACCTCGCCGCAGCCCGGCAGGAGTACGCCGCGGGTGGGCTGGCCGAGGACGACCTGGCGGCCGACCCGGTCACGATGTTCGGGCGCTGGTACGACGACGCGCGGGCCGCCGGTCTGCACGAGCCCAACGCGATGGTCGTGGCCACCGTCGGCGCCGAGGGGCAGCCGACCGCCCGGACCGTGCTGCTCAAGGGCGTCGGCCCCGACGGGTTCCGCTTCTTCACCAACCAGGCCTCGCGCAAGGGCCGCGAGCTCGCGGCCCAGCCGCGGTGCTCGCTGCTGTTCCCGTGGCACCCGCTCGAGCGGCAGGTGCGCGTCGACGGCGTGGCCGAGCCGCTGCCGCGGGCCGACGTCGAGGCCTACTTCGCCCAGCGGCCACGGGGCTCCCGGCTCGGCGCGTGGGCCTCGCACCAGTCGCGCGAGGTGGCCGGCCGGGACGCCCTCGCGGCGTCGTACGACGAGGTCGAGTCGAGGTTCGCGGGCACCGATGACGTGCCGCCGCCCGAGGAGTGGGGCGGCTACCTGGTGCGGCCCCAGGTCGTGGAGTTCTGGCAGGGCCGGCCGAGCCGGATGCACGACCGGCTCGTCTACCGGCGCACGCCCGGTGCCGACGGCTGGACCACGGCGCGGCTCGCGCCCTGACTCCCGCGGTGGCACGATGAGGTGATGCGTCGACCTCTCGGACTGATGGTTCTCCTGGCCCTTCTCGGCATCCTCACCGCGGGGCTGGTCGCCGTGCCGGCTCCCGCGCAGGCCGCACCCAGCGCCGCCAAGTACCTCGTGGAGGCCCGCACGTACACCAACCACGAGCGCACCATCCGTGACCGCCCCGCGCTGGCCAACAGCGAGTGCCTCGCGCGCTTCGCGCGGGCCCAGGCGGCGCGGATGGCCAAGGCCGGACGGATCTTCCACACCCAGGACTTCGCCGCGATCGGTCGCACCTGCGGGCTGCGCGCCTGGGGCGAGAACGTCGCCCAGGCCGTCGGCAGCGACACCGGCAAGGGCGTCGTGCGGATGTGGATGGGGTCCAGCGGCCACAAGGCCAACATCCTCAACACCACCTACCGCCACTTCGGCATGGGCGCCGTCTACCGCGGCGGCCGGTGGTGGGTCGTGCAGGTGTTCGGCCGCCGTGCCTGACCGGCGGGCCTGACCGCCGATCTCACGATCCTCGCGTGTCCTAGTAGCCTCGATCCTTGTGGCAGGCCCTGACTTCGAGACCGAGATCAAGCAGCTCCAGGCGACGATGCACACCATCGGCCAGGTGCTCGACCTCGATGGCATGCGCGTCGAGATCGACGACCTCGGCGAGCAGGTCGCGGCCCCCGACCTCTGGGACGACGTCGACCGGGCGACCGGCATCACCGGCCGCCTCTCGGCGCTCCAGGGCACGCTCGACCGCTTCCACGAGCTCGAGACCCGCATCGAGGACGCCGGGCTCATGCACGAGATGGGCCAGGAGGAGGGCGACGCCGACTCCCTCGAGGAGGCCGCACGCGAGCTCGACAAGGTGCGCAAGGCCGTCGAGAGCCTGGAGGTCCGCACCCTGCTCAACGGCGAGTACGACGCCCGCGAGGCCCTGGTGTCGATCCGCTCCGGCGCCGGTGGCGTCGACGCCGCCGACTTCGCCGAGATGCTGATGCGCATGTACGTCCGCTGGGCCGAGCAGCACGACTACAAGGTCGAGGTCTTCGAGACGTCGTACGCCGAGGAGGCCGGCCTGAAGTCCGCCACCTTCGCGATCCACGCGCCCTACACCTACGGCACGCTGTCGGTCGAGGCCGGCACCCACCGCCTGGTGCGGATCAGCCCGTTCGACAACCAGGGTCGTCGGCAGACGTCGTTCGCCGCGGTCGAGGTCGTCCCGGTGCTCGAGCAGACCGACGAGATCGACATCCCCGACGAGGACATCCGCACCGACGTCTACCGCTCCGGCGGCCCGGGCGGTCAGTCCGTCAACACGACCGACTCCGCGGTGCGGCTCACGCACATCCCGACCGGCACCGTCGTGTCCTGCCAGAACGAGAAGAGCCAGCTGCAGAACAAGGCCAGCGCCATGGTCGTGCTCAAGGCCAAGCTGCTCGCGCGCAAGAAGGCCGAGGAGAAGGCCCACCTCGACTCGATGCGCGGCGACGTGCAGGCCAGCTGGGGCGACCAGATGCGCAACTACGTGCTCAACCCCTACCAGATCGTCAAGGACCTCCGCACCGGCTACGAGGAGGGCAACCCCTCCACCGTGTTCGACGGCGACCTCGACGGCTTCCTCGAGGCCGGCATCCGGTGGCGTCGGGGCTCCGAGAAGGCCGACGAGAACTAGGCCGAACCCCACGGTTCGTTCCTGCGCGCCCACGGGTGATCGTGTGTCAAGGTGTGCGCGTGAAGACCCGGCTCGGCCTCGTCGCCGCCACCCTGACCGCAGGACTCCTCATCAGCGCCGCCCCGTCGGCCCACGCCGAGACCTGGCGGCACACCGACGCCACCGGTGACGTCCGCGTGGCCGAGCTCGAGGAGGGCACACCGGATCCGCTGCCGTCGGCGGTCGACCGCCACGAGCGGCGGGGCGACATCACGCGGGTGACCGCCACCTACACCCGTGACAGCCTGCGGGTGGCGACGTCGCTGCGGGCCTTCGACAACGCCGACAACCGGATCCAGGTGCGGATCTTCACCTCGCACTCCTCGACGTTCGACCTGGTGCACGTCCGCCGGGGCGCGCAGGTCACCACGGCCTTCACGCGCTCCTACCGCGCCCAGGAGTGCGAGGGCCTCCGGGTGACGCCCACGGCGTCGGGTGTCGTCGCCACCGTCCCGCGCAGCTGCCTCGTCGGGGCCTACCGGGTGCGGGTGGGCGTGCTGACCAACACCTACGACCGCTCCTACGAGCGCGGCACGAGGGACGACGCGCTGCGCACCGGCGTCACCTCCGCCACGCCGCGCCTCGGCTCCTGGATCGCCGCGGGCTAGGTGAGCGGGCTGACGCTCGAGTCGACTCGAGGGGTGACGTGGCTCGCACGGTGTGGCACCGTGCGGAGATGACACCCCTGCGGTCGTTCCTTCTCGCCTGCGTGACGACGGCGCTGCTGATGGCCGCGGTGCCCGCTGCGGACGCCCAGACCTGGCGCCACGCCGACGCCGTGGGCGACGCCCAGGTCACCCGCTACGACGACGACGGCCAGCTCGACGAGCCCGTCGTCGACCCGCAGGAGCGGCGCGGCGACCTCACCAACCTGAGGGTCACCTACACCGCCCAGACGCTGCGGATGGCCATCAGCGTCCGGTCGCAGCGCATCGCCATCCAGGACGTGCTCATCAAGGTCGTCTCGTCGCGCGGCTACACCTACCGGATGGTCCTCGAGTACTTCATCGAGAACTCCCTCTCCATCACCCGCAACGGCTACCGCTACGAGTGCGAGGGGCTCAAGGCCACCAGGACGCAGGCCGGCTACGTGGTCACGGCCCCGAGGTCCTGCTTCGACGACGCCTACCGGATCAGGGTGGGCGTCCAGACCGACTTCAGCACCGACAATGCCGAAGAGACTGGCGACGCGGGGACCTACGACGACGCCCTGCGCACCGGCAGGTACACCAAGAACAAGCCCAAGCTCAGCCCGTGGATCGTCGCGGGCTGATCGACCGGGACGGTCGGTCGACCAGCGTGGGATAGACATGGGCGCGTGAGCGTCCCCGAGCAAGCCAGGTCCGCAGCGGACGCCGCCCTGTCGGGCCTCAAGCGCCGGCGGCGTGAGACGTTCCTGCTGCGGCTCGAGCGCTGGTGGCCCGACCTGCTGGCGGGGGTCGCGGCGGCGTACGACGACCCCGAGCGCGTCGCGGTGCGGCTGGTCGAGGTGGCCGCCCGTGCCTACGCCGACCGGCCCCGCGACCTGCACCGTCTCGACGAGGAGCGGCTGCTGCGCCCCGACCGGGTCCAGGGCCCCGACCAGGTCGGCTACGCGGCGTACACCGAGCGGTTCAGCCCCGACGGCACCCTGTCCGGCCTAGCCGGGCGCATCGACCACCTGCGCGGTCTGGGGGTCACCTACCTGCACCTGATGCCGCTGCTGCTGCCGCGCGACGGCGACAACGACGGCGGCTACGCGGTCGCCGACTACCGCGCCGTGCGGCCCGATCTCGGCACCGTGGACGACCTGCGGGAGCTGGCGACGACGCTGCGCGGGCACGGCATCAGCCTGGTCGTCGACCTCGTCCTCAACCACGTGGCCCGCGAGCACCCCTGGGCGGTGGCCGCCCGGGCCGGCGACGCGACCTACCGCGACTACTTCCACGTCTTCCCCGACCGCGAGCTGCCCGACCGCTACGAGGAGACGCTGCCCGAGGTCTTCCCCGACTTCGCGCCCGGCTCGTTCACCTTCGACGACGAGCTCGACGCCTGGGTGTGGACGACCTTCAACTCCTGGCAGTGGGACCTCGACTGGTCCAACCCGGCGGTGCTGGCCGAGCTCGCGCAGGTCGTCGTCGACCTGGCCAACCTCGGGGTCGAGGTGCTGCGGCTCGACGCCATCGCGTTCCTCTGGAAGCGGCTGGGGACCGACAGCCAGAACCAGCCCGAGGTGCACGCGATCACCCAGGCGCTGCGGGCAGTGGCGCGGATGGCCGCGCCCGCGACGCTGTTCAAGGCCGAGGCGATCGTCGGGCCGCGCGACCTGGTGCCCTACCTCGGCGTGGGCCCGCACGTCGGCCGCGTCAGTGACCTGGCCTACCACAACAGCCTGATGGTGCAGGTCTGGTCGATGCTCGCGACCGGCGACGTGCGCCTGGCCCGGCAGGCGCTCGGCGCGCTGCCCCCGACCCCGCCGAGCGGCACCTGGATCACCTACCTGCGCTGCCACGACGACATCGGCTGGGCGATCGACGACGGCGACGCCGCGGCGGTCGGGGTGACCGGCGCCGGCCACCGGGGCTTCCTGGCCGACTGGTACGCCGGGGACTTCCCCGGGTCGTGGGCCGAGGGCCTGGTCTTCCAGCACAACCCCGAGACCGGTGACCGGCGGATCAGCGGCATGGCCGCGTCGCTGGCCGGTCTGGGCCCGGGGCGACCCGATCCCGACGAGGCGCACGCGCGGCTCTTCCTCGCGCACGCGCTGGTGGCCGGCTGGGGCGGCGTACCCGTGATCTGGAGCGGTGACGAGCTGGCCCTGCCCAACGACCCCGCCTGGGCGCAGGAGCCCGGCCACGCCGGCGACAACCGGTGGGCCCACCGTCCGCGGGTCGCCGACGCCGACCTGGCGCGGCGCGACGAGCCGGGCACTGACGCGGCGCGCGTCTACGCCGGGCTCGCCCACCTGATGCGGGTGCGGGCCACGCTGCCGCAGCTGCACGCGTCGGCGCCGGTCTCGGTGCTGCCGGACGGCGACGACGGGGTGCTCGCCGTCGTCCGCCGTCACGCCAGCGGCACGTTCGTCGGGCTCTACAACGTCACGGGGGAGTGGCGGGCCCTCCCGCACCACCGTCTCGTCGAGGTCGGGGTCGAGCACCCGCACGAGGCGCTCGGCGGGGTGACGCCGACGCCCGGGGACGACGGTCTGCTGTGGCTGCCGCCGTACGCCGCGTGGTGGGTCGTCGACGCGCCGACGTCCTGACAGGTGGCCCGTGTCACCCCCCCTGTGGCACGGTGTCGCCATGAACCTCCGACCCGCGTTCCTGGTCGTATCCCTCACCGCCGGGCTGCTCCTCGCCGGCGGGCCCGCGGCGCACGCCGAGACCTGGCGGCACGTCGACAAGGCGGGCGACGCGGTCGTGACCGACCACCGGCTCGACGGCACCGCCACGAGGCCCGCGGTGCTCAGGAGCGAGAAGCGCGGCGACATCACCGCCGAGACCGTGACCTTCACCCGCGATCGGGTCCAGGTGGCGATGGGCGCCCGGTCGCTGGAGGAGTACGACGTGTCCGCGACCCTGAAGGTCGTCACGTCACGGGGCGACAGCTACACCCTCGGCTACCTCGACAACGACAACACGGTCGGCGAGTCGAAGATCTTCGTCCAGCGCAACGGCTACCGCTACACCTGCGACGGCATCGCGGCCAGTCGCACCCGCGCTGGGCTGCTGTTCCGGATGCCGACCTCGTGCCTCGACACGCCGTACAAGATCCGGGTCGGTCTCCAGACCAGGATCTACACGACCCCCTTCGACGACGTCAACGAGCGGGAGATCCGCGACGACGCCTACCGCACCGGCAAGGTCGACGTGAAGAAGTCCAAGCTCAGCCCCTGGATCCTCGGAGGCTGAGCTGAGCGAGGCCGACGAGACTCGCTCGACCGGCTCCATTCCAGCCTGGCGACCGTGTGACACGGTGACGGCATGAAGACGACGACCACCTTCCTCGCCGCCCTTCTCGCGACCGGGTTGCTGGTGTCCTCGGTGCCGGCCGCGCACGCCCAGACGTGGCGCCACACGGACGCCACCGGTGATGTCGTGGCTCAGGACCAGACGGACGACGGCGTCGCCGAGCCGCGGGTGGTGCGGGGCGTCAAGCAGGCCGACGTCGTGAGGCTGACCGTGCAGCACGGCGCGGACGTGCTCCAGGTCGCGACGACCCTGCGCGCCTTCGGCGGCCCGGACAACTCCTGGGACCTACGCGTCGTCACGTCGCACGGCGACACCTACGACTTCCAACGCTGCGAGTACAGCTCGGACGGGACGAAGTCCACGTCGAGTCGACGCAACGGCTACCGCTACCAGTGCGACGGACTGAGGATCAGTCGCACGTCGGCCGGCATCGTCGCGCGCGTGCCCGTCGCGTGCCTCGACATCCCCTACCGGCTGCGGGTCGGGGTCCAGGCTCGAGTGATCTACCCGCTCGTCGCAGACCCGCGCGATCGCATCGCTCAGGACGACGCTCTGCGCACCGGCAAGGTGACGGCGCGCAAGCCCAGGCTCAGCCCGTGGATCGTCCGGGACTCCTCCGCCAGGTAGGTCCGGCCGACAGGCGTGGGGGTATTCGCCCCACGGCCAGGAGAGGTGAAGGCATGCGTGTCTACGTTGCCGTGCACGACCGTCGTAGCGCCGACGACCGCCCTGCGGACGGGTGGCCCGCGGTCGAGGCCGCCGCGGCGCGGTGTCTGCCGTTCGACCCCGTCGAGCAGGCGCGGTGGACCGCTGGCGACGGCCGGACGCTCGTCGCCGCGTGGACCAACGAGCCCGAGCAGCCCGACCGCCCCCTGCTGCTGACCGACTCCGCGGGCGCCCGCGGGTTCTCCGGCTACGTCAACGGCGAGGTCCCGCCCCTGGCGCGACTGCTGGCGAGCGACGAGGACATCGCGGTCGGCGGGGTGTGGTCGTTCGTGGCGGCCGGCGAGGACGGCATCTCCGGGGCGACGTGCGCGTCGGGTGCGGAGGTCGTGTTCCACGCGGTGACCGACGACCTCGTCGTCATCGGCAACCGGGCCTTGCTGGTCCACCTGGTGGCGAGCTCGAGGGGGCCGGTCCCCGACCTGGTCGGCCTGGCCGGTGTGGTCGGCTCCGGCTACTGCGTGACCGACCGGACGGCGTACGACGGGGTGCGCTGCCTGGCTCCGTCGTCGCGGATCACCTGCGGCGCCGACGGGCGGGTCGACATCAGCCCCTACGGCGACCCGCGCGTCGACGCCACCGCGGCCGACGTCGCGCAGGCGCTGGTCGCCAGCGTCTCCCCGCTGGTCACGCTCGAGCAGCCGGTGCGGCTGGGGCTCACCGGGGGCCGTGACTCGCGGCTGCTGGTCGCCCTGCTGACCCGCGCGGGGGTGCCGGTCGTCACCCACACCTCCGGCCTCCCCACCGACCCCGACGTGATCGTGGCCCGGGAGGTTGCCGCCGCGCTCGGCGTGCCCCACAAGGTGGGGTCCCCGATGGGGGCGGCGGTCGAGGAGGGGTCGGTGACCTTCGACGTGCGCTCGCGGGTCCGCGAGGCCGTCGTCCTCGGCGAGGCGATGCTCTCGGCCTACGACCGCGTCGGTCGCGTCGGTGCCGCGTACAACGCGGCGACGGTGCCGCTCACGGGCGCCGGCGGGGAGATCCTGCGGGCCTACTTCGCGGGCTCGGTCAAGGACCCCCAGGACCGCGACGCCGTCGTGACGTTCATGCGCAGCCGGATGTACCAGGGGGCGAAGCGGATGACGACGGCGAGCCGGGCGGCGTACGAGACCGACACCGCCGACTGGGTGGCCGCGGCCGAGCGGGACGGCGTCGCCGCGCTCGAGGACTTCTACGTCCGCCAGCGCACCGGTCGCTGGACGGGCGCCGCACGGAGCTCGGCGAGCGTCGGCTCCCTGGCGCGTCGCCCCTACCTGGACCACCTCGTCGTGCGTGCCGTGCGTGCCGTCTCCGTCGAGGACCGGACGAGTGAGCGGCTGATCGCCGACGTCCTCGACGAGCTGGCCCCCGGCCTCGCCGACGTGCGGTTCGCCGGGCGCCGATGGACGTTCGACGAGCAGCCACCGACCGACCCCGAGCGGCTGGCCGCGTGGCACCGCCGGGAGCCGGTGCGCGGGGCCCACGGTGACGGGGCCAGCTTCAGCTGGCGCACCGACCTGCCCGAGGTCCGCCGGGAGCTCGCCGACATCGTCCTGGGTGCGCCCGCCGTCTTCTGGGAGCTCGTCGACCGGCGCAAGGTCACCGAGTTCGTCTCCCGCGTGGATGACCGGACCCGGGCCGACACCATGAGGATGTGGCACCTGGCCACGGTCGCCGACGCGCTGGCCCACGACTTCTACGCGGGTGCGGCGCGCTTCGACCAGACCCGGTCCGAGGTCGTGTCGGCCCGGCCCCCGGTGGGTGCGACATCGGCGCCGGGCCGGGGCCGTCGGGGGATCAGGTCGGCGCTGCGGGCGGTCCGGGGCGGGCTGCGGCGCTGACCGGGTGTCCGCGCAGGGTGGCAGCATCGAGGCCATGCCCGTGCTGCACGTCGACCTCGACCAGTTCCTGGCGTCGGTCGAGGTCCTGCGACGTCCCGAGCTGGCCGGGCTACCGGTCGTGGTCGGCGGCCGGGGCGACCCGACCGAGCGCGGTGTGGTGTCGACGGCGTCCTACGAGGCCCGGGCGTTCGGGGTGCGCTCGGGCATGCCGCTGCGCACGGCGCTGAAGAAGTGCCCCGAGGCGGTGTTCCTGGCCGTCGACCTCCCGGTCTACGAGGCCGCGTCGGCCACCGTGATGGACACGCTGCGGGCGGCGCTTTGGGCCGGTGACCCGGTCGATGTCGAGGTGCTGGGCTGGGACGAGGCGTTCGTCGGTCTGCGGCCCGGCGCCGACCCGGCCCACGAGCACGACCCGATGGCGTTCGCCGGCCAGCTGCGGGCGGAGGTGCTCGCCGCCACCGGACTGCACTGCTCGGTCGGCGTCGGCGACACCACGCTGCAGGCCAAGATCGCGACCGACTTCGGCAAGCCGCGCGGGGTCTACCGCATCTCCGACGCGTCGTGGTCCGCCGAGATGGGCGACCGTCCGACCCGGGCGCTGTGGGGCGTCGGCGCCAAGGTCGAGCGGCGCCTGGCCGACCTCGGCATCCGCACCGTCGCGCAGCTGGCGGCCTCCGACGAGCGGGTGCTCGCCGCCGAGATCGGGCCGACGATGGGTCCCTACTACCACCGGCTGGGCCGCGGCGTCGGGAACCGGGTCGTCGACCCCACCCCCTGGGTCCCGCGCGCCCACGGCCGCGAGGAGACGTTCCAGACCGACCTCGACGACGAGGTCGAGATCGAGGCGGCCGTGCGCCGCATCACTCGTCGCGTGGTGGCCGACATCGACGCCGAGGGCCGGCCCGCCTGGCGGGTCGGGCTCAAGGTGCGCGACCGCGCGTTCCAGACCGTGCAGCGCAGCCGCAAGCTGCCCGCGCCCACCGCCGACCCCGACGAGCTCGCCGACGCCGTCGTCGCGCTGCTGACGAAGGTCGAGCGCAAGCGACCCGTGCGGCTGCTCGGCGTACGCCTGGAGATGGTGGAGCCCGAGGGCGGTTACCTGCGGTAGGCGTCCCAGGCAGTTTCCGGGGGACCGGGCGTGGGCAGGGAGCGCCCGTGCTCGCCTTCGCCTTGTTCCTTTCCGCGCTGACCCTGGCCGTGGGGTGGCTCAACGTCGACCTCTGGCGGCGAGAGGCGCTCGGCGGCCAACCGGTGTTCCAGGGGGTCGATGCGACTCCGGCCTCGACCGCGCGCGACGGCCTGGACCCGCTGCGCGCTGTGGCCCTCGTCGGTCTGGTGGGGCTGATCGGGGTGACCTTCCACGTCTGGCAGGACAAGGTCTTCAACTACTCCGACGACCGGGTCGGGGAGATCGCGGACCGCACGGCGCGCGCGTTGGAGAACCGGGATCCTGAGCTCGCCTCGATCGACCGTTCCGACATCGAGGCCGCCCTTCCCGACGACGCCGACCTCGACAAGCTGCTGATCCGGAAGGCCGCCTCCGACTACTCCGGCGACGCGACGCTGTGGCAGCTCAGCGACGACGACGGGGCTTCGCCCCACTGCCTGAAGGTCGAGGCGCCGAGCCGTGGCGACGCCGATCCGGAGTGGAGCGCGGTCGTCCTCGCCGACGTCTGCTGAGGTCGTCGAACCGGGCCCTCACACCGACTCGCGCAGCTCGCGCACGACCGAGTCGACGACGGCCACGAGGTCGCCGCCGGTGGCGGCGGCGACCGCCCGCTGCCGTTGGTACGACGCCCCGCCGGCCACCACGGAGGCGACCGACGCGAGCTCGGCGGCGCACCCCAGGCGCGCGGCGGTCGGCTCGAGCCGCACCAGCAGGTCGGCGAGGTCGTCGGTCACCAGTCGCTCGGTGCAGTCGGAGTCGAGGATGACGATCGCGTCGAGGCCGTAGCGCGCCGAGCGCCACTTGTTCTCCTGCACGTGCCACGGGGCCATCGTGGGCAGCTCCTCGCCGGCCGCCATCCGGGTGTCGAGGTCGACGACGAGGCAGTGCATCAGCGCGGTGAGCGCGGCGAGGTCGTCGAGGGAGGAGACGCCGTCGCAGATGCGGTTCTCGATGGTCCCCAGGTGGGCCGCGGGGCGCAGGTCCCAGCGGATCTCGTTGAGCTCGTCGATGACGCCGGTGGTCAGCTGGTCGCGGGCGAAGGCCTCGTACTCCGCCCAGGTGGCGAACTGGAACGGCAGCCCGGCCGTCGGCAGCTGCTGGAACATCAACGCGCGGTTGGAGGCGTAGCCGGTGTCGACGCCGCCCCAGACCGGCGAGGACGCCGAGAGGGCCTGCAGGTGCGGGTAGTAGTCGAGCAACGCCGAGAGCACGGGCATCACCCGGTCGCGCTCGGGCAGCCCGACGTGCACGTGGACGCCCCAGATCAGCATCTGCCGCCCCCACCACTGGGTGCGGTCCATCAGCTCCTGGTAGCGGTGGCCGGCCGACAGCTGCTGTCCGGTCCACGACGCGAAGGGATGGGTGCCGGCGCCGAACAGGTCGAGGTCGAGGTCGTCGCCGGCGGCCAGGACCGGCAGCAGCGTGGCCCGTAGGTCGGCCATCGCCTCGCCGACGGTGTCGCACACCCCGGTGACGAGCTCGACGGTGTTGCGCAGCAGCTCCTGGTGCAGCCGGTCGGGGTGGGGGAGCCGCGGTCTGGCGCGGGCGAAGAGGTGCGAGGCGTCGTTGCGCAGGTCGCGGGTGCGCCGGTCGACCAGGGCCAGCTCCCACTCGACGCCGAGCGTGTAGTCGGCCGAGGCGTGGAAGTCGATCCGCACGGGCCCAGGGTTCCACACGCGCGACCCGAGGGGTGACCGACGTCGCCGCGGCGCCGGGTTGGGTGCCCACGGCAGGTGCGCGACCATCGAGGGATGGACGACCCCACGCCGCCCACCCAGGAGATGCAGGTGCCTCGGCGGCTCGCGCTGACCCTCGACTTCTGCCTGCGCATCGGCGAGGTGCTGCTGTCCTCCGGCGCCGGGGCCGCCGACGTCACCGCCACCATGCTGTCCGTCGCCCGCGCCCTGGGCGCCGACGGCGCCGAGGTCGACATCACGTTCACCTCGCTGACCATGAGCCACCAGGCACACGTCGACGAGGCCCCGCTGATCTCCACCCGCCACGTCGTGCAGCGCACCATCGACTACCAGGACCTGACCCGCGTCGACCACCTCGTCCGCGACGTCGTCGGGGGCCGGCTCGGCCTGCACGCCGGACGCGACGAGCTGCGCCGGATCGTGTCGACCGGGCACGACCGGCCGCGCTGGGCGGTCACCGCCGGCTGGGCCACGATGGCCGCCGGCGTCGCGGTCTCCCTCGGCGGCGACGTGGTCGTCGCCATCCTGGCCGCCCTCGCCGCGGTGCTCATCGACCGCTCACAGCTGCGGATCGCCCGGCGCCGCCTGCCGGTGTTCTACCAGCAGGTGGCCGGCGGGGCCGTCGCGACGCTGGTCGCCGTCGGCGCCGCGCTGCTCGACGAGCGGCTCGACCTGGGCCTCGACGTCTCGCAGGTGATCACCGCCAACATCGTGATGCTGCTGGCCGGCATCGGGTTCATGGGGGCGCTGCAGGACGCGCTGACCGGCTTCTACATCACCGCCGGGGCGCGGATCACCGAGGCGCTGCTGTCGACCGCCGGCATCATCGCCGGCGTCAGCGGCGGCCTCAGCCTGGCCGGGGCCGTCGGGGTCGACCTGCCCACCGTCCGGGCCGGCGCGACCGGCATCCAGGACGTCACCGTCGCGGTCGCCGGGTCCGCCGTGGCGGCGGGAGCGTTCGCGTTCGCGTCGTACTCGCCGCTGCGCGCGCTCGTGCCCGTCGCCCTCACCGCCGGGGTCGCGATGGCGATCTCGCTGTCGCTCCAGGACCCCGGGATCGCGCGCGCCTGGGCGGTGGCCCTGGCCGCGTTCTTCGTCGGCCTCGTCGGGTACGCCGTCGCCCGCCGGCTCAAGGTGCCGCCGCTCATCGTCGTCGTCTCCGCCGTGGTGCCGATGCTCCCCGGCATCGCGATCTACCGCGGGCTGTCGCTGCTCAGCGAGGGCAGCAGCCGCAACACGTCCTACGGCCTGGTCCACCTGATCGGCGCCGCCTCGGTGGCGCTGGCGATCGCGGCCGGGGTGATCCTCGGGGAGTACCTCGCCCAGCCGCTCGCGCGCGAGGCGCGACGCGTGGAGACCCGGCTCGCCGGACCCCGGCTGGTCGGGCCCGCCCAGCGGCTCACCGCGCGCGGCCGGGGGCGTCGGGGCCGAGGAGATCGGCCAGCCGCCTGAGCCACCGGTCGGCGGTGTCGCCGTCGAACGGCGCCCGCTCGGCGAGGACCGCCTCGTGCACCCAGGCGGCCGACTCCTCGGCCAGGGCGATCACCTCGGGCGGGTAGCCGTAGCGCACCTGGTGCTCGGCGAACTCGTCCTCGTCGTCGACGAACACGTGGCCGTCGGCGGTGCGGACCACGTCGAGGTCGAGGTCGACGGTGCGGCAGGTCGTGCCGTCCCACCCCGGCACCGTGGTCATGTCGACGTACGTCGCGATCCGCCAGCCCGGGGCGTGGAACGTCGAGACCCAGCCGACCCCGCGGGGCACCAACCCGACCTGGGCGACCACGGTGTCGAACGCGGCGCCCGGTCGCGACATGTGCGTGCCGACCGGGATCCCGATCCAGTCGCCGTGCTCGTCGGCGCCGAGGTACGTCGCCGCGAACTCCCAGTGCGGGCGGTCGCCCCACTTGGTCATCTCGAGGCGGACGGGGGTGCCGAGGACGAGGGTCACGGGGTCAGTCTGCCTGCCGGCTGCGGTGGCTTCGAGGCTCCTCGCCGGGGCTCGTCGCACCTCAGCCGACGGAGGCCGTCGGCTGAGGTGCGAGCGCAGCGAGCCTCGAAGCCACGGGCTCGATCAGACGACCTTGGTCTTGGCGGGCAGGATCCGGCCGGCGCCGAGGGCGACGACGTCCTGGTAGCGCGAGCCGGCGAGCTTGGCGGCGGTGTGGATGGCGTGGGCGTCGAGGCCGACGAGCACGCGGGCCTTGTTCTTCTCGATGCCGCGCACGATGATCTCGGCCGCCCGCTCGGGGGTCATCTTGGCCAGCTTCTTGTCGAAGAACTCGGCCGTCGCGGCCTGGTTCTCCTTGGCCGAGACGCGGGAGTTGCGCGCGATCGCGGTCTTGATGCCACCGGGGTGCACGGCGGTGACGCCGACGGGGTGCTTGGCGATCAGCATCTCCTCGCGCAGCGCCTCGGTCATGCCGCGCACGGCGTACTTGGAGGCGTTGTACATGGACTGCCCCGGCATCGAGACCAGGCCGAACAGCGAGGACAGGTTGACGATGTGCCCGTCGCCGCTGGCGATCACGTGGGGGAGGAACTCCTTGGTGCCGTGGACGACGCCCCAGAAGTTGATGCCGATGATCCAGTCCATGTCGGGGTACTCGAGGTCGGTGAGGTCACCGGCCAGCGCGACACCGGCGTTGTTGATGACGACGTTGACGCGACCGAAGTCCTCGACGACGTCGAGGGCGTAGCGGCTGAACGCG
This sequence comes from Nocardioides plantarum, assembly GCF_006346395.1. Lineage (NCBI taxonomy): Bacteria > Bacillati > Actinomycetota > Actinomycetes > Propionibacteriales > Nocardioidaceae > Nocardioides > Nocardioides plantarum. The sequence continues at coordinate 488,578 of NZ_VDMS01000005.1, forward strand.
TCGCGGTCGGCGACGTCGAGACGGTCGCTGCGGACCTTGGTCACCCCGGCTCGGTCGACCAGCGAGACGGTCTCGGCGAGCCCGGCCTCGTCGACGTCGGACAGCGCGAGGAGCGAGCCCTTGCCGGCGAGGTTGAGGGCCAGGGCGCGGCCGATGCCGGAGCCGGCACCGGTGATGACGACGACCTTGTCGTGGAGCGACTTCATGCCGGACGTGCCTTCCGATCGGGGATGGGTGGTGCGGGGGGTCGGAGCGGGTGCGCCGGGTCCCTGGGTGATGCTCGTGGCATGACGGTATTGCTCTTATTGAACAAGTGTCAATAAAGTGGGCGACGTGACCGTAGGCACCGGACAACGGATCCGCCTGACCCCCGACGAGCGCCGCGCCCAGCTCCTCGACCTCGGCGTGCGGCTGCTGGCCGACCGCTCGCTCGACGAGCTGTCGATCGACCTGCTGGCCGAGGAGGCCGGCATCTCGCGGGGGCTGCTCTACCACTACTTCGGCAACAAGCACGCCTTCCACGAGGCCGTCGTACGCCGCGCGGTCGACGACCTGGTCGCGCAGACCGCGCCCCCGGGCAGCGGTGACGCGCTCGAGCAGCTCGCGGCCTCGATGACCGCCTACGTCGACTACGTGGTCGCCAACCACGCCGGCTACGTCTCGCTGGTCAAGGGCGCCCAGGGCGGCAACGAGACCCTGCGCGCGATCTACGACGAGGCGCGCGGCGTGCTGACCGACCGGATCTTCACCGAGGACGCTCAGGCCGACCTGATCCCCGACACCCCCGCCACCCGGCTCCTGGTGCGCGGCTGGGCCGCGATGGCCGAGGAGCTGGTGCTGTCGTGGGTCGAGGAGCCCAACGGCGTCACCCGCGACGAGCTGCTGCGCCTGCTGGCCGGGTCGCTGCCGGCCCTGGTCGTCGCCGCCGCACCGGACTGACCGACCACCCCTCGCGGGGGTCCGTCGCCGTCGCCCACGCCCTAGCGTGAGGCGCATGAGCTATGCCCTGAGTCGTCTGATGAGCACCGCCACCGCGTCGTACGCCGGGTTCTGCCTCGTGCGCCCCGAGCACCTCGGTCAGGCGATGGGGGCCGACAAGCACGAGCAGGACGGCTATGACCTGCTGGCCGAGGTGTTCGGCGTCCGCGACCTCGCGATCAGTGCGTTCGGCATCCTGGGCCGCTCGGACCGGACGGTCACCACCGCCATGTGGATCCGGATCATGTGCGATGTCGGCGACGGCATCGTGCTCGCCTCGCGTGCCGACGACGACCAGACCCGCACGAAGGCGCTGGCCGCCACCCTCACCTGGGGCACCCTCAACCTGCTGGCCCTGCGGGCCGACAAGCGCCGTGCCCTCAAGGTCGCGGCGGCCACGAAGGTCGCCGAGGCCGGGGGCAGTGTCGTCGGCGCCGTCGTCGACCGGGCCCGGTCCGGCGACTGAGCCCTGTTCCGAGCCCTCCGGTGTCCCGACCCCGTCGATGAACGGCATGGAGCACCAGTCCCTCGTGGGCTGGGTGACCGCCTTGGTGGCGCTGGGACTCGTCCCGGTGGCCTACGCCCTGACGGGCGACGACATCGGAGGAGCCGAGCGGGTCGTGGCGGTCGCCGGCGCGCTGGTGGCGGCCGCGGCGATCCTGCTCTACGTGCGGGCCCGTCGTCGCGCGATCAGGCGGACCCGGTCAGGTCGTAGACGGTGACCCCGTCGACGGTCTGTGCGGGATAGGTGGCCGCCACCCAGGTCGAGATCTCCGAGTCGCCCCCCATGCCGCCGCCCATGCCGCCCCGCCCGCCACCGAGCCCGCCGCCCCCGGCGATGAAGTAGTGGATGCGGCCGTCGGCGACGTCCTGCTGGAACTGCGCGAGCGTGGGGCTCGGGTCGCTGCCGTTGAAGCCGCCGATCGGCATCACCGACCTCTCGGTGGAGAGCTGGTAGCCCGCGGCCGAGTTGGCGCCCACGGTGGCGGCGACCCAGTCGTAGGAGTCGGCGTCCTCGAGCAGCAGCGTGGTCAGGGCCGTCGTGGAGGTCGAGCCGTCGAGCAGCCCGCCGACGCCACCTGCTCCACCCCCCGGCATGGTGGCGCCCGGACCTCCCATGCCCCCGGCCGAGGCGGGGCCCGCGCTCGGGATGGAGCCGGTGTGCGGCGTGCTCGCCGTCGAGACGGCGTACGCCGTCGGCCCGGCGAGCACAGCGATGAGGGCGACCGCCGCGACGATGCCGGCGACGACGCGGGGCAGGTGCCGGGCACCGACGACCAGGAGTGCGGCGGCGAACCCCAGCACCGCGACCGCGCCGCGCAGCCAGGGCAGGTAGTCCGACGTGCGGTCGAGGAGCACGAACGACCAGGCCGGGGTCAGGGCGACGGTGAAGCCCAGGACGCCCGCGGCGACCAGCGACTCGCGGCGCTGCCACAGGGCCCACGCGCCGAGCGCGACGCACGCGGCGATCGCGGGAGCCAGGGCGACGGTGTAGTAGGCGTGGTAGATCCCGGCCATGAACGAGAAGGTCGCCGCGGTGACCACCAGCCAGCCGAGCATCAGCGACGCCGCCACCTTGACCGGGCGTCGCCCGGCCCAGAGCGCGGCGACCCCGAGGATCAGCGCGGCGGGCAGCAGCCAGGCGATCCCGCCGCCGTTCTCGGTGCCGAGGAGCCGGAAGAGCCCGGTCGAGCCCCACATGCCACCGCCACCTGCGCCGCCGCCCCCGCCACCGACCGACCCGACCTCGTCGCCGGTGAGGCGGCCGAAGCCGTTGTAGCCGAAGGTCAGCTCGAGGAAGTCGTTGGTCTGCGAGCCGCCGATGTAGGGCCGCGACGACGCGGGCCAGAGCTCGACGATCGCCACCCACCAGCCGGCGCCGGCGACCATGGCGCCGAAGGCGGCCAGCAGGTGACCGAGCCGACGCCGCCACGAGACGGTGGCGAAGACGGCGTACGTCACGGCGAAGCCGGGCAGCACCAGGAACGCCTGCAGGGTCTTGGTGAGGAACGCCAGGCCGAGCAGCCCACCGCCGAGAAGCAGCCAGCGCAGTGCCCGCTCGGAGCCGACCGCGCGGAACGACGCGTACGCCGCCCCGAGCATCAGCAGCGTCAGCAGGGCGTCGGGGTTGTTGAACCGGAACATCAGCGCCGCCACCGGCGTGGTCGCCAGGGCGAACCCCGCGAGCAGACCCGCCCAGGGACTGCCGGTGGCGCGGCGGACCAGGGCGACGAGCACGGCCACGGACCCGACCCCCATCAGCGCCTGCGGCACGAGCATCGACCACGACGACAGCCCGAAGATCCTCACCGACAGCGCCATCGGCCACAGGGCCAGCGGCGGCTTGTCGACGGTGATCGAGCCCGCGGCGTCGGAGGCCCCGAAGAAGAACGCCTTCCACGACTCCGAGCCGGCCTGCGCGGCCGCGGCGTAGAACGAGTTGGCCCAGCCCGACTCGCCCAGGCCCCACAGGTAGAGCACGCCGGTGCCGGCGAGCAGCGCGACGTACGCCGCCGTCGCGGGGCGCACCGACCGCCGTGGGGTCCGCCCCGAGGTGGGTGCGGGGTCGGGCTCGGCGTCGGCCAGGTGGGGGCGGTCGGGGGCGATCGTCGTCATGGCTCGATGGTGCGAGCCGGGACTGGGACGACGGTGCGGGTTACCTGTCAGGCACCTGTGAGGGCGTCAGCGGCGTGGTCACGAAGGTGAGGTCGTAGACGACCACGCCGTCGACGACCTGCGGCGTGAAGTGCCGGGAGACCCAGCGCTCGATGCGCACGGCGTCGTTGCTGCCGGTGCGGGTCACCGGCTGGGTCTCGCCGCCGTCCTCGGGCACGTAGCGCCCACCGCCGGCGACGAACCAGTGGATCCGCTCGTCGGCCACCAGTCGGCGGAAGTGGGCGAGGGTCGGGTTGGGGTCGGTGCCGTTGAAGCCGCCCACGGGCATCACCGGGCGGTCCGTGGCGAGCTGGAACCCGGCGGCGGAGTTGGCGCCGGTGACGGCGGCGACCCAGGTGAAGTCGTCGGCGTGGCGGACCAGCAGCCGCGTCAGGTCGGGCGGCGAGGAGCTCACGGTGAGCAGGTCGCCGACGGGGTCCTCGGCGTACGACGGCCCGGAGCCCCCGCCGGGGCCGGCGTGCGGGACGGCGCCGGTGTGGGGGGTCGACGCGGTCTCGACCGAGTACGCCGCCGGCCCGACGTACGCCGCCAGCAGCGCGGTCGCGGCGAAGCCGACCCCGACCGGGATCGCACGACGGTGCGCGACCAGGACCCGCCACACGGCGGCGCCGACCAGGGCGCCGACCAGCCAGGGCAGCCAGGGGATCCAGCCGCGCTGGGGCCACAGGACCACCAGGGCGAGCAGGCCGGTGACCAGGACGGCGGCACCGAACGCCCAGGTCGCGTGGGCGTGCGCGCGGTGCTCCCACACGACGTGGGCGCCGATCCCGATCAGCGACGCGACGGCCGGGGCGAGAGCGACGGTGTAGTAGTCGTGGAAGATGCCGTTCATCAGGCTGAAGACGGCCCAGGTGACGCCGGTCCAGGTCAGCCAGAGCACCAGCGCCGGACGGGCGCGCGTGACCGTCCCGCGGCTCAGCCACAGGGCCGCGAGCGCCAGCACCAGGGCGGCCGGCAGCAGCCAGGACGCCTGGCCCCCCGAGCCCGGGTCGAACAGCCGCAGCGGGGTGTTGTGGCCCCAGCCCTTCGGGCCCGAGACCGCGCCGGTCTGCGCGCCGGTGAGGCGACCGACCCCGTTGTAGCCGAGGACGAGCTCGAGGGCCGAGTTGTGCTGCGAGCCGCCGATGAAGGGGCGCGACGACGCCGGCCACAGCTCGACCACCACGACCCACCAGGAGCCCGCGACGACGGTCGCGCCGACCGCGACCAGCAGGTGCAGGACCCGCCGGCGCCACGGCGCCACGGCGAAGAGCGCGTAGACCAGCGCGAGCGCCGGCAGCACCAGGAAGGCCTGCAGCATCTTGGTCAGGAACGCCAGCCCGACCAGCGATCCGGCCAGTGTCACCCACCAGACCGCGCGCGGGCTGTCGAGCGCGCGGAGCGTGGCGACGGCCGCGCCGGCGAGCAGCAGGACCAGCAGGCAGTCGGGGTTGTTGAACCGGAACATGAGCACCGCCACCGGGGTCAGTGCGAACGTCGCCCCGGCCAGCAGCGCGGCCGGGCTCGAGCCGGTCGCCCGGCGTACGCCGTGGTGGACGATCGCGACCGTGGCCACCCCCATCAGCGCCTGGGGCAGCAGGATCGACCACGACGACAGCCCGAGCATCCGCACCGACAGCGCCATCGGCCACACGCCGAGCGGGGGCTTGTCGACAGTGATCGACCCGGCCGCGTCGAAGGAGCCGAAGAAGAAGGCGCGCCACGACTCCGCTCCCGACTGGGCGGCCGCCGAGTAGTAGGCGTTGGCCCAGCCGGAGGAGCCGAGTCCCCACAGGTAGAGGGCTGCGGTGGCGGTGAGCAGGACGGCGAGGGGCGGGACGCGGCGGAGCGTCGGGCGGAGCGCGGTGAGGCGAGTGGGCACGTGCATGGGCCCAGCCTGGTCAACGAAACGCCGTGCGGGGTCTCGCCGGAAGGGAGTTCACCGAGTCGTGCCGAAGTGTTCGGCGGGCCGCTCCGCGCGTTGGAGGAGCGTTCGGTGAGTGTTGTCTCAGCGTTGGCCGACGACCGCCGCGAGCTGGTCGAGACCCCAGGTGAGGTCGTCCTCGGAGACGACCAGCGGGGGAGCCAGGCGGATCGTGGAGCCGTGGGTGTCCTTGGCCAGGACGCCGCGGGCCATCAGGCGCTCGCAGACCTCGCGGCCGGTGCCGACGGCGGGGTCGATGTCGACGCCGGCCCACAGGCCGCGCACACGGACGCCGACGACGCCGTGCCCGATCATCGCCTCGAGGCGCTCGCGCAGCAGGACCGACATCTCGTCGGCCCGACGCTGGAAGTCGCCGGTGGCGAGCAGGTCGACGACGGCGGAGCCGACGGCGCACGCGAGGGCGTTGCCGCCGAAGGTCGAGCCGTGCTGGCCGGGCTGGAGCACGCCCAGCACGTCGCGGTCGGCGACGACGGCCGAGACGGGGACGATGCCGCCGCCGAGGGCCTTGCCGAGCACGTAGAGGTCGGGGACGACGTCCTCGTGGTCGCACGCGAAGGTGCGGCCGGTGCGGCCCAGGCCGGCCTGGATCTCGTCGGCGGCGAAGAGCACGTCGTGGGCGGTCGCGAGGTCGCGGATGCCCCGCAGGTAGCCGTGGGGCGGGATGACCACGCCGCCCTCGCCCTGGATCGGCTCGACCAGGATGCCGGCGGTGTGGGGCGTGATGGCGGCCTCGAGGGCGGCGAGGTCGCCGTAGGGGACGGTGACGAAGCCGGGCGCGAACGGGCCGAAGTCGTCGCGCGCGTCGGGGTCGTCGGAGAAGCCGACGATGGTGGTGGTGCGGCCGTGGAAGTTGCCGCTGGCCACGATGATCTCGGCCTGGTCGGCGGGGATCCCCTTGACCCGGTAGCCCCACTTGCGGATCACCTTGACGGCGGTCTCGACGGCCTCGGCGCCAGTGTTCATGGGCAGCACGAGGTCCTTGCCGCACAGGTCGCCGAGCTTGGCGGTGAAGTCGGCGAACTGGTCGTGCACGAAGGCCCGGCTGGTCAGCGTGAGCTGGTCGAGCTGTGCGTGGGCGGCCTCGAGCAGGCGCGGGTGGGAGTGGCCGAAGTTGAGGGCGCTGTAGCCGGCGAGCAGGTCGAGGTAGCGCCGACCGTCGACGTCGGTCATCCAGGCCCCCTCGGCGTGGGCGACCACCACCGGCAGCGGGTGGTAGTTGTGCGCGGTGCGGGCCTCGGCGCGGTCGAACTCGGGCGCGGTGCGGGCCGACGAGGCGGCGGCCGTGGTCTCGGTGGTGGCGGTCATGTGATCCCTCCCTTGGGTCGTCGTCCACTGTAGGGGCCGACCCCGATTGTCTGACAATCGGGGTCGGCGCCACGTTTCCATGGAGTACCGAGTGCGTGGCCGGTGGTGAGCGTCGCTTTCCTATGTCGGCGCGGGCGTCCTGGCGACCGCGCTGCATGCGGTCAAGCACCGGACGTCGCGTGCTGCCACACGACTGCTCGTCCTATGTCTCGGTTCTGAATACGTCCACCAGGACTCGCGCTAGGAATCGGTAGTCCGTCATGAGCGGACCGACGAGTTCGGGCCGCGCTGCGGGCTCCGCCCGACAAGGCCGCGCGGAGCGTGCACGATGTCGCGAGACTCAAGTTCACGACGACCGCTCGACGAGCTCGAAGGTTCGAGTCATCACACGGCACGAACCTTCGACCTAGGTCTGAGAGTCGCGATGCACGCAGATGCTCCGCCGTGGTCGAACGGACATACATGCTTTGACTCGTGTGCGTCGGCGCTCGACACCAGTCCATCCGTTCAACAGTCGTCGCCTCTGTCCGTGTGGCTGCGGCTTCCAGGGGTGCGCTGGTGAACTGCGGGGTCAGAGTCGTACGTCGACCCGCGTGTCGCCCGGCACGCTGGACAGGGTGACCGTGCCGCCGTGGGCGGTCACGATCGCCTCGACCAGCGCGAGCCCGAGCCCCACGCCCCCCTCGCGGTGGCGCGCCGCGTCGGCCCGGGCGAACCGCTCGAACGCGTGCGGCAGCAGCTCGGGGGCGAACCCGGGGCCGTCGTCGTGGACCCCGAACCCGCCCGGACGAGCGCTCACGGTGACGGTGGTGCCGGCGGGGGTGTACTTGCGGGCGTTGGTCAGCAGGTTGGTCACGACCTGGTGCAGCCGCTGCTCGTCGCCGGTCACCTCGACCGCCTCGTCGGGCAGCTCCAGGCGCCAGCGGTGGTCGGGCGCGACGACCCGGGCATCGGACACGGCCTCGAGCAGCAGGCGGGTCAGGTCGACCGGGGCGCGCTCGAGCGGGCGTCCGGAGTCGAGGCGGGCCAGCAGCAGGAGGTCCTCGACGAGCGCGGTCATCCGCTTGGACTCGTCGGCGACCTTGGCGAGGGCGGTCGCGGCGGCCTCGGCGTCGTCGGGTCGCGTCCGGGCCAGCTCGGTGTAGCCGGCGATCGTCGTCAGCGGCGTGCGCAGCTCGTGGGAGGCGTCGGCGACGAACTGCCGCACCCGCTGCTCGCTCTCGTGGCGCGCGTCGAGCGAGGTCTCCACGTGGGCCAGCAGCGTGTTGAGCGCCGAGCCGACCTGGCCGACCTCGGTGCGCTCGTCGGTGAGATGGCCCGGGACCCGCTCGGTGATCCCGATCTCGCCGGAGTCCAGCGGCAGGCCGGCGACGGTGTGGGCCGTCTCGGCCACCTCGCGCAGCGGCCGGAGCTGGCGTCGTACGACGGTGCGCGCGGCGAGCGCGGCGATCAGCACGGCGGCCAGGGCCAGCAGGAGCTCGAGCCGCACCAGCGAGGTGACCGACTCGTCGACCTCCTCGGTGGGCAGGCCGACCACGGTGGCGCTGCCGCCGTCCCCGTCGCCCTGGGAGACCACCCGGTAGTCGCCGAGGCCCGGTACCTCGACGGCGTGCACGTCGCCGTCGTCGGGCACCGCGTCGAGCACGTCGAGGGCCTTCTGGGTGAGCGGCTGCGGTACGGCGCCCCCGCCGGCGCGGTCGGCGAGGACGACACCCGTCCCGCCGTCGTAGTCGGCGTAGAAGAAGGCGGTGATCGTGCCGACCCGTTGACCGCGCGCGCTGCCGCTGGGCCGATCGTCACCGTCACCGTCGGGCGGTGGCTCGGGAGCACCGCTCTCGGTGCCGAAGAACGGGTCGCCCCGTCCGAACTCGGCGCGCCCCAACGACTTCTGGATCTCGTCGTCGAGCTGTCCGACCAGGTAGCCCCGCATGGCCAGCGTGGTCGCCGTACCGAGCAGCAGCGCGGCCATCGCGACGAGCAGCACCGCGGTGACGACGAGACGCGAGGTCAGCGAGCGAGGCGGACGGATCCTCACGGCGTGCTCACTGGCCGGCAGCCGGCTTCAGGACGTAGCCAGCGCCGCGCATGGTGTGGATCATCGGCTCGCGACCGGCGTCGATCTTCTTGCGCAGGTAGGAGACGTAGAGCTCGACGACGTTGGCCTGGCCGCCGAAGTCGTAGTTCCAGACGCGGTCGAGGATCTGGGCCTTGCTGAGGACACGGCGCGGGTTGCGCATCAGGTAGCGCAGCAGCTCGAACTCCGTGGCGGTCAGCGAGATCTCCTCGCCGTCGCGCGCGACCTCGTGGCTGTCCTCGTCGAGCGTGAGGTCGCCGACGGCGAGCACCGACGACTCGGCGGCCTGCTGTGCACCGGAGCGGCGCATCAGCGCGCGCAGCCGGGCCACGACCTCCTCGAGCGAGAACGGCTTGGTCACGTAGTCGTCGCCCCCCGCGGTCAGGCCCGCGATGCGGTCCTCGACGGCGTCGCGCGCGGTGAGGAACAGCACCGGCACGTCGGGGTCGGTGCCGCGCATCCGGCGCAGCACCTCCAGGCCGTCGAAGTCGGGCAGCATCATGTCGAGCACGACCGCGTCGGGCTTGAGCTCCTTGGCGGCCGCGACCGCCTTGGTGCCGGTGTGGGCCGCCGAGACCTGCCAGCCCTCGTAGCGCAGGGCCATCGAGATCAGCTCGGCGATGTTGACCTCGTCGTCGACCACGAGCACGCGCACCGGCGAGCCGTCGGGGCGGGTGAGGGCGGGACTAGCGGAGGCGGCCATGGGGCCACTGTGACCGGGCTGTCTGTGGGTTTGCTGTGCGTGGCCTCGCGGGCCGTTGTCAGCCCGCGCGGTCACCGGCTCAGGAGGCGAGGACCTGGAAGGCGACGTCGTCGGACGGCGACGGCTCGTCGTCGCCGGCCCAGGTCGTGGTGTGGATCTCGATCTCCTTGCTGGCGCACGAGCTGCCGTCGGAGACCCACAGCACGGTCGGGATGCTCATGCTGAGGGAGAAGTCGGCGGACACCAGGATCGCGCTGTGTGACAGGTCCACGCCCGGCGACGGCACCAGGCACCAGGTGCCGGTGCCCTCGGTCGCGTGCTTGAGCTTGCTGAAGCCGTAGGTGCGCTGGGGGTCGAGCCTGGTGACCAGCCCGGTCGCCGTCTCGACCCGCGTCACCGTGGCGTAGGCCCGGCCGACGTCGAGCTTGCGGATGGTGCCCGGGGTGAGGTCGCCGACGCTGATCGACCCGTTCTTGATGTCGATGCTGGTCAGCGAGCCGTCTCTGATGTCGGCACTCCCGAACCGGGCGCCGGCGTAGCCGGCGGTCGAGGAGGCGACCACCAGGGCGGCCGCGGTGAGGGCGAGGGCAGCGGGTGTCGTGATCTTCACCGGGCGACCGTAAGCGGGGCGCGACGGCTGCACATGACGAGAACGGGCTCTTGCCAACTGGTAGGTCCCGCCCATCGGGGGCACAGGTCGCGCACAGGGTCCTCGCCCAGAGTCGGGGGCATGAACGACACCCAGCCGATCGCCCCGCAGCCCCCGGACCCGTACGACGCCCCGCCGTCCTCTCCCGTCCCCACAGGCTCGCGCCCGTCCCACGACACGGCCACCTTCACCGAGACCCCGGTCGCGGCGGTGGCGCCCGAGGGGCCGCGCGGCCTGCGGCACCGGGTGCTGGGTCTGCGCGCGGTCGCCGCGGTGGCGCTCGCCGCACTGGTCCTCGGCGGCCTGGGCGGCGTCGCCCTCGGTGCGGTCAGCGACGGTGCCGACCAGCAGCAGGGCCCGGGCGGGCGCGGTGGCTTCGGCGGTCCCGGCGGCGGCCAGAACTTCCAGCCCGGACAGGGCTTCCCGGGCCAGCAGAACCAGGGCGGGCAGAACCAGGGCCAGCAGAACCAGGGCGGGCAGCCGGGTGGGGTCCAGCCCGGTCAGGGCGTGCAGCCGGGCGCTGGTGTGCCGCCCGGCACGGCCCCCCAGGACGACGTGCAGCCCGATGCGTCGGCGGACGGCTCCTCCGGCGGCACCGACACCTGATCCACCTCAACCCTCGGAACGGGCCAGGTCGCGCACGGCCAGGCTGGCGAAGACCATCGCGGACCCGAGCGGCGCGCCCGGCCCCGGGTAGACGCCGCCGAACATCGAGGCGGAGGAGTTGCCGGCGGCGTACAGGCCGGGGATCGCGGAGCCGTCCTCGCGCAGCACCCGGCCGGCGGGGTCGGTGACGAGCCCGCCCTTGGTGCCGAGGTCGGACAGCACGAAGCGGGCCGCGTAGTAGGGCGGCTGGTCGAGCGGCACGAGGGCCTCGTCGGGGCCGCCGCCACCGGTGAAGAACGTGTCGTACTCGTCGGTCCCGCGGCCGAAGTCGGCGTCGACGCCGGTGGCGCAGAACCCGTTGAAGCGGGAGACGGTCGCGGCGAGCGCGTCCGCCGGTACGCCGATCAGCCCGGCGAGCTCGTCGAGCGACCCGGCGCGCAGCCAGGTGCCGGCCTCGAGGTGGGCGGCCGGGTCGCCCTCGGGCATCGCGATCGCCGGCAGCCGGCCGCCCTCGCGGGAGTCGAAGACGAACCACGACGGCACCCGGTCGGGAGCCTTCGCCATCTCGCGGCCGAAGCGGTCGTAGGGCAGGCACTCGTTGGCGTAGCGCCGTCCCGTCTGGTCGACCATCAGACCACTGCGGAAGCCCAGGGTGAACGAGCCGCCGCCGTCGGGCTGCTCGAGCCCGGGGCAGAACCAGCCCAGTGCGCTGAAGTCCGCGGCGGCCCCGAGGGCGAGGGCCGCCCGGATCGCCTCGCCGAGGTTGGCATCGCGCGGCGCCATGCTCCAGGCGACGGCGCCCGGCACGCCGTGCTCGGCGCGCAGCGCGGCGTTGCCCTCGAACCCGCCGGCCGCGACCAGGACGCCGAACCGGGCGTGCAGCTCGAGGCCGTCGGCCGTGCGGACGCCGACGACGCGCGCGTCCCCTCCTCGGGTCAGCAGGTCCACCACGGCGTGACCGGTGCGGAGGATGCCGCCCTCGCGCACGACGATCGCCGCGAGCCGCCCGATGAGCGACTGCCCGCCGCTCAGGGTCCGGCGGCCGGGCGCCCCGACCCGGTCGAGCTCGACCGGCGGGCGGACCAGCTCGCCGATCAGCGGGGGCAGGGCGTCGCGCTTGATGGTGGTGGGCTGGATCGATCGCCCGAACGGCACCCGACCGGGCGCGTCGTAGTACTCCGGGAACGGCAGCCACTCGAACTCCATGGCCTCGTCGGCCTCGAGCTGGGCCACCAGCTCGGGAGCGTGGGCCAGGAACGCCTCGACCTTGGCCCGGGTGGCGGGCTCGTCGGGGTCGGCCAGGATCGTGTCGAGGTAGGCGCGGGCGCCCTCGGTCGAGTCGGGGATCCCGGCGCGCTGCTGGACCTGCGTCCCCGGCAGCCAGCACGCCCCACCGGAGTAGGCCGAGGTGCCGCCGAGCAGCGCCGTCTTCTCCAGCACCAGGACCGACAGGCCGGCCCGGGCGGCGACCGCCGCTCCGGTCAGCGCGCCGCCCCCGGAGCCGACCACGATGACGTCGTACTGCTGCTCGTCGCTCACGCGCTGATCATGGAAGTAGAACGTGTTCTAGCGCAAGCGGGTCGGGGAGGGCTTTGGGAGTTTCACCGCTGAAGCGGTGAAATTCCCACACCCTCGACGAAGTTTCGTCGTGGAGGCGCGAGTTTCACCGCCGCGGCGGAGAATTTCCCACCGGGGTCAGGACCGGTTGAGCAGCACGATCGCCACGATCGCACCGATCACGACCAGCGCCGCGGTCACCGCCAGCGCGATCTTGATCGGGCTGTAGGGGCGGTCGCCGACGACCTTGCCGGTGTTGGCGTTGACGAGCACCTGGAAGGTCTTGCCGGCGTGGACGTAGCTGGCGATCCACAGCGGCATCAGCACCAGCTTGAACATCGCCTGGGCGTAGGTGACGTCCATGTCGTTGACGCGCTGCTCGTCGCCGCCGATGTCGTGCTCGACGTCCTCCTGGATGACCTCGCGCATGACGCTGCGGGCCTCCTCGGCGCCGGCGGCCGGGGTCACGTCGTAGCGCAGGGCGGAGTAGCCGGTGACGTACTCGTCCTGGTAGGGCCTGGCCTCGGTGAGCTGCCAGGGGCCCATCTTCTCGAGCTTCTCACGCTCGACGTGGTGGCTGGCGACGATCAGCACGTCGTCGAAGGCGCGGCTGACGTGGCCGGAGCGGTCCGACCAGCGGGTGTGTCGCTGCTGGTAGGTCTCGGTGCGGGTGCCGCCCTTGCCATCGGAGACCGTGCGGGTCCGGGTGACGTAGTAGTAGTCGCCCCGCTTGCCCTCGTAGTCGGTGCCGGTCTGCGCGTCGAAGGTCCAGTGCGGGATGTAGGTGCCCTTGAGGCCCTCGGTCGAGCCGACCTTCTTCAGGCTGTTGGGGGCGAAGCGACGCGAGCCGACCCACTCCTGGAAGTGGGCGCGGGCGGCGTTGCGGTCGACCTTGAACGGCACCACCGCCTCGGGCTGCACGACGCCCTCGGGCGCCTGGGTCGCGACCAGGGCGCCGCCACAGAACCCGCACGCACCGGCCACGTCGGTCGACTCGGTCTGGGCGCCGCAGTTGCGGCACTTGAGCTCGACCGCCGCGGTCAGCGCGGCGACCTGCGACTGACCGTGCTTGGCCTGCCACTCGTCGTAGGAGTGCTCCTTGATGGTCAGGTGCTCGGCGTCGATCTGCTGCTCCGCGCCGCACGAGCCGCAGCGCAGCACGGTCGTGCCGGGGGAGTACGCCGTCTGCGCGCCGCAGCTCGGGCAGACCGCGCTGAGCGGGACCGGTGGGACCGGCGGGACGGTGGGGCTGTCGGTCACGGACCCGTCCTCAGGCCGTCGGCGGGACGGGCGGCGGGGTGCCCTCGTCCGGCGGCTGCGGAGCGGCGGCCGGCGGCACGGCGGGCGGGAGCGGCGGCGGGGTCGCCGCGAACAGCGCCCGGACCTCGGCGACGTCGGCAGCGGGGGTCCAGGCGTCCATCCCGTCACGCCAGACCAGCGTCTCGCGGGTGACCTCGCCGGCGGTGATCTTGTCCTTGATCGCGTCGCGCTCAAGAGGGCCGACCTGCTGGCCGCCGATCGCGAGGAAGAACGCCGACGAGGCGACCGGGACCGGCGGCGGGGCCGCGGGGGCCGTGGGGGCAGCCGGTGCCGCGGGGGCGGCCGGCTGCGAGGCCTGGGGAGCGAGCGCACTGGCCATCTGCTGGCCGAGCGCGACGCCGACGCCGAGCCCGACGCCCTCACCGGCACCACCGGGGTTGTTGGCGGCGTCGCCGATCGCGGTCGCGGCCTGGAACTTGGCGTACTGGTCGAGGTTGCCGAGCACGCCCATCGAGGTGCGCTTGTCGAGGACGGCCTCGACCTCGGGCGGCAGCGAGATGTTCTCGATGACGAACCGCGGGATCGAGATGCCCATCGGGGCGAGCTGCTCGGTGAGCGTCAGCGCGAGCTGGTCGGCGATGCCCTGCTGGTTGGCGGCCAGGTCGAGCATCGGCACGCCGGCCTTCGCGAGCGCCGTACCGAGCTGGGAGACGATCGACTGCCGCAGGAACTCCGCGACCTCCTCGGTGCGGAACTGCGGGTCGGTGCCGACGAGCTCCTTGAGCAGCTTGCCGCCGTCGACGATGCGCAGCGCGTAGGTGCCGAAGGCGCGCAGGCGGACCATGCCGAACTCGGCGTCGCGCAGGGTGACCGGGTTCTGGGTGCCCCACTTGAAGTCGGTGAACTGGCGGGTCGCGACGAAGTAGACCTCGGCCTTGAACGGGGAGTCGAAGCCGTACTTCCAGCCCTTGAGGGTCGAGAGGATCGGCAGGTTCTGGGTCTCGAGCGTGTAGGTCCCCGGCGTGAAGACGTCGGCGATCTCGCCCTCGTTGACGAAGACGGCGATCTGGCCCTCCCGCACGACCAGCTGGGCGCCGTTCTTGATCTCGTTGTCGTGGCGCGGGAACCGCCACACCAGCGTGTCCCGGCTGTCGTCGAGGAACTCGACGATGTCGATGAACTCGCCACGGATGCTGTCCATGAAGCCCATGGGTGGACTCTCCTTCGGGATGGGGTCGTGCGGGACGCTAGCCGACGGCCGGGACGGTACGCCGTCGAAGTCGCTCGACACGACCGGGCAGAATGGTCGTCTTATGTCCGAGTCGGCGGTCGCGAAACTCATCACCTACCCGCCCGACCTCCCGGTCAGCCAGCGGCGCGACGAGATCGCCGAGGCGATCCGGGACCACCAGGTCGTGATCGTCGCCGGTGAGACGGGGTCGGGCAAGACCACCCAGCTGCCGAAGATCTGCCTCGAGCTCGGCCGCGAGCGGATCGGCCACACGCAGCCGCGACGGATCGCGGCGCGCAGCGTCGCCGAGCGGATCGCCGCCGAGCTGGGCTCCGAGCTGGGCGAGCTGGTCGGCTACCAGGTGCGGTTCACGGCCAAGACGTCGCGCGCGACCAAGGTCAAGGTGATGACCGACGGCATCCTGCTCGCCGAGCTGCAGCGCGACCGGCAGCTGAAGAAGTACGACACGATCATCATCGACGAGGCCCACGAGCGCAGCCTCAACATCGACTTCCTGCTCGGCTACCTCAAGCGGCTGCTGCCCCGTCGTCCCGACCTCAAGCTGGTCATCACCTCGGCGACCATCGACGTCGAGCGCTTCTCCGAGCACTTCGCCGTCGACGGACGGCCGGCACCCGTGGTCGAGGTCTCGGGCCGCACCTACCCCGTCGAGGTCCGCTACCGGCCCCTGGTCGACGAGCTGGAGGACGACGAGGAGGGCGAGCCGATCGTCCGCGACCAGACCGAGGCGATCGTCGAGGCGGTCAAGGAGCTGGGCGCCGAGGGATCGGGCGACGTGCTGGTCTTCCTGCCCGGTGAGCGCGAGATCCGCGACACCGCCGATGCCCTGTCCACCGCGCTCGGCGACCGCGGCCCCGAGATCGTGCCGCTCTACTCCCGGCTCTCGGCGGCCGAGCAGCACCGGGTGTTCGCGTCGCACTCCGGTCGCCGGGTGGTCCTGTCCACCAACGTCGCCGAGACCTCGCTGACCGTCCCCGGCATCCGCTACGTGATCGACACCGGCGTCGCCCGCATCTCGCGCTACTCCGTGCGTACCAAGGTGCAGCGCCTGCCGGTCGAGCCCATCAGCCAGGCCTCGGCCAACCAGCGCTCCGGCCGCTGCGGACGCGTCGCGCCCGGCATCGCGATCCGGCTCTACTCCGAGCAGGACTTCGAGGCGCGCCCCGAGTTCACCGAGCCCGAGGTGCTGCGCACCAACCTGGCCTCGGTCATCCTGCAGATGACCTCGCTCGGCCTCGGCGACGTCGCCCGGTTCCCCTTCGTCGAGCCGCCCGACAAGCGCAACGTGCAGGCCGGCGTACAGCTGCTGGAGGAGCTGGGCGCGGTCACCACCGCCGACGGCGGGATAGTCCCTGACGTAAATCAAGGCTCTCGGGGCCGGAAGGCTGATTTACGTCAGGGACTATCCCGCCGGGGGCGCCAGCAGGACGGGCCGCGGCTGACCGAGGTCGGACGTCGACTGGCGCGGCTGCCGATCGACCCGCGGCTGGCCCGGATGATCCTGGAGGCCGAGCGGCTCGGGTGCGTGCGCGAGGTGATCGTGATCGCGGCGGCGCTCAGCCTGCAGGACCCGCGGGAGCGACCTGCCGAGCAGCGCCCGCAGGCCGACCAGCAGCACGCGCGGTTCAAGGTCGAGGGCTCCGACTTCCTGTCCTGGCTGGCGTTGTGGCGCTACCTGCGCGAGCAGCAGACCGAGCTCAGCAGCAGTGCGTTCCGGCGCATGTGCAAGCGCGAGTACCTCAACTACCTGCGCGTGCGCGAGTGGCAGGACTTCGAGTCCCAGCTGCGCCAGGTCTGCAAGGAGATGGACATCAAGGTCGGCACCCCCGCCGACGCGCCCGACGCCGACGGCATCCACCAGGCGCTGCTGTCGGGGCTGCTCTCCCACGTGGGTCTGTTGGAGGAGCGGGACGAGGCCAAGGGCCCCAAGAGCGCCGGGCGCAAGCCGATGCGTGAGTACGTCGGCGCACGCGGCGCGAGGTTCGCGATCTTCCCCGGCAGCGGGCTGCACAAGAAGAACCCGCCCTTCCTGATGGCCGGTGAGCTCGTCGAGACCGGGCGGCTCTGGGCCCGCCAGAACGCCGCGATCGACCCCGAGTGGGCCGAGCGGCTCGGCGCCCACCTGGTCAAGCGCACCTACTCCGAGCCGCACTGGTCCAAGAAGCGGGCCCAGGTGCTCGCCCACGAGAAGGTCACGCTCTACGGCGTACCCCTGGTCGCCGACCGGCTCGTCAGCTTCGGCAAGGTCGCGCCCTCGGTGGCGCGGGAGATCTTCATCCGGCACGCGCTCGTGCAGGGGGAGTGGCACAGCCGGCAGAAGTTCTTCACGCGCAACCGCGAGCTGCTCGACGAGGCGATGGACCTCGAGCACCGTGCGCGCCGCCGCGACATCGTCGTCGACGAGCACACGCTCTTCGACTTCTACGACGCCCGGGTCGGTCACGAGGTCGTCAGCGGCGCCCACTTCGACACCTGGTGGAAGCACGAGCGGCAGAAGCGGCCCGACCTGCTCGACCTCACCCTCGAGATCCTCACCCACGACAACGCCGGCGCGGTGCAGGAGGACGACTACCCCGTCGCGTGGGCGGGTGCGCGCGAGGGCCTGACCTTCCCGATCAGCTACCACTTCGAGCCGGGCGCGGCCGACGACGGTCTCACCATCGACGTGCCCGTCGCGACCCTCAACCAGGTCGGCGACGACGACTTCTCCTGGAACGTGCCGGGGCTGCGCGAGGAGCTCGTCACCAGCCTGATCCGCAGCCTGCCCAAGAGCCTGCGCGTCGCGCTGGTGCCGGCCCCCGACCGGGCGCGGGCCTTCCTGCGCGAGACGCCGGCCGGCGAGGAGCCGCTGCTCGACGCCCTCGAGCGCTGGTGTCGCGCCACCGCCGGCATCGTCGTGCCGCGCGATGCCTGGGACTGGACCAAGGTCGCCGAGCACCTGCGCCCCACCTACCGCGTCCTCGACGACACCGGCGCCGAGCAGGCCCGCGGCAAGGACCTCGAGGCGCTCAAGGCGCCGCTGCGCCCGCAGTTTGCCGCCGCGCTCGACGAGGTCGCCAGCGGCAGCGGGCTGTCCGCGACCGGGCAGACCTCCTGGACCTTCGGGGCCGTCGCGCCCGAGATCACCGAGCGCCGGGCGGGGCACGAGGTGACGGCGTACCCCGGGCTCGTCGACGAGGGAGCGTCCGCCGGCACCGTGGGCCTGCGGGTGTTCGGCTCCCGCGACGAGGCCGCGGCCCGCCACCGGCTCGGCGTACGCCGGCTGCTCACCCTGGCCGTGCCCGACCCCACCTCGCGCGTGCTCGGCTCGCTGAGCAACCTGGACAAGCTCGGGCTCGCGGGGTCGCCGTACCCCTCGGTCGCCGAGCTGCTCGCCGACTGCCGCGTCGCGGTCCTGTCGGACCTCGTCGACGCCCACGAGGAGGTGCGCGACGAGGCGGCGTTCGCCGCGCTCGTCGCCGAGGCCGCGCGCGAGCACGAGGCGGCGGTGCGGGCCACGGTCGGCGACGTGCTCGTCGTCCTCGACCGCTGGCGCAGTGCCGACAAGGCGCTCGGCGGGCGTGCCGACATGGCGCAGCTGCCGGCGCTGACCGACATGAAGGCCCAGCTCGGCCGGCTCGTCGAGCGCGGCTTCGTGGGGGAGGCGGGGGCGCGACGCCTGCGCCGGTTCCCGGTCTACCTGCGCGCGCTCGAGCAGCGCCGTGAGCGCCTGGTCGGCCCCGGCGTCCAGAAGGACCGCCAGCTGATGGACCAGGTCGTCCAGCTGCAGGACGCCTACGCCCACCGGGTCGCGGCGCTGCCCGACGGCCGGCCGCCCGACGAGCGGCTGCGCCAGGTGCGCTGGATGCTCGAGGAGTACCGCGTCTCGCTGTGGGCCCAGCAGCTCGGCACCGACGGCCCGGTCAGCGACCAGCGGATCAGGAAGGCCCTGGCCTGACGGTCGGCCCTGCGGCTGCGGTGGCTTCGAGGCTCGTCGCCGGGGCTCCTCGCACCTCAGCCGACGTGGGGTGCCGTCCGTCGGCTGAGGTGCGAGCGGAGCGAGCCTCGAAGCCACGGACCCCTCCTCGTAGGCTGGCCCGATGACCGAGCGACCGCACCACAAGCCCGCGCCGTTCCGGGCCAGCTGGTTCGAGGACCTCGGCGGCGGCACCGACCCGGCGCTGGTGACCGAGGCCGCTGACCGGGCGGCCACCGTGCTCGTGCGGGGCGCGGAGCGCTCCGGTGACGCCGGGGTCGCCGACCGGCTGCTCCACCTCGCCGACTCCGAGGGCATCGAGACCATCGCCGAGGTGTGGGCGGGCTCGCCGGCCGACTCCCTCGCCGGGTGCCTGTGGCGCCTGTTCGTGCTGCGCTCCTGGGTGCACCGCGAGCCCGTGCGGGCCTCCCACGAGTACGACGCCGGGCGCAGCCGCGTGCCCGTCGCCGAGGTGGTGGCGGGCGTGGCCGACCCGCCGGGCCCCGACGAGCTGCGGGCCATGGTCGACCACGTGCTGCGCGGCATCGCGACCGGCGACTTCGCCGACGTGCTCCTGCGCGCCTCGGCCTTCGCCCGCGTCGTCGCCACCGGCCGCGCGGTCCTCACCGAGCCCAGCGACGCCGACGTACGCCGGATGCTCGGCCTGGCCGAGCAGCTCGAGGCCGCGGCCCGCCTCGAGCTCGACGGCCGCCTCGCCTGAGCGCGCACCACGCGTCCGGCCGGGTGCGGAACAGCCGGGCCCGGAGTACGGTTGACCAGGTCGAGCACGTCGGGCCGCGGCAGCCCCGGGTCCCACAACAAGCCGCCACGAGCGGCCATGCGCCGTGAGGCGCTCCCGGTCCGACGTGCTCGACTCCACCAGGATCCTTCTCCTGTCGTTCACCTCGGTAGGGTGGCGCGCGCCGGACGCAGCAGGCTTGTTACCGACCGTTGCGACTTGTTCCATGCGCTTTGAAGCGCAGGCTAGAAGTCCGAACGGTCAGTAACACCGCAGCCGCACCCCACCGACCCGAGGAGCACGATGAGACGACGCTGGAGCCGACGGCTCGCGATCGTCCCGGTGCTGGCTCTCCTGGCGTCGTTCGCGACCGCCTGCCAGGACGACGCCGACCCCGAGCCGGCACCGTCGACCGGCACGGTCGACCTGACGCTGGGGGTGTTCGGCAGCTCGGCCGTGGTGGCGGCCTACCAGTCGATGGTCGACAGCTACAACGCCACGGCCAAGAGCGTGCAGGTCAAGCTCCGCTCGTGGCCCACCAACGCCGCGATGAACGCCGCTCTCGACAAGGGGGCCCCCGCGCCCGACGTCTACCTGGTGGCCCGCGAGGACCTCGCCTCGGTGATCGACGCCAAGCGCAACGTGCCGTTGTTCGACCTGCTCGCCGACCGCAACATCAGCTACGGCGACGACTACGCCCAGACCGCGATCGAGGCGTTCTCGGTCGACGACGACCTGCAGTGCATGCCCTCGGCGGTCTCACCGATGGTCATCTACTACAACACCGACCTCATCGACTTCGACGACATGCGTGAGCTGGGGCTGCCGGCCCCCGCCGACCCGGTCGAGGGGTGGACCTTCGACGAGTTCAGCGCAGCGGCCACCTACGCCAGCCGCGCGGGCGACAACCGGGGGGTGTCGATCTCCCCGACCCTGCCGAGCCTGGCGCCGTTCCTGCTCTCCGGCGGCGGCAGCCTCTACGACGACGACAGCGACCCCAGGTCCCTCGCGTTCAGCAGCAGCGACAACCTCGACACGCTCGGCACGATCCTGCCGGTGCTCCGCGACGCCACCGTCACCCTCGACGAGGACCAGCTCGCCGAGGGCGACCCGCTCGACTACTTCGAGGCCGGCAAGCTCGGGATGATCGAGGGCTACCGCGACCTGGTGCCCGAGCTGCGCAAGGTCGACGGGCTCGACTTCGACGTGATGCCGATGCCGCAGGTCGGTGGTCCGGCCACGGTCGGCGAGGTCAGCGGGCTCTGCATCGCTCCCGGCGAGCACGTCCAGCAGGCCGCCGACCTCCTGGTCCACCTGATCTCCGACGAGTCCACGCAGGCCCTGGCCGAGTCCGGCGAGGTGGTCCCGGCCAACCTGTCCGTGGCCCGCTCCGACGCGTTCCTGCAGCCCGACCAGGAGCCCGCCCACGCGGGGGTCTTCAACGCCAGCGTCGACCAGCTGGCGCTGCTGCCGCTGGTCGACGACGTCGCAGGCCTCGACGACGCGGTCGGGCCGCTGCTGTCCGAGCTGCTGCTCAGCGTGGGGGTCGTCAACACCGCGGGGCTGGCCGAGCAGATCGACGAGGCGTCGCGGTCGGTGCTCGACCCCGACTACACGCCCTCGCCGTCGGAGTCGCCCACGTCCTGAGGCTCGGCCTCGGCGGGCAGGTCGGACCTGTCGGCCTCCCGCTGGGCGGCCTTCTCGGCGGCCTTCGCGGCAGCCTTGTCCGCAGCCAGGGCGTCGGCCTGCAGCACCGCGGTGGTGATGACCGGTGCGGTGAGCGCGACCTGCCAGGCCCGGGCACCCATCGCGGTGAGCTGGTCGACGACGCCGTCGAGCAGGTCGCCGGCGTCGCGGGTCGCGGGCGGTGACCAGAGCGTGCGACGCAGCACGTCGGGGGTCAGCAGGTTCTCGACCGGCAGGTGGTGCTGCTCGCTGAGCGCGGCGACGGCGTCGCGGGCCAGCTGCAGGCGGGTCGCGGCCACCGGGTCCTTCTCGGCCCACGCACGAGGCGGGGGAGGTCCGTCGCCCTTGGGGGAGCGGCTGGGGAGCTCGTCCTCCTCCAGGGCGGCCACGCGCTCCAGCGCCTCGACCCAGCGGGCGCCGTAGCGGTCGGCCCCACGCCCGTGGAACCCCTTGACCTCCTGCAGCTCGGCCCGGTCGGTCGGCAGTGCGACGGCCGCGGCGATGATCGCGGCGTCGGGGATGATCCGGCCCGGGGTGACGTCACGGTGGGCGGCCAGGTCGTCACGGGTCTCCCACAGAGCCTTGACCGCGCCCAGCGACCGGCGTCCGCGGACCCGGTGCAGCCCGGAGACGCGACGCCAGGCGTCGGTACGCGGGGTCTGCTTGAACGAGCGCAGCGCCTCGAACTCCTGGCGCGCCCACTCGGCCTTGCCGGTCTCCTCGAGCTCGGCGGCCAGCCGGTCGCGCAGCTCGACGAGCACCTCGACGTCGAGGGCGGCGTACTCGAGCCAGGCCTGCGGCAACGGTCGCGTGGACCAGTCGGCCGCGGAGTGCTCCTTCTTCATCCGGAAGCCCAGCAGCGTCTCGACCAGCGTGGCCAGCCCGACCCGCGGGTAGCCGAGCAGCCGGCCGGCCAGCTCGGTGTCGAACAGCGCCGAGGGGTAGAGGCCGATCTCGTTGAGGCACGGCAGGTCCTGGGTCGCGGCGTGCAGGATCCACTCGGTGCCCTCGAGCACCTCGGCGAGCGGCGCCAGCGAGTCGAACGCGATCGGGTCGATCAGCGCGGTGTGGCTGCCGTTGCGGCGCAGCTGGATCAGGTAGGCACGCTGGGAGTAGCGGTAGCCCGAGGCCCGCTCGGCGTCGATCGCGACCGGACCGGTGCCGGCGGCCAGGTCGGCGCACACCTCGGCGAGCGCGGCCGCCGTCTCGGTCAGCGGGGGTACGCCGTCGGCGAGGACGAGCAGGTCGGCCAGGGGCTCCACGACCTCGGGGGCGTCGTCGACGACATTGTCGCTGCCGGGGTCGCTGCCGGGGTCGGCGCTGTCGGGGGTCTCGGGGGTGGCGCTGGGGTCGGACGTCATCGGACGGGGGCGCCCCGCTGACCGCGGCGGCTGGGCAGCACGGTGACCCCGTCGGGCACCGGCTCGAGACCCGAGGCGGTGCAGAGCAGCTCGCCCCAGGCCTCGACGTGGGGGACGATGTCGAGGCCGGTGGGTCCGAGCACCGGCGTCCACGACGCACGGACCTCGATCTGGGCTGTGCCGCCGTCGTCGGCCATGCCGCCGAACGACTCGGTCGCGACCCGGGTGACGGTGCCGGAGGCCTGGACGTGGTCGGCGCTGTGGGACTCGAGGGCATCGACGAGCCAGGACCAGCCGACGTGGGCGAGCAGCGGGTCGGCGACGAGCTCGAGCTCGACCTCGCAGCGGACGTAGGCGACGCAGCGGAACGTGCCGTCCCACGCGTCGTTGCCGTCGGGGTCGTGGAGCAGGATGATCCGCCCGGTGCCGACGTCGACGCCGTCGACGGTCACGTCGGCGGACAGGGCCGAGGCGTAGGGGGCGATGCGCTGCGGGGCCGGCATCTCCTCGCAGAGGACCTCCGGGCGCAGCACGGCCGCGCGCATCGCGGCGACCGCCGCGCGGAACTCCGCGGGCGCAGCGCTCGACTCCTGCCGCACCACCATGGGACCCACACTAGGTCTGTGCCGGGGGATCCGATCCAGGGACACGCCCGAGTGGGTGGCACGCTTGCGGCGTGGCCCTCCCTCCTGACGCTCATCCCGGACTCGCCGACAGTGCCTTCCTCAAGGCCGCGCGTCGTGAGCCGGTCCCGCACACGCCGGTCTGGTTCATGCGTCAGGCGGGCCGCTCGCTGCCCGAGTACCTCAAGCTGCGCGAGGGCGTCGGCATGCTCGAGTCGTGCATGCGACCCGAGCTGGTCGTCGAGATCACCCTGCAGCCCGTGCGCCGGTACGGCGTCGACGCGGCCATCTTCTTCTCCGACATCGTGCTGCCGCTCAAGGCCGTGGGCGTCGACCTCGACATCGTCGCGGGGGTCGGACCGGTCGTCGCCCTGCCCGTGCGCACCCTCGCCGACGTCGAGGCGATCCCCGACCTGACCCCCGACCACGTGCCCTTCATCTCCGAGGCCGTGGCCGGCCTGGTCGCCGAGCTTGGCCCGACGCCGCTGATCGGGTTCGCCGGGGCGCCGTTCACCGTGGCGTCCTACCTCGTCGAGGGAGGTCCGTCCAAGGAGCACGCCAAGACCAAGGCGATGATGTTCGGCGCCCCCGACGTGTGGGACGCGCTGATGCGCAAGATCGCCGGCATCGCCGCGGCCTACCTCGAGGTGCAGGTCGCGGCCGGGGCCTCGGCCGTCCAGCTCTTCGACTCCTGGGCCGGCGCGCTCACGCCCGACGACTACCGCACCGCGGTCATGCCGCACTCGACCCGGGTGCTCGAGCACGCCGGCACCCTCGGCGTACCCCGCATCCACTTCGGGGTCGGCACCTCCAACCTGCTCGGCGCGATGGGCGAGGCCGGGGCCGACGTCGTCGGCGTCGACTGGCGCACCCCGCTGAGCACGGCGATCCCGCAGGTCGGCGAGCGGGCCGTCCAGGGCAACCTCGACCCCACGCTGGTCTTCGCGCCCACCGAGGTGATGACCGCGCGCGCGGCCGAGGTGATCGAGGCCGGCCGCGCCGCCCACGGTCACGTCTTCAACCTCGGTCACGGCGTCATCCCCTCGACCGACCCCGACCAGCTCAAGCGCCTGACCGAGTTCGTGCAGGGCTACCCGCTCGCATGAGCGCCGCTGCACCCGAGTTCACCTGCGACGCCGGCGTCGTGCGCGGCTGGTACGACGAGGGCGTCGTACGCGCCACCGGCATCCGCTACGCGCGCGCCGAGCGGTACGCCGCCCCGGTGGCGGAGCCGCCGAGTGCCGAGGGCATCGACGCCACCACGTGGGCGCCGGGCTGCCCGCAGGCCGGCTCGCCGCTGCTGGAGCGGATGTTCCCGCTCGGGTTCGGCGACGTCGAGGAGGACGAGGACTGCCAGCGGCTGTCGGTGACGGTGCCCGTCGACGCTCCGTCGCCGGACGGCCCCGGGGACAAGCTCCCCGTGATGGTGTTCCTGCACGGTGGCTCCTACGTCAACGGTGCCGGCGACGCCCCCATCCACGACCCGTCGGTGCTGGTGCGCGACGAGCGCGTCGTGGTCGTGTCGGTGACCTACCGGCTTGGCCTGTTCGGCTACCTCGGCACTCCCGACGGTCATCCGGCCAACCTCGGCCTGCTCGACCAGATCGAGGCCCTGCGCTGGGTACGACGCAACATCGCCGGCTTCGGCGGCGACCCCGACAACGTGACGGCGTTCGGCGAGTCCGCCGGGGCCGACGCGATCGCCCACCTGATGGTGGCCGACGGGGCGACGGGGCTGTTCCGCCGCGCGATCCTGCAGAGCGCCCCGCTCGGCATCACCCGCGGCCGGGCGGCGATGTCGGCCGCCATGGCCGAGGAGGCCGGCTCGATCCCCGCCGACGCCCCGGCGAGCGAGATCGTCACCCACTACGGGCGGATCAACGCCCGGGCCCGGTCGTTCGGGCTCATCTCCGGGATGCCGTTCGGCCTCCAGTACGGCCACGCCCCGCTGCCGGCCGAGGACGACCTCGACGCCGCCTGGGCAGCCGCCGCACCCGACGTCGAGGTGCTCATCGGCACCAACAGCCGCGAGAGCAGCTTCTTCGTCTCCGAGGTGCCGCCGCTGGCCCGCCTGGCCCGGGTGCCGGTGGCGCGGCTGCTCGTCGAGGCCGTCGTCAAGGCCACGACCTGGCGGATCTACTCCCGCGACGCGCGCCGGTTCGTCGTACGCCACCGGACCGCCGGCGGTCGGGCGACGCGCTACACGCTCTCGTGGGGCGCGCCCGGCACGGGCGTGGTCGGCGCCCACACCATCGACCTGGCGCTGCTCTTCCCGCACCACGGCGTCTGGGAGGCCTCCCCGCTCGTCGAGGGGCTCACCGGCCCCGAGGTCGAGGCGGCCGGTCGTCCCGTACGCCGGGTCTGGGCCGAGTTCGCCCGCACCGGCCGGGTACTCGACGAGGGCTGCGGCTACCTCACGATCCACGCCTGACGCTCAGGCGACCGCGTCCGGCGTACGGACGACGGGACGGGGCTGACGACGCCGCAGCCACACCCGCAGCGGTACGCCGAGCACGAGGGCGAGCAGGGCGAACGGCAGCAGCGCGCCGGCGCCGGTGAGCAGGCCGGTGGTGACGTGCCGGAAGGCCTTCCAGCCGTCCTCCAGCCCGGCGGCGAAGCCGGACTCGTCCTCCTCGGGCGGCGTGGCCGACCTCTCG
Organism: Nocardioides plantarum; assembly: GCF_006346395.1. Classification (NCBI taxonomy): domain Bacteria; kingdom Bacillati; phylum Actinomycetota; class Actinomycetes; order Propionibacteriales; family Nocardioidaceae; genus Nocardioides; species Nocardioides plantarum. The sequence continues at coordinate 514,583 of NZ_VDMS01000005.1, forward strand.
GTCGGCCGCTCGACGGAGATCGTGATCGTCGAGAGCGCGGTCTGGTCGGCGAGCAGCTTCTGCCGCTTCTCCAGCGAGCCGAGGTCGGCCTCGCGGTCGGCGAGCTCGCGCTCGATGCTGACGATGTCGCGGATCGAGGTGGCCCTGTCCAGGAGCAGGCTGATCCGCTGGATGCTGCGCTTCTGCAGCGCGACCCGCACGTCGGTGTCGACGACCTGGCTGCTGACGTCCTTGCTGGTCGAGGTGGCGTCGATCAGCTTGACCGTCGAGCTGTCGGTGCCGAGCCCCTTGAGCTGCTGCAGCGCCGTGTCGAAGCGGACGACCGGCACGCGCACCGTCAGCAAGGCTCTCTCGGCGTCGCCCTGCTCGTCGGCCTGGGTGTCGTCGTCGGACACCTCGCCGCCCGTGCCCTGCAGGATCTTGCGGATGTCGAACAGGGTGCGGCTCACGTCGGCCGAGCGCAGCGCCACGTTGCCCTCCCGGATCAGCGAGCGTGGGCCGGCGTCGCTGACCACGTCCTGCTTCCCGGACCCAGACCCGGACCCGGACCCGGACGTGGACCCGGTCCGGGCCACGTCGCCCGCGACGCTGCCGCGGGCCGCCTCCGCCTGGGCGGGAGCCGGAGCAGCCAGGCTCGAGCCGCCGCTGTCGTCGGCGACGGCGCTGTTGTCGTTCTCACTCCCCGCGGAGCACGCGGCGACGGCGAGGCCGAGCAGGACGGTGGACGCGGCGGCCGCGACGACGCGGCGGGTTCGAGAGGTCATGCAGCACTGACGCGCCGGGCGCGTCAGCGGTTCCGCCGCCGGTCAGGCGTGGCCCGCCGGCGGGCCGTCGATCGACTTGTCGTCGGGCACGACCGCCTCGTCGAGCTCGGTCTCGTCGATCTCGACGCCCTGGGTCGGGTTGCCGTCGGCGGTGCCCGGCGCGGCGGGCTCGCGCTCTCCCGTCGTGTCGGCGCTGGAGTTCTGGGGGTCGAACGTGTCCTCGGTCATCCCTCGACCCTAGGGACGGCACGCTGCGGCCCCCATACCCCGGCGGATGGGCTCGACCCCGTTGCACGGGCGCCCTGGGTCCGCCGAACGGCCAGCGTGGACGGTGCCGGGGGCCTGCTCTCAAAGCAGATAAAGTCACTCAAGTTAAGACCTGAGAGTCGGGCGCCTCGCCGGCACCCGACAGCTGGAGCACACCCCCGGGAAAGGACTCCACCGATGAGCACGCTGAGGTTCCACTGGTTCCTGCCGACCAACGGCGGCGACGGTCGCCAGGTCGTCGGCGGCGGCCACGGGGTCCAGGTCGGAGCCGCCGGACGGCCCGCGTCGGTGGCCTACCTGGGCCAGATCGCCCGCAGCGCGGAGCAGCTCGGCTTCGAGGCGGCCCTGACGCCCACCGGGGCGTGGTGCGAGGACGCCTGGATCTCGACCGCGATGCTCAGCCAGGTCTCCGAGCGCCTCAAGTTCCTGGTCGCGTTCCGCCCCGGCCTCACCGCGCCCTACCTCGCCGCGCAGATGGCCGGCTCGTTCCAGAACCTCACCGGCGGACGGCTGCTGCTCAACGTCGTCACCGGCGGTGAGAGCCACGAGCAGCGGATGTTCGGCGACTTCCTCGACAAGGACGGACGCTACGAGCGCTGCGGGGAGTTCCTCGAGATCGTCCGCCGCCTGTGGACCGGCGCGACGGTCGACTTCGAGGGGGCGCACTACCGGGTCGAGGACGCCGTCCTGGCGCAGCTGCCCGACCCGCTCCCCGAGATCTACTTCGGGGGGTCCTCGCCGGCGGCCGGGCTGGTCGCCGCCAAGCACGCCGACGTCTACCTCACGTGGGGCGAGCCGCCCGCCGCCGTACGCGACAAGATCGACTGGATCAGGAGGCTGGCCGCCGAGGAGGGGCGCGAGCTGCGCTACGGCATCCGCCTCCACACGATCGCGCGCGACACGTCGGCGCAGGCGTGGGCCGAGGCCGACCGGCTGCTCGCCGGCATCTCGCCCGAGGAGATCGAGCGGGTCCAGTCCGGGCTGCGCCGCAGCGAGTCCGAGGGACAGCGCCGGATGCTCGAGCTCAACCGGGGCTCCAAGGACGGCCTCGAGATCCACCCCCACCTGTGGGCCGGCATCGGTCTGGTCCGCGGGGGCGCCGGGACCGCGATGGTCGGCAGCCACGCCGAGATCGCCGACCTCGTCGAGCAGTACGCCGAGGTCGGCATCGAGGAGTTCGTCCTGTCCGGCTACCCCCACCTCGAGGAGTCCTACTGGTTCGGCGAGGGCGTGCTGCCCGAGCTCGCCCGCCGCGGGCTCTGGGAGCACCCGGCCCCGCCCGTCGCCCGGGCCGCGGCGGTGCCCTTCGGCGGGAGCGCCGGCCGCACGGGGGTCGGCTCGTGAGCTCGCGGCTGTCGGCGCTGCAGATGCCGACCAACCAGGACCTCGACCCCGCCCAGCTGCGCGCGGCGTTCGGGGTCTTCCCGACCGGCGTCGTCGCCGTGGCCGCCGAGGTCGACGGACGGCTCGTGGGGCTGGCCGCGTCGTCGTTCACCTCGGTGAGCCTCGACCCGCCGCTGGTGTCCTTCTCGATCGCCAACACGTCGAAGACGTGGCCCGACCTGCGCCGCTCCCGCCACCTCGGCGTGACGATCCTGGCCGAGCACCACGGTGACGTCTGCCGTCAGCTGGCCGGGCCCGTCGAGCACCGCTTCGACGACGTGCCGACCACGACCACCGCCGACGGTGCGGTGACCCTCGACGAGGGGCTGGCGCGCTTCGACTGCACGGTCTACCGCGAGGTCGAGGCCGGCGACCACACGATCGTCCTGCTGCTCCTGCACGGCGTCGACGCGGGCGCCGACGCCGCCGACGCGGCGTCCCCGCTGCTGTTCCACCGCAGCGGCTTCGGGTCGATGTCGCACTAGCGGTCCCTCGCTCCCGCCTCACCCGGGTGAGCACGGCTCCGTAGGCTGGCGCCATGCGGGTCGTCGTGGTGGGAGCAGGCATCGCAGGGCTCGTCGCCGCACGGGACCTCGTGGCCGCGGGGGCCGAGGTCGTCGTGCTCGAGGCCTCGGACCGGGTCGGCGGCAAGATCCGACGGGAGTCGGTCGGGGGGGTCGTCGTCGACGTCGGCGCCGAGGCGATGGTCAACCGGCGGCCCGAGGGCGTCGCCCTGGCACGCGACCTGGGCCTCGAGGTCGTCCACCCGACGTCGGCGTCGTCGCGCATCTGGACCCGCGGCGCGCTGCGACCGCTGCCGCGCACGCTGATGGGGGCGCCGCTCGACCTCGACGGGCTGGAGGCCTCCGGCATCCTCAGCGCCGAGGGCATGCTCCGCGCCCGGCAGCAGGTGACCGGGCGACCCGGTGACGACCGTGACGAGGGCGACGACGTCTCCGTCGGCGACCTGGTCGCCCACCGGTTCGGCGACGAGGTCGTCGAGCGGCTCGTCGAGCCGCTGCTCGGCGGGGTCTATGCCGGCGACGCCCGCGAGATCTCCGTGCGGGCCGCGATCCCGCAGCTGCTCGGCCTGGCCGACCAGGACCTCGTCGGTGCCGTCGCGCCGCCGGTCGTCGACGTGCCGATGTTCGCCGGCCTGGACGGCGGCATGGGCACCCTGGTCGAGCGCGTGGCCGCCGGACTCGACGTGCGCACCGGCGTCACCGTGCGCGAGGTGCGGCGGGTGTCGACCGGCTTCGACCTGGTGACCGGGCCGGTGCCGTCGCCGCTCGTCGAGCACGCCGACGCGGTGGTCCTCGCGACCCCGGCGGCCCCGGCGTCGCGGCTCCTGGCCGGCCTCGCGCCGACGGCGTCGGGCCTGCTCGCCTCGGTCGACTACGCCTCGATGGCGGTGGTCACGCTGGCCTTCCGCGAGGCCGACCTGCCGCCCGGGCTCGACGCGGCCTCGGGCTTCCTGGTCCCGCCGGTCGACGGGCGCCGGATCAAGGCCTCGACGTTCTCCTTCGCCAAGTGGGGCTGGGTCCGCGAGGCGGGCCGGGCCGCGGGGGGCGTCGTGCTGCTGCGCACCTCGCTGGGGCGGTACGGCGACGAGGTCACCCTGCAGCGCTCCGACGACGAGCTCGTCGCCGCCTCGCTCGCCGACCTGCGCGATGCCGTCGGACTGACCGCGGTGCCGGTCGACTCCTTCGTGCAGCGCTGGGGCGGCGGGCTGCCCCAGTACGTCGTCGGCCACCTCGACCGGGTCGCCCACATCCGGGCCGACCTGAGGCGCGTGCCCGGTCTCGCCGTCTGCGGGGCGGCGTACGACGGGGTCGGCGTGGCGGCCTGCATCGCCTCCGGGCACGCCGCTGCGGACGCGCTGGCGCCGCGCGCCACAATGGAGGCATGAGCGACACCGCGAGCACCCCGACCACCGACGGCCAGACCAACGCCGCCCGGCTCAAGGAGCTCAACAGCACCATCCGCTACACGATGTGGTCGGTGTTCCGGCTCGACGACGTGCTCGGCGACGGCCCCGACGGGGCCGACCGCGAGGCCGAGGGCGCCGAGATCGAGAAGCTCTTCGCCGAGCTCGCCGAGAGCGACGTGGTGGTCCGCGGCACCTACGACGTGAGCGGCCTGCGCGCCGACGCCGACGTGATGGTCTGGTGGCACGCCACCGACTCCGAGGCGCTGCAGGCGGCCTACCACCGCCTGCGTCGTACGGCGTTCGGTCGGCGGCTCGCGCCCGTCTGGTCGCAGATGGCGCTGCACCGCCCCGCCGAGTTCAACAAGAGCCACGTGCCGGCGTTCCTCGACGGCGAGCCGGCCCGCCGCCACGTCTGCGTCTACCCGTTCGTCCGCTCCTACGAGTGGTACCTCCTGCCCGACGAGGAGCGCCGCGACATGCTCAAGGAGCACGGCATGCAGGCGCGCCCCTACCCCGACGTGCGCGCCAACACCGTCTCGTCCTTCGGCCTCGGCGACTACGAGTGGATTCTGGCCTTCGAGGCCGACGACCTCCACCGCATCGTCGACCTGATGCGTGACCTGCGCGCCAGCCGCGCCCGCCGTCACGTGCGCGAGGAGATCCCGTTCTACACCGGTGCGCTGACCCCCGTCGCCGAGCTGGTCAACCGCCTGCCCTGAGCCGGACACCCCGGCGGTCGAGGTGCGAGGCCGCCCGCGGCCGAGCCTCGAGACCCCGGCGGTTGGCAGCGCCCCTCGCCAGGTCTCGAGGCTCAGGCCTGGCGGCCTTCGCACCTCGACCGACGCGGGGCTCGCTCAGCCGGCGACCGGGCCCGAGCCGTCGACCGGCTCGAGGGTCAGGCTGACCGAGTTGATGCAGTAGCGGTCTCCGGTCGGGGTGCCGTAGCCGTCGGGGAACACGTGGCCCAGGTGGGAGCCGCAGTTGGAGCAGCGCACCTCGGTGCGCTTCATGCCCAGCGTGGAGTCGTCGATGTACTCGATCGTGTCGGTGATCGGCTGGTAGAAGCTCGGCCAGCCGCACCCGGAGTGGAACTTGGTGTCGGACTCGAAGAGCTTGGCGTGGCAGGCCTTGCAGCTGTAGACGCCCTTGGTCTCGGTGTCGGTCAGCTTGCCGACGAACGCGCGCTCGGTGCCGGCCTTGCGCAGCACCTGGTACTCCTCCGGGGACAGCTCGGCACGCCATTCCTCGTCGGTCTTCTCCACCTCGTAAGCCATGCCCTCCAGCCTACGGGTGGCCGCCCAGCGGTCGGGTCGACGGCGGCGTACGAACGGCCAGGAGAGTCCCACGTCACCGACGCTAGCCCGTGACCACGAGCACTAGGGTCGTCGTCATGCCCAAGACACCGGCCGCCGAGGTGGACGCGGGAGGGCGCGCGGTGCGCGTCTCCAGCCCCGACCGGGTCATCTACGAGGCCACCGACCGCACGCCCGAGGTCACCAAGCTGATGGTGGCGGAGTACTTCGCCAGCGTCGACGACGGGTTGATGCGGGCGCTGCGCGACCGGCCGACGGCGCTGGAGCGCTGGACCTCCGGGGTGCGCGAGGGCATGAGGCTCGCCACCGGGCCGCAGGACAAGGACGCCGACGCGTTCTACCAGAAGCGCGTGCCCAAGGGCGCTCCCGACTACCTCGAGACCGTGCAGATCACCTTCCCCAGCGGTCGTACGGCGGACGAGATCTGCCCCACCGAGATCGCGGTCCCGGTGTGGTGCGCCCACATGGGCACCTTGACGTTCCACCCCTGGCCGGTGCGTCGTGCCGACGTCGACCGCCCCGACGAGCTGCGGATCGACCTCGACCCGCAGCCCGGCACGACGTTCGCCGACGCCGTTCGGGTGGCGGGCCTCGCCGACGAGCTGCTCCGCGAGCTGGGCCTGGTCGGCTACCCGAAGACCAGCGGCAACCGGGGCGTCCACGTCTACGTGCGGATCGAGCCCGAGTGGGAGTTCACCGACGTGCGGCACGCGGCGATCGGGTTGGGCCGCGAGCTGGCCCGTCGCGACGACGGCGTGACCGTCGAGTGGTGGAAGGAGGAGCGCGGCGAGCGGATCTTCGTCGACTTCAACCAGAACAACCGCGACCGCACCATCGCCTCGGCCTACTCCCTGCGCCCGCAGCCCGGCGCTCCGGTCTCCACGCCGCTGACCTGGGCCGAGCTCGCCGACCTGAAGGACCCCCGCGAGCTCAACCTCTTCACCGTGCCCGACCGGGTCGCCGACGGCGACCCGTGGGCCGACATCGACGACACGGCGTACTCGCTGCAGCCGCTGCTCGACCTGTGGGAGGAGCAGGGCGCGGTCGAGCTCAGCTTCCCGCCCGACTACCCCAAGATGCCGGGGGAGCCGCCGCGGGTGCAGCCGAGCAAGAAGGTGGCCGAGCACTGGGACGCCGACGGCACCTTCGTCGGGCCCGGCTCGTAGCCCCTGGGCTCGGCGAACGTGATTTCACCCTTGTGAGTCGCCCGACTCGTTGACGTCGTCCAGTAAACAGTTGTTCACTGAACTCGTGACGACCGACATGAGGGCGGCGGACCGCAAGGTCACGTGGGAGCGACTGCGCAAGAGCGCGGACAAGCTCACCACCCCGCTGCTTCCCGACGACTACCTGACGCTGCTCAACCCGCTGTGGAGCTCGCGCGAGCTCCGGGGCCGGGTCGAGGAGGTCATCCCCGAGACCGACGACGCCGCCACCCTGGTGATCCGGCCCGGCTGGGGCTGGCGCTACCAGCACCGTCCCGGTCAGTACGTCGGCATCGGGGTCCAGGTCGACGGCAAGTTCCACTGGCGCTCCTACTCGGTCAGCTCGCCGCCGAAGCGCTCGGGACGCAACCTCGCGATCACGGTCCGTGCGATGCCCGAGGGCTTCTTGTCCACCCACCTCGTCAACGGCCTCGAGCCCGGCACGATCGTCCGCCTGGCGACGCCCAACGGCGACTTCGTGCTGCCCGACCCGCCGCCGGCCAAGTCGCTCTTCCTCGTCGGCGGCAGCGGCATCACGCCGGTGATGTCGATGCTGCGCACCCTCGACCGCCGCGACACGATGAGCGACGTCGTCCTGCACTACGCCTCGACCACGCCGGAGCGGATGATCTTCCGCGACGAGCTGCGCGAGCTCCACGCCAAGCACCCCAGCCTCACGGTGCACGAGTGGTTCTCCGACGACCAGGGGATCTTCAGCCTCGCCGACCTGGACGACGCGATCCCCGACTGGCGTGAGCGCGAGACGTGGGCCTGCGGGCCGGCGCCGATGCTCGACGCGGTCGAGGAGCACTGGGCGAGGGCCGACCTCGAGGACGCGCTGCACATCGAGCGGTTCTCCCTGCAGGTCGGCACCGACGGGGGAGAGGGCGGCACGATCACCTTCCAGAACTCCGGTCGCGAGGCCGAGGTCGACGGCGCCACCACCGTCCTCGAGGCCGGCGAGAAGGCCGGCGTCGGCATGCCCTACGGCTGTCGCGTCGGCATCTGCCACACCTGCACCGTCACCAAGATCTCCGGGACCGTGAAGGACCTGCGCAACGGCGACGAGTACGACCAGCCCAACGAGCAGGTGCAGACCTGCGTCACCGTCCCGGTCGGCGCCTGCACCCTCGGCATCTGATCCACCGGGTCTCGACAGGCTCGACCACCGGGTCTCGACAGGCTCGACCACCGAAAGCTCGACCACCGGGTCTCGACAGGCTCGACCACCGACAACGAAGGGAGACGCCGTGGCCATCTCGGACGTCAAGGAGTACACCCACCTCACCACCGAGGACGTGGAGGCGATCGGACGCGAGCTCGACGCGATCCGCGAGCGCGTCGAGGAGGCCCGCGGGGCCGCCGACGCGGCGTACATCCGCCGGGTGATCCGCACCCAGCGCTGGATGGCGGCCGCGGCGCGCCTCGGCATGGTCGTCAGCTCGCCGCTCGAGGCGAGGTACCGCCGCCCGATCCTCGCAGCCAGCGCGGTCTCGCTCGGCCTGGCCAAGATCCTGGAGAACATGGAGATCGGCCACAACGTCATGCACGGTCAGTGGGACTGGATGAACGACCCCGAGATCCACTCCTCGTCGTGGGAGTGGGACACCGCCCAGCCGGCCGAGCAGTGGAAGCACAGCCACAACTACATCCACCACCAGTTCACCAACGTCCTGGGCTTCGACAACGACATCGGCTACGGGATCCTGCGGATGGCCCGGGAGCAGAAGTGGCACCCCCACTACCTCGGGCAGCCGGTCTTCAACGCACTGCTCGCCGGTCTCTTCCAGTGGGGCGTCGCCCTGCACGACCTCGACCTCGAGGCGATCCGCACGGGCAAGAAGGACCCGGTCGAGATGAAGCGCCAGCTCAAGCAGATCGGCAAGAAAGGGCTCAACCAGGCGCTGAAGGACTACCTCGTCTACCCGGCGCTCAGCGGCCGGCAGTGGAAGTCGACCCTCAAGGCCAACGTGGCGTCCAACGTCATGCGCAACCTGTGGGCCTACATGATCATCTTCTGCGGCCACTTCCCCGACGGTGCCCTGCACTTCACCGAGGAGGAGCTCGAGGACGAGACCCGCGCCGAGTGGTACCTGCGCCAGATCCTCGGCACCGCCAACTTCGAGGGCAGCAAGCTGCTGCACATCATGAGCGGCAACCTGGGCTACCAGATCGAGCACCACCTCTACCCCGACCTGGTCAGCAACCACTACGGCGAGATCTCCCCCGAGATCCGCGCGCTGTGCGACAAGTACGGCATCCCCTACACGACCGGGCCCCTGCACAAGCAGTACGGCCAGGTGCTCCGCACGATCCACAAGCTCTCGCTGCCCAACAGGTTCACCAAGGACGACCGGCCGCCGACCGGTGAGGGCGTCACGATCGAGCAGAGCGAACGGGTGCGTCACGAGGACACCCACGACCGCCGTCCCGAGCTGGGCGGCTGGTCGCGCTCCAAGGCCGACGCGCGCGCGTGAGCGAGCCCTTCGCCTGGGAGGAGGGCGCGCTGGTCCGGCGCAAGGTGACCCAGTGTGCGTTGTCCCGCATCTGTGGGGGTTGCGGGACACCACTGGGGCGCCCGATCGCCTTCGTCGGCACGGCCACGGAGGTGGCGCGCAACGAGTTCCACGCGCCGCCGCTGCACGCGACCTGCGCCGATGACGTACGCCGGGAGCTCGAGCCGACGTGGGAGGTCGTGCTCACCGCCGGCTTCGAGTTCGTCCGGCCCGCAGCGCACGACCTCGACCCCTCGGTGAGGTTCGTGCCCAACAGCCTGCTGTGACCCTCCGGGGACTCCGCTAGCCTCGCCCGCGTGAACAAGGTCGTGGTCGTCGCCGGTCCGGGTCGCAGTGGCACCAGCGCGCTGGCCGGGATCCTGAGCCATCTCGGGACCCGCGTGTCCCGACCTCATCTGCCGGCCGACGAGCGCACCGACCAGCCGTCCTTCGAGACCAAGTGGGTCGTCGAGCACCACCTGGCACTGATGCGCCGCGACCCGCTGGTCCGGGCCCTCGACACGCGACCGGGCGCCGCCGACCTCGCTCGTCGGCTCACGACCGCCGAGGACGAGGTGGCGCTCAACCACTGGCTCGGTGGTGTCCTCCACGACGCGCCCACCGGTCAGGTGGTCGTCAACGACCCGAGGGCGTTCTGGTTCCACGACCACTGGACCTCCGTGGTCGACCGCCTGGGCGCCGACCTCGGCTACCTCGTGCTGCTGAGCGACCCGGTCGGTTTCGTCCGGGCCCGCGACGTCCTCAAGGACGACGCCGACCGCGACCCGGGCTCGCGCCGACAGCGCGACACCGCCTTCCTCGCCGAGTGGGTGCACTCCCTGCTGGTGGTGGAGGAGTCGACGCGACAGGACGTCCGTGCCTTCGTGCGCCACGCCGACCTGCTCGCCGACTGGCGGCCGGCGGTGTCCGCACTGGCTGAGCGGGTGGGGCTGGCCCTCGACCTCGAGGGCGGGGGCGCCGCCGTCGACGACCTGGTCGGGTCCGTACCCGCCGAGAGCACCCCGGGCTGGGACGAGGTCGACGTCCCCGACACGCTGCGCGACATCGCCGTCCGGCTGTGGGAGCAGCTCGGTCGGCTCGCCGACGACCCGGCCGACCCGTCGGTCCCCGAGGCCCTGGCGGTGCTGCGCACCGACTACGACCGGGTCTTCGACCACGCACTCGGCGTGGCCACCGACCACACCGCGACCCGCGAGATGTACGTCGGGCGTCGGACCCGCGCGTCGGTGACCTCCAAGTTCGAGTCGCAGATCGCCGAGCTCGAGCAGCAGCTCGAGGAGGCCCGGGGCGGCAGGGGCGACGACGAGGCCGACGACCGCTCGCGTGGCGGCCTCGGCAGCCGCTGGCGCGGCTGAGCGGATCGCTCAGGCGCCGCTGATCCCGTCGGGGCCGGCGGCCTGCTCGTCGAAGGTCTCGTGCTCGAGCAGGTGCAGCACCGGCACGTCGAGGTGGCGCCGCGCCTTGGAGGCCCAGTCGAGCCGGAACAGCTCGGCGACCACGTGGGGCTGGGTCAGGATGATCGTCTCGCGACCGTCGACCTCCTTGACCTTGGCGACCAGCTCGTCGATGGGCGACCCGGTCACCAACGTGCTGCTGGCGACCGTGGCGCCGGCCGACTCGAGCGCGGCGACGGTCGCGGTGAGGTCGGCCTCGGACCGCTCCTGGCAGTCCTCGCGCACGGCCTCGAGGTCGACCGCGTCCATCGGGGTCTGCGGGGAGGCGAGCAGCTCGCTGCCCGACAGCGAGCCGAGCGACGCCTCGACGCGCGCCGCGGCGTCGTCCAGCGGCAGCAGCACGTGATAGGTCACCGGGTCGTCGAGCCCGTCGTGCAGCGAGCGCACCTGGCGCGCGTCCTGCTCGGTCAGCGCCTGCTCCACGAGCAGGACGACGTCGTAGTCAGCCATGTCCCCACCCTCTCACCCGTGATCGGGACCCGGTCACCCTCATCCGCCCAGGACCTCGGCGAGGTCGTAGCCGACGGGCTGCTCGAGCTGGTCGTAGCCGCACGACTCGGGGTCGCGGTCCTCGCGCCACCGCTTGAAGTGGGCGGTGTGCCGGAAGCGCCGACCCTCCATGGCGTCGTACTTGACCTCGAGCACGCGCTCGGGTCGCAGCGGCGTGAACGACAGGTCCTTGCCCTGGCTCCAGCGGCTCTGGGTGCCGGGGATGCGGTCCGGGTTGGCGGTGAGGAACTCCTGCCACCGGCCCCACGGGTGCTCCTCGATCGGGCAGACCAGCGGCTGCAGCTCCTCGATCAGCTCCGCGCGACGCTTGGCGGTGAAGCTGGCGCTGACCCCGACGTGCTGCAGCCCGTCGTCGGTGTAGAGACCGAGCAGCAGGCTGCCGAGCAGTGGGTGCTCGGGGGTGCTCGTCTTGTGCTCGCGGTAGCCGGCCACCACGACGTCGGCGGTGCGCTCGTGCTTGATCTTCATCATGGTCCGCCCGCCCTCGGAGTACGGCGCCCCGAGCGGCTTGGCGATGACTCCGTCGAGCCCCGCGCCCTCGAACTGGTGGAACCAGCGCTCGGCGACGACCGGGTCGTCGGTCGTCCGGGTCAGGTAGCAGGGACCGGTGAGGCCCTCCAGCGCCCCGACGAGGGCCGCTCGCCGCTCGACGAACGGCCGGTCGACGTACGACTCGTCGCCCAGGGCCAGCAGGTCGAACGCCACGAAGCTGGCCGGGGTCTTCTCCGACAGCATGCTGACGCGCGAGGCCGCCGGGTGGATGCGCTCCTGCAGCACCTCGAACTCCAGCCGCGCGCCGACCGCGACGAAGATCTCGCCGTCGAGCACGCAGCGTGCGGGCAGCTGCTCGCGCGCGGCGGCCACGAGCTCGGGGAAGTAGCGGGTCAGCGGCTTGGTGTTGCGGCTGGTGAGCTCGACCTCGTCGCCGTCCTTGAAGACCAGGCAACGGAAGCCGTCCCACTTGGGCTCGAAGCTCAGGCCGGTGATGCCGCCGGCGGTGTGCTTGGCGGGGTCGGGCACACCCGCGACCGCCTTGGCCAGCATCGGCTGCACGGGTGGCATCACGGGTAGGTCCACGTGGCTACCTAATCACGGGGCCCGACGCCCTACCCTGGTCCCACACATTCCCCGGTTGGTCTGCCGGCAGGGCCCGCCTGACTTTGAATCAGGACTAGCGACGATGGTTCGACTCCATCCCGGGGAGCTGGTGCCCACGCGCCGGGCGATCGGTGGTCGTGTCGGCGGAGGGGCGGCTCCGAGCGCAGCCGGCCCGCCCCAGGACGGAGCAGGGCCGGCCGTGAGACGGTCCAGAGGTCCCGGCACACGTCGGGTGACGCGGCCGGCCCGATGTCGGCAGCGATCAGCCGGCGAAGGCCTTGAAGCGGCCGTTCCGGGGCGTGGCGAGCAGAGGTGCCGGCTCGTCTCCCGGCGTACCGGTGCCCGTCAGGTCGACCGTGAGGGTCTGGTCGCCGGCGAAGAACTTGACGGTGGTGCTCTGAGGTCCGGTGCCCTGCGGGGCGAAGGTCACCGAGAAGGTGCAGGAGCTTCCGGCGGGGATGGGCGCGAGGCAGGTGAAGTCCTCCGCCGGGGCGCCGAAGTCGAACGCGAAGCTGGGGTTGCCGCCGGGGTCGCCCCCGGTGTCGGCGACCTCGTCGGTGTGGTTCGTGACGCGGAACGTCATGGTGCTGGAGGCTCCGACGGCCACCTCGCCGTAGTCGTAGGACGACGGGTCGACCTCGAACGGCGCCTGGGCGATGGTCACGGTGGCGTTGGACAGCCGGCACACCTGGGAGCCGAGCGGGCCGAGGCAGGCGCGCACGGCGTAGCGGCCGGCGGGTGCCTTGGCCGGCGCCAGCCCGGTCGTCCGCACCGTGGCCCGTGCGCCGGGAGCGAGGGACGGCGTCCGGGCCGTGGTCAAGCCGTAGGTGCCGGCGGCACCGGCGAGGTAGAGCCGGAGGGTGCGCCGGGGCTGGCGGGTGGGGCTCGTGCTGCGCACGACGAGGCTGGTCCGCACCTGGGTGCCGGCGGGGACGGCGGTGCTGGCGGCGTAGACCTGGGTCACTCGGACCTGGTGCACCGCGGCAGACGGCTCGGCGGACAGGGCCGGGGCGGACGGGGCGAGGACCGCGCCACCCGCGGCGAGGACGGCCAGCGTCACGAGGGCGGAGTGCCCTGCGGAGTGCGGCCGGCGGTGCCGGATGACGGGGCGGGAGGAGGCGATCACGGGGTCAGGGGACCACACGGACCGGTGCGTCGTCCGCGTTTCGTCGATGTTGCCTGCGCACTCACGCACGCACCGACCGGGCGCGGGCAGCAGCTCGGACAATCACCGGACGGTGCGCCGTTCGGCTCCTAGGGTGCGGACATGACCCTGCGCCAGCACCTGCCGACCCTCGCCCTCTGCTCGGCCACCGTGGTCCTGGCCGTGGCCGGTGGCGCCACGGCGGCCACGGTGGTGACCGGCGCCGACATCAAGAACGGCACGATCACCTCGATCGACGTCAAGGACCGCAGCGTCGGGGTCGTCGACCTCAGCACCGCGGCCCGGGCCTCGCTGCGCGGGGCGACCGGGCCGAGGGGCACCGCCGGACCGGCCGGCCCCCAGGGCGACACCGGTGACGCGGGTCCGGCCGGCGACCCGGGGCCGGTCGGCCCGACCGGACCGACCGGACCGCAGGGCGAGACAGGACCGCAAGGTGAGACCGGACCGCAGGGTGCGGCTGCGCCGCTGGTCGAGGTACTGGACTCCACCCTCGGCTTCGACTCGGGGAAGCGGTTCGTGTTCGACGACGGCGGCGCCTACGTCAGCTGCGCCGCCAACACCCCCTCGAACTACGGAGCGATCAGCCTGGAGACCGACGGCCAGCCGGCGTTCTCGGGTACCGCGGTCAGCGCGGGGTCCGGGCAGCCGGCGGGGCAGTACCCCGTGATCAACAGCTTCGTGCGGGCCTACGCACCCTCGACCGTCACCTTCACGATGACCGCGGCCGCCACGTCCGACCGGCCCACCCTGGTGGCGGCGGGCACCGTCGCGGTGACCGCGAACGGGTGCCGGGTCCAGATGACCCTGACGAGGGCGACCCCGATGGTCGAGATCGGCTGACCCGGGCCCGCTTCGCGGCCCAGGACCGTTCACGCCGACGAAACGCGTCGGCCCTAGGCTCGCGACGTCGCTCGAGTTCAACAGGACACCAGCTCACCCGCACCACGTGAGCCGGAGACGGACACCTCCGAGCGGCGTACGCATCGTCCGTTTCCCGAGCAGGAGTCCACCATGACCACCACGTCCCACAGCGCCATCCCGTTCCACGTCCCCGTCGTCGACATCTCGGCCTACGTCGGTGCCGGCACCGACGACGAGCGGGCGGAGGTCGCGACGGCGGTCGACGCCGCCTGCCGCGAGGTCGGCTTCATGCAGGTCCTCGGCCACGGGATCGCCCCGGAGGTGGTCGCGGGACTCGCGACCGCGATGGACGGCTTCTTCGGCATGCCCCCCGACGACAAGCGGCGGTGGATCCGCCCCGGTGGCGAGAACCGCGGCTACACGCCACCGCGGTCGGAGTCGCTCAGCCTGAGCCTCGGCGTCGAGTCGGCGACCCGGATGAACGACTTCTTCGAGGCCTTCAACGTGGGCCGGGCGGTCAGCGACTACCCGGGCGCGACCCTCCTGGAGGAGCACTACGCCGAGAACACCTGGCCCGACGTCGCCGGCTTCGAGCCCCACGTCACGGCGTACGTCGAGGAGGCGGGCCGGGTCGCGACCACCATGACGACGATCTTCGCCGACGTCCTCGGGCTGGCCCCCGACTTCTTCGACACCATCGCCGACCACTCGATCGATGTGCTGCGGATGAACAACTACGCCCTGCCCGAGGGCACCCGGGTCGACCTCGACGGCGACCTCACGGGTATGGGCGAGCACACGGACTTCGGCATCGTCACCGTGCTCTGGGCCGACCAGGTGCGGGGGCTCCAGGTGCTCGGCGGCGACGGCGGCTGGTACGACGTCCTGCCGGCCGACGGTGCGCTGCTCATCAACCTCGGCGACCTGACCGCCCGGCTCACCAACGAGCGCTGGCTCTCGACGCTGCACCGGGTCAAGCCTCCGCTGGTGGACGGCACCGTCGAGCGCCGCCGCTCGGCCGCGTTCTTCCACGACGGCAACGCCGAGGCGGTCGTCGGACCGCTGGCGTCCTGCGTCGATGCCGAACACCCCGCGCTCTACGACCCCGTCTCGGTCGACGAGCACATCCGGGCCAAGCTCGCCGGCTCGCGGGCCGGCGTACGCAACGACGCGGCCCACCGCGAGGCCGCCCGGGTGCGGGCGTCGGGCGCGGTCTAGACAGCACTGCTGTCACGGTCCGGCAATTCAGCCGATCTCACCCTTTCGGGGGACCGACCCGTGACGATGGGCCCGTGGACCACGGCGCCGTCGACCAAGGTGCCCCCGACCAGATCACCGTCGATCGGGTCACCGTCGACCGGGTCGAGCATCGCCGCACGCTGCGCCGCGCCGCCGCCGGATCGCTGGTCCTGGGGCTGATGGCCCTGTCGAGTGGGTTCGTGTGGGCTGCGGACGTGTCCCGGGACGCGTCCGCGCTCGCGGGGCGGACACTCGACACGCGCGCCACCGCCGTCGAGGACGCCGCCGAGGCCGAGGTCGCACGCTACAGCGACGCCCTCGAGCTGGTCGCGGCGGCCCTCGGCTCGGTGACCGGGGTCGACGCCGACGCCTTCGACACCGCGGCGGCGCCCCTGGACGGCATGGACCTCGCGGGCGCGACGTCGCTGGCGTTCCTGGCCCCACCGGTGACCGACGGGCGACTGGCGCGCTTCCAAGCCGCCTGGCGCACCCGCGGGTCGACCGGCCTCGAGCTCGACCCGGTGGCGGCTGAGACGACCCACGTGTTCGCCGTGCTGAGCAGGCCGCTGGACGGCAGCAGCCAGCGGCGCACCGGGGTCGACGTGGTCGGTGCGCCTGCGCCGTACGCCGCGCTGCGCGAGGCGCAGCGCTCGGGGCGGGTCTCCATCTCCGACGCCTACCAGCTGATCATCGACCAGGGCCTCCCGGAGTCCGAGCGCCAGACCTCGTTCTCCGTGGTCGCGCCGGTGGTGCGGCACGACCGCCTCGTGGGCTGGGTCCTGATGGGGGTGCGGGGCCGCGACTTCCTCGGTGGGGTGCTCGCCCAGGCGGCGGAGGGGCGCGTCGACGTGAGGCTGATGGCCGCCGACACCGCCGGGGTCGACCTCACCGTGGCCGCGGTGTCCGCCGCCGACGGGCCCGGCTCGGGGGCGGACCACCACCGGCGCACGATCGGTATGACGGTCGCCCAGCACACGTGGACCCTCGAGGTCTCCGCCAGCACCCCAGCCCTGATCGGGAACATCCACTACCGCCCGCTCGCGATCCGGGTCATCGCCGTGATCCTCGCCCTGCTCGTCGCCGGGTTGTGGTGGGTGGTCGCGTCGAGCCGCGCCCGGTCACGCGCCGAGATCGCGGCGGCCACCCGCGACCTCGCCCTGGCCGAGGCCGCCGCGCGCCGCCAGGCGACGCTGCTGGACACGATGCTCGAGACGATCGACCAGGTCGGGGTGACCGTGGTCGACGCGGACGGCACCTTCCTGATGCACTCCCGCGCGGCACGCCAGATCCTCGGGGTCGAGACCGAGCCCGTCGCCGGCGACGGGCCGGAGGCGTGGCAGCGACACTACGGCATCTTCACCCTCGACGGCGCGCCGTTCGCCCAGGACGAGATGCCGCTGGTGCGAGCCCTGGCCGGCGAGCCCACCGACGACGTGGAGATGCTGATCCGCAACGCCACCCATCCCCAGGGCGCCCAGATCGTGGTGTCAGGTCGTCCGATCGAGCTGGCACAGCAGCGCCCGGGGGCCTTGGCGTTCTACCGCGACGTCACGGCCGACCGTCACCAGCAGGCGGAGCAGGCGGCGTTCGCCGGGATGGTCGCCCACGACCTCAAGAACCCCCTGGCCCTGGTCCTGGGCTGCCTGGAGCTCGTCGGCGACGGCGTCGACCAGCTCGTGGGTCCCGCCGACGTCGTGGGCACCGTCGCCGTCTACCTCGACAAGGCGTCCGCCGCCGCCGCCCGGATGGCGGGGCTGATCGACGACCTCCTCGCCTACACCTCGGCCAGCGACACCTCGCTCGACCTCGCCGACGTCGACCTCGGCGAGCTCGTGCGCGACGCCCTCGCCGAGGTCGTCGCCGGTCACCTCGCGACGTGCCGGTCGGCCGGCCGCGAGCCCCTCGCGCCGCTGGTGCACGTCGGGGAGCTGCCGACCGCCCGGTGCGACCCCGAGCGGATGCGCCAGGTCGTCGCCAACCTCGTCGGCAACGCACTCAAGTACGCCCGCCCCGGGACCCGGCCCGTCGTCGAGGTGACCGCCGAGGTGGACGACGAGCACGGCGTGACGCGGATCTTCGTGGCCGACCGGGGCATCGGCATCGAGCCCGAGCTGCGGACCGAGGTCCTCAAGCCCTTCGTGCGGACCCCGACGACGGTCGCCGACCAGACGACGTACCCCGGGACCGGGCTCGGTCTGGCCATCTGCCAGCGCATCGTCGAGCGTCACGGGGGCCGACTGCTCCTACGCCCCAACCCGGGCGGCGGCACCGTGGCCGTCATCGACCTGCCGGTCCCGGATCCCGACCCGCAGCCCGGCGCGGCCGGGCCCGATCACTCGCGGCGGACCTACCGGTCGACGGCGTACGTCGACACCGTGGCCTCGCCCTGACACGACGAAGGCCCCGCCCCCAGCGGGGACGGGGCCTACGGCGCTGTTAGACCCTCACTCGCGGCGTACGACGACCTTGCCGCCGCGCAGCGCGACCGACGTCGGCATCGACGACGGTGACGACACGGACGGCGCGGTCCCCCGGGCGGGGACCCCGGTGCCCAACAGCAGCGAGGACGTGTTGAAGTTGGTGCCGCCGGCGGTCAGCGTGGTGTTGAACGAGCCCACGGACTGCGGCTTGAAGGACAGTGTCATCGTGCACCAGCGGTGGGGCTGGATGGTCGAGATGATCAGCACGCAGGTGAAGTCCTGGTTGAGCTCGAGCGGGAACGGCGGTCCGCTGCTCGCCGAGTTCATGTCCTCTCCGTTGTCCGTGGTGTTGACGACGCGGAAGGTGAAGTACGCCGCGCCGCCCACGGGGACCGCGCCGTAGTCGTAGGTCGCCGGGTAGAGGGTGACGCCCGCGGGCGCCCCGAGCCCGACGAGGGAGGCGGTGGCACCGGGGGCTCCGTTGACCGTGAGGGTCGCCGACCTGTCTCCGAGCGCGACCGGAGCGAACTCGAGGGTCACCGTGCAGCTGGCGCCGCCGGCGAGGGTGGTGGGGCAGTCGGTGCTGTCGACGGCGAACACGGCCGCGTCGGGCCCGGTGATCGCGAGGCCCACGGTCGAGGAGTCCTGGGTGCCGGTGTTGGTGACGGTCACCTGCTGGGTGCCGGTGTCGCCGGGGGTGTAGGCCCCGAAGTCCACGGTCGAGGTGCTGAGGGAGAACGTGGCCGGGGTCAGGCCGGTGCCGGTGAGCTCGACCTGGGCCTGGGCGCCCTGCGCGAAGTAGTCGATGGAGCCGGTGGCGGGCCCGGAGCTGGAGGGGGCGAAGCGCGCGGTGAAGGTGCACGTGTCGCCGGCGGGGATGGTGACGGTGAAGCAGCTGTCGTCGATCGTGAACGGTCCGGTGGTGCCCTCCCCGTCGACCTGGACCGCGGTGAGGCGGTGGTTGGTGAGGGTGAAGGACTGGGGGTCGCTGGTGTCGCCGACCGGGATGCCGCCGAAGTTGTAGGTGGTGGGGGCGATGGTCAGGGCCAGGGGGCTGCCGGTGAGGTCGGCGGTGACGGTGCCGCCGGGGGTGGCGGTCACGGACAGCTGGGCGGTCTGCTGGTCGGTCCCGGTGCCGGTGTAGGTGACCTCGACGGTGCAGGTGGCGTCACCGGCCAGGGCGGTGGTGCAGGTGTTGGTGGTGATGGTGAAGGCGGTGTCGCCGGTGAGGTCGACGGTCGGGACGCCGGTGGGGGTGTCGCCGTCGTTGGTGATGGTGAAGGTGTGCTGGCTGGCGGCGCCGGTGTAGCCGTAGTCGTAGGCGGTGTCGTCGATGGACAGTGCGGGTTCGGTCTGTCCGAGGCCGGTCAGGTCCGAGGTGGTGGTGGCGCCGGGGGTGGCCGAGGCGGTGAGCGAGGCGGTGGCCTCACCGGCGGCGGTGGGGGCGAACAGGACGTCGATCGAGCAGGACGCACCGGCGGGCAGGGCGGCGGTGCAGGCGTTGTCGTCGATGGTGAACTGCGCGGCGTCATCCCCGGTCAGGGCGATGGTGGGGGTGCCGGTGGTGACGTCACCGTCGTTGGTCAGGGTGAAGGTCCGGGCCTCGGACTGCTGGCCGATCACGGTAGCGGGCAGGGCGGCCGTGGCGGGGTCGAGGCTGAGCTCGGCGGGGGCCAGGCCGGTGCCGGCCAGTTCGGCGGTCGTGGTGCCGCCGGGGGTGGCGCTCACGGTGAGGTCGGTGGTGGCCGCGCCACGGGTGGTGGGGGTGAAGGTGGCGGTCACGGTGCACGTCGCACCGGGGGCCAGGGCGGCGGTGCAGGTGGTGGTGGTGACGTTGAACTCGGTGGAGCCGCCCAGGGAGACCACCGGGACGCCGGAGGGCAGGTTGCCGGTGTTGGTCACGGTGAAGGTGACCGGCTCGGAGGTGGCATCGAGGAGGGTGTCGTCGTACAGGGCGCTGTCGGGGCTGATGCTCAGCGTGGCGGCGCCCAGGCCGGTGCCGGTCAGGCCGATCGAGGCGATCCCGCCGCGGGGGCTGGAGGCGATCAGGTTGCTGGCGGCCTCACCGGGGGTGGTGGGGGCGTAGGTGACCTTGACCCGGCAGGAGTCGCCGGGGTCCAGGGAGGACCCGCAGGTCGAGGACTGCGCGGTGAAGGCGGGGTCGCCGTTGAAGGACACGGTGACGGTGCCGGAGGTGGCGTGGCCGCGGTTGGTGATGGTGACCTCCTTGGTCGAGGTCTCACCGACCGGGACCTGACCGAAGGCCAGGGTGCTGGGGGAGGCGGCCAGACGGGCGGCGCCGATGGTGATGCTGGGGCTGGAGTCGCGGCACGACTGGGACCCGATGGGGCCCAGGCAGGCGCGTAGTGCGTAGCGTCCGGCGGGCACGCGCAGCGGTGCGGTGGTGGTGTCACGCACGGTGGCGCTCTTGGACGGGGCCAGGGAACCCACGCTGGTCGTGGCCAGTCCGTAGGTCGTGGTGCCGTCGGTGAGGTAGAGCCGGACCGAGCGGGTCGGCTGGCGTACGCCGCTGACGTTCTTGACCGTCACGCTGGACTTGACCGTCGTGCCGGTGGTGGTCGCGGTGCTGGTGGCGTAGGCCGCGGTCACCCGCAGCTGGTAGGTCGGCTGGGGGTCGGCGGGCATGGCCTGCGCACCTGGTGCGAGGACCGCGTTACCGGCCACGAGGAGGGTCAGAGCAAGAAGGGCGAACAGGCCCTGGGAGAGGCGACTACGGCGCGGTCGTGCGGAGGGAGGTGGCGGGGTCATAGCAGGATGGGAGCACGGATTCGAAGGCCCCGCTGACGTTTCGGCAATTTTTGTGTCGAATGGGTCAGACCGGGCAATTTTCGTGTCTTGGTGCCCGGTCTCGGGTGAGCCAGACCAGTCCAGCGGCCTGGACATCTACGCGTCCTACGCCTCGTCCGCCGCGTCCGCCTCGACCGGCCGTAGGTCGGGCCGCTTGCAGACCGCCCTCGCACGGGGAGGGGCGTGGCGGTGCACGACCTGCCCGGTGAGCCAGGGGCCGAGGAACGTGCGGGCCCAGCCGAGCTCACCCAGCACCAGGCGCACCGGGCCCAGCCGGGACGGATCGACCTCGGCCCACCGCTCGTCGCTGCCCGGGACGTCGAGGAGCCACGCCATCCCCTCGGCGACGCGTCGGTGGCCCTCGGCGGAGCCGTGGATGCGGTCGTGGCTCCACAGCTCGCGGGCCGCCCCCAGGGGCTGTCCGGCCAGCTCGAGCGTGGGCACGTCGTAGCGCTGGTGCAGCGCGCGCAACCGGTCGTGGAACACCCGCTGGCGACCGGCCAGCCACCCCATGGCCGGCAGCATCTTGGCGATGTCGGGGTTGGTCATCGACACCACGTGAGCGCCGGACTCCTGCAGCCCCGCGATCGTCGTCTCGATGTCGGCGAGCGTGGCCGTGACGTCGTAGTCGTGGCGGAGCAGGTCGTTCATGCCCACCGCGACGCTGGCGAGGTCGGGGGAGAGGTCGATCGCCCGGGGCAGCTGCACCTCGCGCACGTGACGTGCCCGGCACCCACGCACCGCCAGGTTGGCGTAGTGCAGACCCGGACTGGTGGTCCCGGCGAGCCGGGCGGCGAGCCGGTCGGCCCAGCCGCGGGGAGTCCCGTCCGGCGCCAGGTCGTTGAGGCCCTCGGTCTGGCTGTCGCCCAGGGCGACGTACCGGGACCAGGACGCCATCCTCGGACCGTACTCCGTGCCGTCCTCCGCGCCGCCCGGGAGGCGTCGGCCACCAACCTGTCCTAGTGTGACCCGGTGCCCCGTGACCTGACCGTGATCGTCCTGGCTGCCGGTGGCGGCACCCGCATGAAGTCCAAGACGATGAAGGTGCTCCACCCGGTCGGTGGCCGCAGCATGGTCGGCCACGTGCTCCACGCCGTCCTGGCGACCGACCCGAACCGCATCGTGGCGGTCGTCGGCCACCAGCGCGAGCAGGTCGGCCCCCACATCCAGCAGCTCGTGCCCGACGCGGTGCTCGCGGTCCAGGAGGAGCAGCTCGGCACCGGTCATGCGGTGCGGGTCGCGATGGACGTCGTCGGCGCCTCCGGGCAGACGACCGGCACCGTCGTCGTCGCCACCGGCGACACCCCGCTGCTCACGGGCGACACCCTGCGCGAGTTCGTCCACGAGCACCTCGCCTCCCAGGCCGCGGTGAGCATCCTCAGCGGCGTGGTGGACAACCCGTTCGGCCTGGGTCGCGTGGTGCGCAACGACGAGGGCGACGTCCTGGCGATCGTGGAGGAGAAGGACGCCTCCGACGTGACCCGCGAGATCCACGAGATCAACTCCGGCATCCTCGCCTTCGACGCCGCGTTCCTGACCGATGCGCTCCCGCGCATCGGCAACGACAACGCCAAGGGCGAGTTCTACCTCACCGACGCCATCGGCCTGGCCCGCGGCGACGGGCTGACCGTCAGCGCCCACCCGACCGACGACGTGGTGCAGACCGAGGGGGTCAACGACCGCGCGCAGCTGGCACGCGCCGGCGCCGAGCTCAACCGCCGCATCGTCGAGCGCTGGATGCGCGCCGGCGTCAGCGTGATGGACCCCGCCACCACCTGGATCGACGCCGACGTCGTGCTGGCCGAGGACGTCACCATCCTGCCCGGCACCCAGCTGCTCGGCGCGACCGTCGTCGGCGAGGACGCCGTCGTGGGGCCCGACACGACGCTCAAGGACACCGAGGTCGGGGCCGGGGCGCGCGTCGTACGCACGCACGGCGAGCTCGCCGTCATCGGCGCGGGTGCCACCGTGGGGCCCTGGTCCTACCTGCGCCCCGGCACCCGGCTCGGCGCGCGGGGCAAGATCGGCGCGTTCGTCGAGACCAAGAACGCCGTCATCGGCGAGGGCGCCAAGGTGCCCCACCTGTCCTACGTCGGCGACGCCGAGATCGGCGAGGGCGCCAACATCGGGGCCGGCACGATCTTCGCCAACTACGACGGCGTCGCCAAGCACCGCACGACCGTCGGTCGCCACGCCAAGACCGGTTCCAACAACACCTTCGTCGCCCCGGTCGCCATCGGCGACGGCGCCGGCACCGGCGCGGGCACCGTCGTACGCCGCGACGTGCCGCCGGGAGCGCTGGCGGTCAGCGCCGGTCCCCAGCGCGACCTCGAGGGCTGGACCCTCGCCCGACGTCCCGGTACCGACCAGGCGTCGGCCGCCGCCGAGGCCCTGGCAGAATCGCCCGCGGCGGTCGACCATGCGGACGATCCGACCGACGACTGAGGAGTCTCCCGTGACGGGCATCCAGAAGACCACCGAGAAGAACCTCATGGTCTTCAGCGGCCGGGCCCACCCGGCGCTGGCCCAGGACGTGTCCGAGATCCTCGGCACCCCGCTGGTGCCGACGTCGGCCTACGACTTCGCCAACGGCGAGATCTACGTGCGCTACGAGGAGTCGGTGCGCGGCTGCGACGCGTTCGTCATCCAGAGCCACACCGCGCCCATCAACACCTGGCTGATGGAGCACCTGCTCATGGTCGACGCGCTCAAGCGTGCCTCGGCCAAGCGGATCACCGTCGTCATGCCGTTCTGGGGCTACAGCCGCCAGGACAAGAAGCACCGTGGTCGTGAGCCGATCTCGGCGCGGCTGGTGGCCGACATGTTCAAGACCGCCGGTGCCGACCGCATCATCACCGTCGACATGCACGCCGACCAGCTGCAGGGCTTCTTCGACGGCCCCGTCGACCACCTGATGGCACTGCCGCTGCTCACCGACTACATCAAGGCCCAGTACGGCGGCCAGCAGCTCGCGATCGTCTCGCCCGACGCCGGGCGCATCAAGGTCGCCGAGCGCTGGTCGGCCCGCCTGGGCGGTGTGCCCCTGGCCTTCATCCACAAGAGCCGTCGCCTCGACCGTCCCAACGAGGTCGTCGCCAACCGGGTCGTCGGTGACGTCAAGGGCCGGATGTGCGTGCTGACCGACGACATGATCGACACCGGCGGCACCATCACCAAGGCCGCCGAGGCACTGGTCGAGGAGGGCGCCGCGGGCGTCGTCATCGCCGCGACCCACGCGATCCTCTCCGGGCCCGCCGTCGACCGGCTCAAGAACTCCCCGGCCGTCGAGGTCATCGTCACCAACACGCTGCCGATCGCCCCCGAGGCCGAGTTCGACAAGCTGACGACGCTGTCGATCGCGCCGCTGGTCGCGCGCGCCATCCGCGAGGTCTTCGAGGACGGCTCGGTCACCTCGATGTTCGACGGTCACGCATAGACACACCGCGAGGAACGAGCGGGGTGTCGCGAGGCGGGAGATCGAGCAAGCCCCGCGACCGAGGAACGAGGTCGCGACGGGCGCGTCGAGATCACCGCAGGCACAGGTCGACCTGAGCTGCACCTGCGGGGGTCTCGACTCGGACTCGCTGGCGCTCGCCCGGCTCGACCACCGTGGGAGGCGCGCTCCGGGGACACCCCGGTGGGTGGCGATCCGGCTCGACCACCGGTCCGGTCAGCCCCGGTCGTCGAGGGCGTCCTCCCAGTCCCGCCTGAGGATCGTGTTGGTGACGGCCGGCACCGCGGCACGCACGTCGGCCAGCTGGTCGGCGTCGAGCGGCACGGCCGGGAACGCCCGGCCCACGGCCTGCGCGAACGCCTGTCCGCGCTCGGCCAGCGCGGGTGCCTCGGCCAGGTAGCGGGCGACGTACGGCGCCACGAGGGCGGCCTGCTCGGGCTGCCACAGCCCGCCGGTGAGGGCCTCGAAGCGCCGGTTGGAGACACCGGCGTCGGTGGCCGCGGCCCAGGCGTCGGCCTTGGCCTGCGCGGTCGGTCGGGCGGCCAGCGCCCGGGCTGCGCCGATCTCACCGTCGACGGTGCCGTCACGACGACGCTCGCCCTCGACGTACGCCGCGTCCGCGGCGCCGATCGCGGCGAGCCGGGTCACGACCCGCCAGCGCAGCCCGGCGTACCACTCGAGCCCGTCGACCCCGTCGGCGTCGAGCCAGGACTCCAGCAGGGCCGCGTCACGCGAGGTCGACGCGAGGCCCTCGACGAACACCAGGCGGAGCTCGTCGTCGCCCGCCGCGGCGAGGCCGCGGGCGAACGCCGCGGAGAGGGACGCCACGGCGTCGCCGACGTCGGCCGCCGCGACCCGCTCGGGCAGGACCGAGCCGAGGGTCCGGGTGGCGACCGAGCCGACGATCATCGGGTGCGGCTCGACCGGGAGGTGGCGCGCCACCAGGTCGAGGTAGTCGTGGGAGGCGAG
Organism: Nocardioides plantarum; assembly: GCF_006346395.1. NCBI lineage: Bacteria > Bacillati > Actinomycetota > Actinomycetes > Propionibacteriales > Nocardioidaceae > Nocardioides > Nocardioides plantarum. Next base: position 539,939 of record NZ_VDMS01000005.1, read on the forward strand.
CCGCCGGGTGCGGACCGCCTCGAACCACTGGCCCCACACCACCGCGCGGGCCAACGGGTCGTCGAGCCGGGGGAGCCGGTCGGCGAACGCCGCGAGCGAGAGGTCGTCGAGCGCCACCTGGGCGTAGGTCTGGCTGCGGGCGTTGGGCAGCACGATCCGCCCGCGCAGCTCGGGCAGCCGCACCGGCTCGTCGCCGAGGTCGACGAGGTGTCCGCCCGCCGGGCTCAGCGCGTCGTCGTACGACGCCACCCAGAAGCGGTGGGGACGCGACCCGTCGCGGTGCAGCACCGGGGTGCCGTCGGCCTCGCGCTCGACGCGCACGGTGTCGAAACCGGTGGTGCGCAGCCAGGCGTCGGCCCAGCCCACCGCGTCCCGGTCGGAGACGGCGTCCAGCGCGGCGACGAAGTCGGTCAGTCGCGTGTTGCCGAACCGGTGCTGCGACAGGTAGGCGTTGACCCCGGCCAGGAAGGTCTCGTCGCCGAGCCAGGTGACCAGCTGGCGCAGGCTCGAGCCGCCCTTGGCGTAGCTGATCATGTCGAAGTTGGTGGCCGCGGCGTCCACGTCGGGCACGTCCTCGGCCTCCGGGGCGACCGGGTGGGTGGAGCGCCGGGCGTCGGCCCGATAGGCGTTGACCTTGCGGGCGGTCTCAAAGGCGACGAGCAGGTCGTGGTGGCCCACCGCGTCTCCGGCGACGCGGACGCCCATGTAGTCGGCGAACGACTCCTGCAGCCAGGTGTCCTCCCACCACGTCATGGTCACCAGGTCGCCGAACCACATGTGCGCCATCTCGTGGGCGATCGTCGACGCGCGGGCGGCCCGGAGCCGGTCGGTGAGCCGGCCACGGGGGAGGTACTCGTCGCGGTAGGTCACGCACCCGGGCGTCTCGAGCGCCCCCCAGTTCTGGCCGGGGACGAAGGCCTGGTCGTAGGAGTCGAACGGCATCGGCTCGTCGAACAGCGACGCGTAGTGGTCGAAGCACCTCTCGGTCGTGCTCCGCAGCTCGTCGAAGTCGCGGTCGAGCTCGTCGGCGAGCGACGCGCGCGCATGCCAGCCGAACGGCAGGCCGGCGTGCTCCCAGGTGCGGCTGTGCCACGGGCCGGCGCAGACCACGAACATCGCGGTCGGGATGGGCAGGGTGGTGGCGAACTCCCAGTGGCCGTCGTGCTGGTGGTGGACGCGTCCGTTGGCCAGGACCGTCCAGGCGGGGTCGGCGGTCACCTCGAGGTCCACGAGCGCCTTGAGGTCGTTCTGGTCGAAGCAGGGGAAGACCTTCTGTGCCACGTCCATGCCGAGGTACGCCGCGACGTAGGTCTCGCCGTCGGCCGGGTCGGTGAACGTGTGCATCCCGTCGCCGTCGGTCACGTAGGGCATCCGGGCCGTCACCACGACCCGTCGCGGGCAGACGTCCCCCGGCTGGTGCTCCGGGTGACGGCAGCGGTCCACCCCGGACAGGTGGAGGCGCTTGCCGTCGTACGACCACCCGACCCCGGGGTCGGCGTCGACCTCGAGGCCGACCGCGTCGGTGACCTCGAGGAACGTCGTCTCCTCCGAGCACTGGAACGTGACCTGGCACCTCAGGCCGTAGGTCCCCTGGCTGGGGTCGGTCAGGTCGAGCGCCAGGGCGTAGTGGACGTCGCTGACGGCAGCGGCACGGGCTCGGGCTTCGGCAAGGGTCAGGCTCACCCCCTCACCCTAGGGAGGCGTCGAGCAGCGGCCGCGCTCGATTGGCTGCGCTCGTACGTCGTCCCGTAAGGTTCACGAGTTGCCTCGGCGAGGGAGCTCACGCTCCGTGATCGACAGGGCCGGCCGTCCAGCCGAACTGACCAGGACGCCGCGCTGTCGCGCGGCGTTCGTTGCTTTTCGACCACCGCTCTCGCCGGGCCCGCCGACCCACACCACGAGGAGACCAGCATGTCCGACACCGAGAAGATCCAGGCCGAGAGCCGCACCGAGTTCGGCAAGGGTGCGGCCCGCCGCATCCGCCGCGACCACAAGATCCCCGCCGTGATCTACGGCCACGGCAACGACCCCGTCCACGTGACGCTCCCGGGCCACGTCACGACGCTCGCGCTCAAGCGCGGTGGCGCCAACTCCCTCCTCGAGCTCGACATCGACGGCTCCGCGCAGCTCGCGCTCACCAAGCAGATCCAGGTGGACCCCATCCGCCGGGTCATCGAGCACATCGACTTCGTCGCCGTCCGCAAGGGCGAGAAGGTCACCGTCGACGTCGCGATCAACCTCGTCGGCGAGGCCGGCCCCGACACGCTCGTCGTGCTCGAGAACCCGACCGTGCAGGTCGAGGCCGAGGCCACCACGATCCCCGAGCAGATCGACCTCGACATCGAGGGTCTGGCCGCCGGCACCCAGATCCTGGCCTCCGAGCTGTCCCTCCCGGCCGGCACCACCCTGCTGGTCGATGGCGAGACCCTCGTCGTCAACGTCACCGAGCAGATCAGCGCCGAGGCCCTCGAGGCCGAGCTGGAGGAGGCCGAGGCCGAGGCCGGCATCGAGCGCGAGGTCTCCGACGAGGAGATCGGCGACGCCCAGGTCGAGGCCGCCGCCATCGACAAGGCCGCCGACGAGGAGTGATCCTCCCGCGGCTCAGGTGGTTCCTGGGCCGGTTGATCTCACCGGTTCGCGCCGCTGACCCCTTCGGTCGGCGGCGCGACCCCGACCAGGAGTCCGACATGTCCGACGTGTGGCTCGTCGTCGGGCTCGGCAACCCCGGGCCCGGCTACGCCGGCAACCGGCACAACATCGGCTACCTGGTCGTCGACGAGCTGGTCCGCCGCCTCGGCACCCCGCTGCGCGCCCACAAGACCGGGCGCGCCGAGGTCGCCGAGGCGCGGCTCGGTACGCCGGGCAGCGACGGCCCGCGGCTGGTCCTCGCCCGGCCCCGGTCCTACATGAACGAGGTCGGCGGTCCGGTCAAGGCGCTGGCCACCTTCTACAAGATCGAGCCGTCCCGGATCGTCGTGATCCACGACGAGCTCGACATCGACTTCGGCACCCTGCGCACCAAGCTGGGCGGTGGCGACAACGGCCACAACGGTCTGAAGTCGCTGCGCTCGTCGTTCGGCACCGGCGACTTCTACCGGGTCCGCGCCGGCATCGGGCGCCCGTCAGGGCGCCAGGACGTCGCCGACTTCGTGCTCTCCGACTACTCCGGCGTCGAGCGCAAGGAGCTCCCGTTCCAGGTCGACTCCGCTGCCGACGCCGTCGAGTCGCTGGTCCTCCAGGGTCTCGACAAGACCCAGCAGAAGTTCAACTCCTGAGCCGCAGCGCCAGCTCCTCGATCCGCAGCGGCGAGCCCTCGCGCAGCGGCTCCCAGGCGCCGGTCGGCACGAACCCCCGGGCGACGTAGAGCCGGCGCGCCGCGTCGTTGCCCTGCGTGACGTGCAGCCGGACCTCGTCGTACGCCGGCCCGGGGCGCCGTGGCTCGCGGCACCACGCCACCAGGTCGTCGAGCACTGCGGCGCCGATGCCGCGCCCCCGCGCCACCGGGTCGGTCCACATGCCCCATACGCACGCCGTCGGCCCGCCGTCCGGCGCGAACGCGCCACCCATGCCCAGGCCACGCTCCTCGTCGACGCCGCTGCTCCCGAGGGCGACCAGCGTGAGACCGCCGTTGTCCGCCCGGTCGCGCCAGTCGGACTCGGTCAGCCCCTCCGCGAGTGCGCGGGTCGAGCCGAACGCGTCCGGGGCGTCGGCGAGCGCCCGCAGCCGTACGTCGCGCAGCAGCCGCCAGTCGTCCGGGGTGACCCGGCGCAGCTCGAAGGTCATGGCGGCCAGCCTGGCACGGGTGACGGCGGCCGGGAGCCCTTGTCTAGGTGCGTCGGTGGAAGGTGAGGGTGCCGTCGGGATGTCGTTGCATGTCGTAGCGGTGGTCGTGGGCGAGGTGGTGGTGGTGGGGGCAGAGCAGGATGCCGTCGTCGAGGTTGGTGGGGCCGCCGTGGGTCCAGGGGGTGAGGTGGTGGGCTTCGCACCAGGCGGCGGGGATGGTGCAGCCGCTGGCGCGGCAGGTGGTGTCGCGTAGTGCCATGGCTTTGCGTTGGTGGCGGTTGTAGAGGCGTTGGCTGCGGCCCAGGTCGAGGATGTGGGAGTCGCCGTCGAGGACGGCGGGGACGAGGTGGGCGGTGCAGGCCAGGCGGCGGGCGTGGGCCGCGGTGATGGGTTGGTCGCCGATCAGGGCGACGCCGGGCTCGCCGAGCTGGGAGAGGAGGGTGGCCAGGTCGAGGGTGACGAT